>JAYSXE010000034.1:0-28637 GCA_043717565.1 Burkholderiales bacterium | reverse complement strand
GCATCCTGCAGGCGTTCAACGAACAGACGCCCGACTGGCTGGCTTTTTTCATGTTCACCTACTTCACCGACCGCGACGGCAAGTTCCAGCTGTGCGCGCTGGCCGAAAGCGCTTTTGACCCGCTGGCCCGCACCACCAAGTTCATGCTCACCGAAGAAGCGCACCACATGTTCGTGGGTGAATCGGGCATCAGCCGCGTCATCAACCGCACCTGCGCGGCGATGAACGAGTTGAAGACCGATGACCCGAAGAAGCTGCGCGAGGCCGGCGTGATCGACCTGCCCACCATCCAGCGCTATCTGAACTTCCACTTCAGCGTCACCATCGACCTGTTTGGCGCCGACGAGTCCAGCAACGCCGCCACCTTCTACAGCACCGGGCTGAAAGGCCGTTATGAAGAGGGCAAGCGCCAGGACGACCACCAGCTGCGGGGGCAGACCTACCGCGTGTTGAACGTGGTGGGCGGCCAGCTGGTGGAAAAGGAAGTGCCCATGCTGAACGCGCTGAACGAGGTGCTGCGCGACGACTTCATCAAGGACAGCGTGTCTGGCGTCGGGCGCTGGAACAAGGTCATTGAGAAGGCGGGCATCCCCATCCGGTTGACCACGCCGCACAAGGCTTTCCACCGCAACATCGGTGCACTGGCGGGCGTGAAGGTGGCGCCAGACGGGCGGGTGGTGAGCGAAGCCGAATGGAACGCAAAAGTCGATGAGTGGCTGCCCACCGGCAGCGACCGCGCCTACGTGGCCAGCCTGATGGGCCGCGTGGTGGAGCCGGGCAAATTCGCCAACTGGATCGCGCCGCCCGTCATGGGCATCAACCGCCAGCCCGTCAATCACGACTACATCCGGTTCAACTAGGTTTTCATCTTTTCGCTGGGGGTTTCGGTCTATGGGCGCTTCTGAGGTTGTCGTGATCAAGCAGCACTTGATCGACCCCGAGATCTGCATCCGCTGCAACACCTGCGAGTCCATCTGCCCGCAGAAGGCCATCACGCACGACGACGCCAACTATGTGGTGGACGCCGAGATCTGCAACCTGTGCATGGCCTGCATCTCTCCGTGCCCCACGGGGTCGATCGACAACTGGCGCACGGTGCCCAAGGCACAGGCTTATTCGCTGCAGGCGCAGCTGGGCTGGGAAGCGCTGCCGGCTGAGTTGCCAGCGGAACAGCTGGCTGAAGCAGGCGCAATGGCGGATGCTCAGGCGGGTACGCCTGCGGCCATGCACCTGGGTGCAGCGCGCCCCACCGACACGTTCAACAGCGGGGATTTCGGCGCGCAACTGCCCCCTTGGTCGGCCGCCCATGCCTACACCAACCTGTACGGCCCGAAGGCGGCAGACAAGTCGATCACCGCCACCGTCACTGGCAACGTGCGCGTCACGCAGGTGGGCACGGAATACGACACGCACCACATCGTGCTGGACTTCGGCGCCTTGCCCTTTCCGGTGCTGGAAGGCCAGAGCATCGGCATCGTCCCGCCGGGCCTGGACAACAGCGGCCGCCCACACCACCCGCGCCAGTACAGCGTTGCCAGCCCGCGCAATGGCGAACGGCCGCTGTACAACAACCTGTCGCTCACCGTCAAACGCGTGCTGGAAGACCACCAGGGCCAGCCGGTGCGCGGCGTGGCCAGCAACCACCTGTGCGACCTGAAGGTGGGCAACAGCGTACAGGTCATCGGCCCCTTCGGCGCCAGCTTCCTGATGCCCAACCAGCCGCGCAGCCACATCGTGATGATCTGCACCGGCACCGGCAGCGCACCCATGCGTGCGATGACCGAATGGCGGCGCCGGCTGCGTGCCAGCGGCAAGTTCGAAGGCGGCAAGCTGATGCTGTTCTTCGGCGCCCGCACGCAGGAAGAACTGCCCTACTTCGGCCCGCTGCAAAGCCTGCCCAAGGACTTCATCGACATCAGCCTGGCCTTCAGCCGCACCCCTGGCCAACCCAAGCGCTACGTGCAGGACGCGATGCGCGAGCGTGCGGCCGACGTGGCCAAACTGCTGGCCGACCCAAACGCGTACTTCTACGTGTGCGGGCTGAAGGCCATGGAAGAAGGCGTGGTGCTGGCTTTGAAAGACATTGCCACGCAGGCCGGCCTGGATTGGCGCGAAACGGGTGCCGCGATGAAGCGCGAAGGCCGCCTGCATCTGGAAACCTATTGAGCCGCTTCGCCCGTTGACGCCCCTGGCCGGCGCGCGCAACGGCGCAGGCACACTACAGGCATGAACTTGAACCTCAGCGCAGCCCCCATCATGGTCGTGGGCGCCGGCATCATGGGCGCCGGCATTGCCCAGGTGGCGGCTCAGGCCGGCCATCACGTCTACCTCTTTGACCTGAGCGAAGGCGCTGCGGCCGCCGCGAAAGCCCGGCTGGCCACCACGCTGGACGGCCTGGCGCAGAAGGGCCGCCTGTCCAGCGACGAGGTGCGCAGCACGCTGGCGCGCATCGAGCCCGTGGCGCAGTTGCAAGACGCGGCCAACGCGCAGCTGGCCGTGGAGGCCATCGTGGAAAAGCTCGAAGCCAAGCGCGCCCTGTTCCAGCAGCTGGAAGGCCTGCTGGGCGAAACCGCGGTGCTGGCCACCAACACCAGCAGCATCAGCGTCACGGCCATGGGCCACGGTCTTCAGCATCCAGCCCGCCTGGTGGGCATGCATTTCTTCAACCCCGTGCCGCTGATGAAGCTGGTGGAGGTGGTGTCGGGCCTGCAAACCAACCCCGATGTGGCGCAGGCCATCTTCGATCTGGCCAAGGCCTGGGGCAAGACGCCGGTGCACGCCACCAGCACGCCGGGATTCGTGGTGAACCGCATCGCCAGGCCGTATTACGCCGAAACGCTGGCGCTGTTGCAGGAACGTGCCGCCACGCCCGAGGTGCTGGACGCCTGCCTGAAGGCCGTGGGTTTTCGCATGGGGCCCTGCGAGCTGATGGACCTGATCGGCCAGGACACCAACTTCGCCGTCACGCAGTCGGTCTACGCTGCCAACTTCTTCGACAAGCGTTACGTGCCCAGCGGGCTGCAGGCTGAGATGGTGGCGGGCGGCCTGCTGGGCCGCAAGTCGGGGCGCGGCTTCTACAGCTACCCCGCCGGTGCACCCGCCTTGCCCGTTGCCGTGCACCCGGCACCCCAGACGGCCGCAGAAGTTGTGGTGCATGGCACGGGCCCCATTTCCGACTGGCTGGAACAGGCCGCCACCAGGGCGCTGGCCCCGCAAGGCTGGGGTCCGGCGCGCCATTCGCAAAGCCCCTGGGTGGGCCTGAGCATCGACAACGCGCGCCTGGTGCTGACCGACGGCCGCCGTGCGGGCCAACTGTCTGCAGTGCTGCAATCCACTGACGTGGCTGTCTTCGACCGCCCAGTGCGTTTACCAGCGCCGCCAGGTACGGCTCTGGCCTACGCGCTGGCCCGCGGCACTTCGGCCGCCTGGGCCGCGCAGGCGCCAGCCTGGCTGGCCGCTTTGGGTTTCAGCCCGCTGCCCATGGCCGACGCACCGGGCCTGGTGGTGGCGCGCACCGTGGCGATGCTGGTGAACGAAGCGGCCGATGCGGTGCTGCAAGGCGTGTGCAGCGCCGAGGGCGCCGACGCGGCCATGAAGCTGGGCGTGAACTACCCGGCTGGGCCTTTCGAATGGCTGGCCTCTTGGGGCGCCACGGGTGTGATGGACGTGCTGCGGGTGCTGGACGCCGAATACCGCGGCGAGCGTTACCGCACCAGCCCCTGGCTGCTGCGGCAGGCTTGAAGCCACCGGGCAAGAGGCGCCAACCGCTGCCCTGCACGCTGCCCGCCCGGCCTACCAAAGCCAACCCGCAGAATCAACAACCCTTCAAGCCCGCAAGGACACTGCCATGAGCACCCCCGAAGCCTTCATCTGCGACGCCATCCGCACGCCCATCGGACGTTATGGCGGTGCGCTGTCTTCCGTGCGCACCGACGACCTGGGCGCCCTGCCCATCAAGGCGCTGATGGACCGCAACCGTGGCGTGAACTGGGACGAATTGGCCGACGTGCTGTACGGCTGCGCCAACCAGGCTGGTGAGGACAACCGCAACGTGGCACGCATGGCCGCCCTGCTGGCCGGCCTGCCGCAAGACGTGCCGGGCGCCACCATCAACCGTCTGTGTGGCAGCGGCATGGACGCTGTGGGCACGGCAGCGCGCGCCGTCAAGGCCGGCGAAGCGCACCTGGTCATCGCCGGTGGCGTTGAAAGCATGAGCCGCGCACCTTTCGTCATGCCCAAGGCCGAAACCGCGTTCAGCCGCAGCAATGCCGTCTACGACACCACCCTCGGCTGGCGTTTCGTCAACAAGCGCATGAAAGAGCTGTATGGCGTAGACAGCATGCCCGAGACGGCGGAAAACGTGGCTGCGGACTTCAAGATCGAACGCGAGGCGCAAGACCGCATGGCGATGCGCAGCCAGCAGAACGCCGTGAAGGCGCAGCGTGAAGGCCATTTGGCGCGCGAGATAGTGCCCGTCAGCATTGCGCAGAAAAAGGGCGACCCCGTGGTGGTGAGCGTCGATGAGCACCCGCGCGAAACCAGCCTCGAAGCGTTGGCCAAGTTGAAGGGCGTGGTGCGCCCCGACGGCAGCGTCACGGCCGGCAATGCCAGCGGCATCAACGACGGCGCCTGCGCGCTGCTGCTGGCCAGCGCCGCCGGCGCCCAGCGCCACGGCCTGACGCCCAAGGCCCGCGTGTTGGGCATGGCCACCGCCGGCCTGGCGCCGCGCATCATGGGTTTTGGCCCGGCGCCGGCCACGCGCAAGGTGCTGAGCCTGACGGGCTTGACGCTGCAGCAGAAGGACGTGATCGAACTCAACGAAGCGTTCGCTGCCCAGGGCTTGGCCGTGACCCGCGACCTGGGTCTTCAAGACGACGACCCGCGCGTCAATGCCTGGGGCGGCGCCATCGCGCTGGGCCACCCCTTGGGTGCCAGCGGCGCCCGCCTGGTCACCACCGCAGTGAACCAGTTGCACCAGCGCGGCGGCCGCTACGCCTTGTGCACCATGTGCATTGGTGTGGGCCAGGGCATCGCACTCATCATCGAACGCGTGTAACGCTGCGCGCGGCCTGGCAGCGCTACCGTGGCGTCAGGGCGTGGCGTCAGGGCGTGGCGTCAGGGCGCAGCTTCAGGGCGTGGCGCGCAAGGTGAATTCAGTTCCAGAAACCGCGCTCGCGCAGCAAAGTTTCGATCTCGGCCGAGAACTCTGCAAAGCGGTCGGGGTCGTACTTGATCTTGCTGGTGTAGTACTGCGCCAGGCTTTCGATCCCCAGATCCCTCCACTTCTCGGCCATCTGCGGGCTGAACCCCAGGTAGCGCTCTTTGCCACGCACTTCGCGTGCGGCGAAGCGTTCGTGGATGGCGGCGGCGCTGGGCCGCTCGTAGCGTTCTTCATGAATCCAGGCTTGACGCGGCAGGCGGTCCCGCTGCGCAGGCGCTTCGGCTGGCCAACCCACCACCAGGCTGGTGGCGGGCAGGCAGTTGGGCGGCAGTTCCAGAAAGTCGGCAATGCCGCGCATGCGGAACAGCGTGGTGCCCATGTAGCAAATGCCCAGGCCGTGGCTCTCGAAGGCCAGCGCCGCGGTTTGCGCCAGGATCATGGCGTCGAAGGCCGCCGTGTGCCAGCTGACCAGATCGGCAAAGCCCGGCCGTGCCTGGCGCAGGGCCAGCCACTCGCGGGTGCGGAAACTGTCGGCGCAGAACGTCAGCACCAGCGGCGCCTGCAGCACCATGGGCTGCTCGCCGTGCAGTTCGAAAAGCCGCTGCTTGCGTTGCACGTCCTGCGTCTTCACCACCGACACCATGTTCAGGTTGCCGCTGGAAGAGGTGCCCGCCAGAGCCTGCTCCAGCACGTCGTCCACAAGCCCCGGCGCAATAGGCCGGTCCAGATAGCTGCGGATCGAACGGTGTGAGCGCATCAGTTCGCCGAAAGCGGCGGCATTCGACATCGGAAAACTCCTGATTCAGTGAATCCACGATACCAGCCTGACCCCTCAACTTCGTTGCGCCGGTACCCGTGCCGACCCGTCCAACCGACGTTGACACCCCTCGAATAAGGGGCGTCAAAGCGCGCTTCGTGAACTGCAGCCAAGCACCGGCCGGTACACGCTGTTAGCCTCGGGGCCCTATGAAAACTGAACCGTCCAAGCCCAACGCCTTTGTCGAAATCGGCGTCACCATCCTGCTGCCAGCCCTGGTGTTGATGAAGTTGAGCGCGGACACCAGCCTGGGACCGTTGAAGGCTTTACTGCTGGCGCTGGCATTTCCCCTGGCCTGGGGTGTGTGGGACGCCTGGCGGCGCCACAAGTTCAACTGGCTGGCCGCGCTGGGCGTGTTCAGTACCTTGCTGACGGGTGGCATCGGCTTGATGAAGCTCGACGCCGGTTGGCTGGCCGTGAAGGAAGCCGCGGTGCCCACTCTGATCGGCCTCGTCATCATGGGTTCGGCCTGGACCCGCAAGCCGCTGATACACCTGATGGTGTTCAACGCGTCATTGTTCGACGTCGAACGGGTGCAAAAGGCCCTGGACCTCAAAGGAACGGCCAACCAGTTCGAGCAGCGGCTCAGGCAGGGGACCGTCATGCTGGCGGGCACCTTTTTCTTCTCGGCGGTGGCCAACTACTTTCTCACGCGCGCCGTGGTCATCAGCCCGGCCGGAACCGAGGCCTTCAATGCCGAATTGGGGCGCTTGACCCTTCTGAGCTACCCCATCATCGCCATTCCGTCGATGTTGATGATGATGGGGATGCTGTACTGGCTGGCCCGTCAGGCCAAGGCCCTGACCGGGCTTGAACTGGGTGACATGATGCAAGGCGGCTGAAGCCACCACCGCCAGTTGAGACAGAATACGACGTTGAGCTGGACATGCACCGTTGCATAAGGTCTGGGCTCTGGTGAATAAAAAAAACGATTTCGACGCCACCTTTCAGGGGCGTTGCATGTTGAAGGGGCTCGCCGACCTGTGAAACCAACCCAGCAACCATCGAGTTCAGCGGGCATCCAGCCTGGGCGCAGGCGCTGCTTGCAAGCCGGGCTCGCCGCGTTTTGCAGCTTCGGGGCCACCACGGCTGCTGCGCTGTCGGCGCCCACCGGGCCGGTCATCCTGAGGGTGACGGGCAAGGTGCGAAAGACCAACGCAGAATCTCACACCGTCATGGACATGGCGCTGCTGGAAACGTTGCGGCAGACCACCCTGGTGACCGAAACCCCCTGGTACGTGGAATCGCGGTCGTTCACCGGCCCTCTGCTGCGCGACGTTCTGGCGCTGTGCGGTGCGCATGGTGATTCGTTGCGCATGACGGCCTTGAATGATTTCCGGGCCGAGATGCCGGTCAGCGACACGCTGAAGCATGACGTCATCGTGGCACGGCTGCTGGACGGAAAACCGATGACGGTGCGCGACAAAGGGCCACTGTTCATCATGTACCCATTCCAGTCCAAGGCCGAGTTGCGCAGTGCCGTGTATTACTCACGTGCAGTCTGGCAGCTGAAGTCCATCGAGGTGCTGTGACCGAGCCCAGTTCCCCGCAGCGTTCCCTTCGCGCTGGCCTATCGGGACTGGCGTTGACCGGTTTTTCGCTGCTGGTGGTGCTGCTGGCAGCGCTGCTGGTGCAGGCCCGGCAATATTCTCTTTTGCGCCAGACGGTAGAGGCGTCACCCGAGTTCGGTGTCATCGCCATCTACCAGGCCGAATTCGAGTATCAGCGGCTGTTGCAGCAGTGGCAGCTGGCCACCGACGACCGCACACCACTGGACGAACGCAACCTGCAATTGCGCTACGACATCTGGGTCAGCCGCATTGCGCTGCTGAAAGCCGGCCAGGTGTCCCGCCTGACCGCCGACAACGCCGAGGACCAGGCCACGCTGGAGCAGGCGCACGCGTTCATCAACCGGGCCGACTCCGTGCTGGGCACGGGCCCGGAAACCGCTGGTTCCCCGGCGCGCCGGCCGATCACGCGCCAATTCGTTGCTGAAGAATTCCCGCGTTTGCGCGCGCTGGGCACGCCCCTACACGCGTTGACGCTCAATGCGGCCGACAAGGTGGCCCGCATGTCAGAACAGCGCACGGAAGCCGTGCGGGAGCAGAACGTGCTGGGCTTGGGCTTGACGGCCTTTCTGTCCATGCTGACCCTGACTTTTGCGGCGGTGGCGCTCAACCTCCTGAAGCGCAGCCGCGATCGCCGGCAAGAACTGGAAGCCATGACGCAGCAGTTGCGCCAGGCCCAGAAGGCAGCCGAAACCGCGAGTGCCGCGAAGAGCGAATTCCTGGCGCACATGAGCCACGAGTTGCGCACGCCTTTCCACGGCTTGATGGGCATGCTGTCACTGCTGCGGGAAACCGGCCTGAGCACCCAGCAACAGGCTTATCTGGGCACGGCCACCGAGTCCGCCGACCATCTGCTGTCGGTGCTGAACGACATTCTTGACCTGTCGCAGCTGGAAAACGGCCGCCTGCGCCTGGCTATTGGCACGATTGACGTGAGAGACATGCTGCGTGACGTGGAAGCCTTGGTGCGCCCCCAGGCCATGGCCCGCAGCCTGTCGTTCCACATCGACGTTGCGCCCGACGTTCCTGAACAGGTGCGGCTGGACCCTACGCGGGTCCGCCAGATTCTGTTCAACCTGCTCAGCAACGCCGTGAAGTTCACCCGCCAAGGGGCGGTGGCCCTGGACCTGCGGGTGCGGGGTTCGCACGCCGAGGTCCGGTCACTGGAATTCTGCGTCACGGACACCGGCGACGGCATGGACGCAGAAGCCGTGGCCGACCTGTTCGAGCGGTCCAGCAAAGGCCGCGCTGCGAACATCAGCAAAGCCCAAGGGGCAGGCCTGGGGCTGGAGATCTCGCGCAAGCTGGCGCGCGCCATGGACGGCGATCTCATCGCCCGCAGCCAACCCGGCCAGGGAAGCTGCTTCACGATGCTGCTGCCGCTGGTCACCGTAAAAGCCCCGGTCAACGCCGCCGCCAAGCCCCAGCCCTCGGCCCCGCAGCCCACGCGCAAACTGCGCGTGCTGGTGGCCGAGGACCACCCGGTGAACCGCATGTTCATCGACGAAACACTGCGCTCCATGGGCCATGAAGCGGCGTTTGCGCTGGACGGGCAGGCCGCGGTGGCCGCCGCCAGCGATCACACCTTCGACCTCGTGCTGATGGACCTGCACCTGCCAAGGCTGGACGGCGCCGCTGCCACGCGCGCCATTCGCGCGCTGCACGACACCGCCAAGTCCACCGTGCCCATCGTTGCGCTGACGGCCGATGCCTTTGAAGAAACCCGCAGCCGGTGCATGGTGGCGGGCATGAACGGTTTTCTCAGCAAGCCGATGAAGCCCGAAACCCTGGCCACCACACTGCGGCGTCTTTTTGGCCCGTTGGGGCCCGCCAGCACCGAGGCCGTGGTCGCTGAAAGCCCGGCCATGCGACACGCCCCAGGGGCGCAGCCCGATGCGGCCCAGATCACGGGCGCGGGGTCCGGGGCCGAGCCCGGCACGGACACCGAAGCCACGCAGCCGGCGCCGCCCCTGGTGGACGAAGCGGCGGTTCGGCAACTGCTGGAAGCGCTGTCGAAAGGCCAATACGCGATGCTTGCACACCGCTTTTTCGAGCAGGCGCCGCAGACCACCCAGCGGCTTCGATCGGCCGTGCGTGACGGGCAGCCGCTGGACCTGCGCGCCAACGCGCATGCGGTCAAAGGCGCTGCATTGAACCTGGGTTTTTCTGCACTGGCGGCCACCGCGCAAGCGCTTCAGCAGGGCGCTGCCAGCCTGCCCGCGCACGAGATCGCGCGCCTCGTGCAGCGCTTTCACGACCAGACCCAGGCCACGTGGAATGCGTTGGTGGCGATGGGCCTGGTGCAGCCCCAGCCGGTGACCACGCCCACCTGATGCGCTGGCGCCATCGCCGCGACAGCTGGCGAGGTGTCGTCGTCACCACTGGACGGCGGCACACGAGCGCTACCTCTAGATGATGATCGGCTCGGGCTCCAGACGAATCCCGAAACGCCCGTACACGCTTTCCTGAATGGCCCGCGCCAGTGTCACCACCTCGGCACCGCTGGCGCCACCGCGATTCACCAGCACCAAGGCCTGTTTTTCGTATACGCCAGCGCGGCCCACGCTCTTGCCCTTCCAGCCGCAGGCGTCGATCAACCAGCCCGCAGCCAGCTTCACGCTGCCGTCCGGCATGGGGTAGTGAACGATTTCCGGGTCGCGCCCGATGATGTCGCGGCACTGCTCTTCGGAGACCACCGGGTTCTTGAAGAAGCTGCCCGCGTTGCCGATGACCGCCGGGTCGGGCAGCTTGGCCGAGCGTATGGCGCAGATCCAGTTGAAGATGGTCTGCGCCGTCGGTGTGTGCTGGCCTGTTTCGGCCATCTTGCGTTCCAGGTCCAGGTAGCCCACCACGGGCTGCCACGGCTTGGGCAGGCGAAAGCGCACCCGCGTGATGACCGACTTGCCCGCCAGGCCGCCAAAACCGTGCTGCTTGAAGACACTGTCGCGGTAACCGAAACGGCAGTCCTGGGGGCCCAGCGTCACCGTGCGGCCCGTCACCAGGTCCACCGCGTCCAGCGAATGGAAGCGGTCCTTCAATTCCACGCCATAAGCACCGATGTTCTGCACCGGGCTGGCGCCCACCGAGCCGGGTATCAGCGCCAGGTTTTCCAGGCCGGGCCAGCCCTGTTCCAGCGTCCACGCCACAAAGCCAGGCCAAGGCTCACCGGCACCGGCTTCCACCACCCAGGCGTCGCCGTCGTCGGCCACCAGGCGCCGGCCACCAATTTCCACCTTCAGCACCACCACGTCCAGGTCGTGGGTCAGCACCACGTTGCTGCCGCCGCCCAGGATGAACTTCGGGGCGGTGCCATACACGGGGTGGTCAACCACGCGGCGCACATCGGCGTCGCTGGTGATGCGCACCAGCGTGCTGGCCACCGCAGGCAAACCGAAGGTGTTGTGGCTGCGCAGGCTGGCGCGCTGCTGCACATTCAAGGGGGGCGACGCAGGGGCCGCGTTTTCTGGGGTGGGCATGAGAGAATTTTCACCGCTTTCTGCCCTGCAGACGATGAGACAACCATGCCAAGTTTTGACACCGTGATCGAGCCCGACCTGGTTGAACTGCGCAATGCGGTCGAACAGGCCAGCAAGGAAATCGGCACCCGCTTCGACTTCAAGGGCTCCAGCGCTGCCGTGGAATTGAACGAAGCCAGCGCCAAAGACCGCAGTTTCACGCTGTTTGGCGACAGCGACTTCCAGCTGCAGCAGGTGCGCGACGTGCTGCTCGCCCGGCTGGCCAGACGCAACGTCGATGTGCGGTTCCTGAACCTGACCGAAAAGCCGCAGAAGCTGGGCGGCGACAAGCTCAAGCAGGCGGTGCCCATCAAGACCGGCGTGGACGCTGAAGTGGGCAAGAAGATCCAGACAGAACTGAAAGGCAGCAAGCTGAAGGTGCAGGGGGCGATTCAGGGCGACGCGGTGCGTGTCACCGGTGCCAAGCGTGACGACCTGCAGGCTGCGATGGCGCTCTTGCGCAAGCAGCTGCCCGAGGTGCCGCTGTCGTTCAACAACTTCCGTTCATGAACCCCCTGCGGCGCAGCGCGTTGGCCGCCGGCCTGGCCGTGCTGGCTGGCGCCGCCCGCGGCCAGACCGCCAAGGCCACACCGGCTGCCAGCGTGGCCTTGGCAGGGCGCATGGGCGACCGCGCTTTGCTCGTCATCGACGGCAAGCCGCACACCCTGGCACTGGGGGCTGCTGCCGCCGGTGTGAAGTTGAACCGCTGGTCGGGCGACGTGGCCGAGCTGGAATTCAACGGCCAACGGCTGCAGCTGCGCGTGGGCGGCTCGCCGGCGCAGCTGGGCGCTGAGCCACCCCGTGCCGCAGCGCGCGAAATCGTGCTGTCGGCGGGCCCCGGCGGCCACTTCACCACGCTTGGTGCCGTAAACGGCAAACCGGTGCGCTTCATGGTCGACACTGGCGCCACGCTGGTGGCCCTGGGCCGCGACGAAGCGCAGCGCCTGGGCGTGGACCTGACCGATGCCCGGGCCGGTGTCAGCCAGACGGCCAACGGCCCGGTCCCGGTCCAGATCGTCATGCTGAACCGCGTTCGTGTCGGCGAGGTGGAAATCACCCAAGTCGGCGCCGCCGTGTTGCCCCAGCCCATGCCCTTCCTGCTGCTGGGCAACAGCTTTCTGAGCCGTTTCCAGATGCAACGGCACAACGACGAGATGCGCTTGCAGCTGCGCTGAGGCCGCGCTTTTTGCACACCGCGGGCCCTGTGGTGCTGACCGAACGGTTCTTTTGTCCCTGCAGCGGCCTGCGAAATAGCACGGTCGTGCTAAAACCCAACACCCCTTCCAAGGAACCCATCGATGGACCTGAGTTTCACGCCTGAAGAACAAGCCTTCCGCCTGGAGATCCGCCAATGGGTCGCGCAGAACCTGCCGGCCGACCTTGCAGCGAAGGTGCGCGACGCGCTGCGCCTGTCGCGCGACGACCTGCAGCGCTGGGCCAAGATCCTGGGCAAAAAGGGATGGCTCGGTTGGGGCTGGCCGCAGCAATTTGGCGGCCCGGGCTGGAACGCCATCCAGAAGCACCTGTTTGAAGAAGAATGTGCGCTGGCCTGTGCGCCGCGCGTCATTCCTTTTGGCCCGGTGATGGTGGCCCCGGTCATCATGGCCTTTGGCACACCGGAACAGCAGCAACGCTTTCTGCCTGGAATAGCCAGCGGTGAGGTGTGGTGGAGCCAGGGCTACAGCGAACCCGGCTCGGGCAGTGACCTGGCCAGCCTGAAGTGCAAGGCCGAAAGAAAGACGACAGGCCGCGGCGACATTTATGTCGTGAACGGCCAGAAGACCTGGACCACGCTGGGCCAGTTAGGCGAATGGATCTTCTGCCTGGTGCGCACCAGCAGCGAAGGCAAGCCGCAGACCGGCATCAGCTTTTTGCTCATCGACATGAAGAGCCCGGGCATTACCGTGCGCCCCATCATCCTGATGGACGGCGAGCATGAAGTGAACGAGGTATGGTTCGACGACGTCGAGGTGCCGGCCGAGAACCTGATCGGCGAAGAAAACAAGGGCTGGACGTATGCCAAGCACCTGCTGGCGCACGAGCGCACCAACATCGCCGACGTGAACCGCGCGAAGCGCGAGCTGGAGCGCCTGAAGCGCATTGCCAAGGCCGAAGGCGTCTACGACGACCAACGTTTCCGCGACCAGATTGCGTTGCTGGAAGTGGACGTGGTGGCGCTGGAAATGATGGTGCTGCGCGTGCTGTCGGCCGAAAAGAGCGGCAAGCAGAGCCTGGACGTGGCCGGCCTGTTGAAGATCCGCGGCAGCGAGATCCAGCAGCGCTACACCGAACTGATGATGCTGGCCGCCGGCCCGTTGGCGCAGCCCTACATCTTCGAGGCGATGGAAGCCGGCTGGCAGGGCAACCTGGCCGTGCCCGGCAACCTGCTGCCTCTGGCCGGCACCTATTTCAATTTCCGCAAGACCACCATCTACGGTGGCAGCAACGAAGTGCAGCGCAACATCGTCGCGCAAACCGTGCTGGGTTCCTGAACGCATAAGAGGCAACTGACATGGACTTTGAATTCACAGAAGACCAGGCCTCGCTGCGCGACGCCGTGCACCGCTGGGTTGAAAAGGGCTTTGGCTTTGACCGCCGACACGCGCTGGCCAAGGCCGGCGGCGCCAGCCGCGGCGTCTACAGCGAATTGGCCGAACTGGGCCTGGCCGGCCTGGTGGTACCCGAAGCACACGGCGGCCTGGGCCAGGGCCCGGTGGACGCCATGGTGGTGTGCGAAGAACTGGGCCGCGGCCTGGTGAACGCACCCTACGCCGCTGCCGCCTTGATGGCGCCGGCGCTGCTGTCAGCCGCACCGGCCGACGTGCAGGCGCGCTGGTTGCCGGCCATGGCCGGTGGTGAAGCGCTGGTGGTGCCGGCCTTGCAGGAACGCGCGGCGCGCTACCGGCTGAACCATGTCACCACCACCGCGCAGAACGCTGGTGACACGTGGTCGCTGACCGGTGCGAAGGTGATGGTGCCGGGTGGTGACGAGGCCGATGCCTTCGTCGTGCCGGCGCGGGTTTCGGGCGCGGTGGGCGACACCGCCGGCATCGCACTGTTCCTGGTGGAGCGCGCAGCCGCCAACGTGGCCGGCTACGCCACACAGGACGGCGGCCGTGCGGCCGACGTGAAGCTGCAATCCACGCCCGCCACGCTGTTGTCGCAAGACGCCTTTGGCCTGCTGGAAACCGCCACCGACGCCGGCATCGCCGCCCAGTGCGCAGAAGCCGTGGGCCTGATGGACCGCCTGGTGGAAATCACCGTCGAGTACATGAACACGCGCAAGCAGTTCGGCGCCACGCTGGCCAGCTTCCAGGCCCTGCGCCACCGCATTGCCGACGTGAAGATGCAGCTGGAACTGGGCCGCTCGATGAGCTACTACGCCAGCCTGAAGCTGGGCGAGCCCGCACCCCAGCGGCGCCGCGCGGTCAGCCAGGCGCGCGTGCAACTGGGTCAGAGCATGCGCTACGTGGGCCAGCAGTGCATTCAGCTGCACGGTGGCATCGGCTGCACCGACGAATACGCGGCCAGCCACTACTTCAAGCGCCTGACGATGCTGGAACTCAGCCTGGGCGACACGCTGCACCACCTGGGTGAGGTGTCGGCACGCATGCAGGACACGGCAGGCGTTTTCGCCTGAGCAATCGGGTGCCCCAGCGCGCTGGACTGTGAACCGTGCAGTGCGCTGGTTCAACGGGTTGCGCCGATACCACCAGCCACCTGAAAGGCGAACCGCCCGTGCGCAGCACCAAAGGTTTCCGGTGACCACTGCCGCCCTGCTCTACCCGGGCGCCTTGACGGACGTCGCAGGCATCGCGGTGGGCCACGCGGCCGCCAGCGGCCGGCCCACCGGCTGCACCGTGGTGCTGTGCCCCCAGGGTGTGGTTTGCGGTGTGGCTGTGCGCGGCGGCGCGCCTGGCACGCGAGAAACCGACTTGCTGCGCCCCGAGAACACCGTGCAGCAAGTGCACGCCGTGCTGCTCACCGGCGGCAGCGCCTTCGGCCTGGACGCCGCTGGCGGCGTGATGCGCTGGCTGGACGAGCGGGGCCATGGCCTCGCAGTCGGACCCGCGCGCGTGCCCATCGTGCCCGCGGCCGTGCTGTTCGACCTGTGGCTGGGAGACCCACGCATCCGCCCCGACGCCAGCACCGGCTACGCTGCTTGCCAAGCGGCCGGCACGCAGCCTCCTGCGCAGGGCAAAGCGGGTGCCGGCCTGGGCGCGCTGGTGGGCAAGATGTTCGGCCCGCAGCGTGCAGCCCCAGGCGGCATCGGCACGGCTTCGGTGCGTGTGGGCGGCATCACGGTGGCGGCCTTGGTGGCCGTCAACGCAGTTGGCGACGTGCTGGACGAAAACGGCCTGGTGCTGGCGGGTGCGCGCGACGCCGAAGGCGCAGGCCTGGTGGGCACCACCCAGGCCTTGTTGGCCGGCGAAGGGCCGGCGCATGTGATGGCCGGCATGGCCACCACCATCGGCGTGCTGGCCACCGACGCGCTGCTGAACAAGGCACAGGCCACGCTACTGGCGAGTCTTGCGCACCACGGTCTGGCCCGTGCAGTGAGCCCGTTGACCCCTCACGACGGCGACACATTCTTCGCTCTGGCCACGGGCACCAGCGGCAAGCCCGGCGACCTGAGCGCCCTGGGCGCCATGGCAGCCGAAGCGGTGGCCCGGGCGATTCGCAACGCCGTGCGCGCCGCAACTCCAGCCGCCTGACAGACCCGCTCCCCCGGGCGGGAAGCGGCTGGTCCTGCCAACGCGTCAGTTCGCTGGCTTGTACAGGTCGCCCAGCACCACGCCTTCACGACGGGGGTCGGCGCCGCCTTCCAGATAGAAGTCGCCGCGCGTGTTGCTGCGCCTGACGATGGTGCCGATGCCGCTGCTCTGCGCAGCGGTGTTCACCGTATGGCCCAGCGCCCGCAAGCCCGTGATGAGCGCATCGTTGTTGCCGCTGTTGCTGAGGTCCACGTTGGGGTGTTCGCCGCCCACGTTGGTGTTCACGCTGTTGGATGCGCCAAAGGCCACCATCGACGTGGCCTGCTGCGCGTCCAGCCCCCAGTCCACAAAACCCACCAGCGTCTTGGCGACGAATTGGATGATGGTGGCGCCGCCGGGTGAACCGGTGGCCAGGCGGAACTCGCCCAGACTGCCGTCGGTGGCCTTGCGGAACACCAGCGTCGGCGCCATCGAACTGCGCGGGCGCTTGCCCGGTGCCACCCGGTTGGCGATGGGCGCGCCCGCCGTGTCCGTGGGTGCAGCCGAGAAATCGGTGAGCTGGTTGTTCAGCAGGAAGCCGCCTTTGGCCATGTGAAAGGCCCCGAAGCCGCTTTCGATGGTGGTGGTGAGCGACACCACCTGCCCACGCCCGTCGACCACCGTCACCTGCGTGGTGCCGTTCTCTGGCGAGGGGCCGTGCTGACCCAGCGGCACCGGGCCCAGGTTGCCGGGCTGCGCCGTGCCCATGCTGCGCGTCAGGTTGATCAGGCTGGCCCGCGTGCGCAGGTAGCCGGTGTCCAACATCGCTGAGGTGCTGCCACCGGGCAGGGATACGAAGTCGGTGTCCGCCACGTACTTGTCGCGGTCGGCGTAGGCCAGACGCTGGGCCTCCGAAACCAGGTGCACACCAAAGGCAATGGGCTTGCCGCCGTTGTCGTCGATGGCCGTTGGCTTGTGCAATGAAAGGTCGAAGTTCTCCAGAATGCCCAGCGTCTGCGCCACCGCCAGGCCACCGCTGCTGGGCGGCGGCATGCCGCACACCCACACCGTGCGGTAAGGCGTGCAGATGGCTTCGCGCTTCTTGGAACGGTAGGCCGCCAGGTCGGCCAGCGTGGTCAGCCCTGGCGTGATGCCGCCAGTGGTGTCGGCGATCTTGTCGACGATGTCCTGCGCAATGGCGCCGCCGTAAAAGGCCGCAATGCCGCCGTTGGCGATGGCCTGGAACGTGGTGGCCAAGGCGGGGCTCTTCAACAATGTGCCCTGCGCCTTGGCGGTGTTGTCTGCGTTCAGGAAATAGGCCTTGGCGTCGGGGTCGCGCACCAGGTTGCTGGCCGAGCCCGCCACCGAGGCGAACATGCGCGGGCTGATGGAGAAGCCGTCGGTGGCGATCTTGATGGCCGGGTCGAACAGTTCTTTCCAGGTCAGCTTGCCGGCGTCCTTGTGGGCCGCGTCCAGCATGTGCAGCACGCCGGGCGTGCCGATGCTGCGGCCGCTGGCGCGGGCGTTGGGCAGCGGCGTGGTGCGTGTGGTGTCACTGATCCAGCGCAGGTAGTTTTCCGTCGCTGCGGCGGGTGCCGTCTCGCGGCCGTCGTAGGCCGTGACCTTGCCCGTGGCCGGGCTGTAATGCAGCATGAAGGCGCCGCCGCCGATGCCCGATGACTGCGGCTCCACGATGTTCAGCACCATCTGCGTGGCGATGGCCGCGTCCACCGCGCTGCCGCCCTTTTTCAGCACCTCGCAGCCGGCCTTGGTGGCCAGCGGATTGGCCGCCACCACCATGAAGCTGCGCGAGAAGGCGGTTTTCTTGGCGGCAAACCCTGTGGCGATTTCTGGTGCGCCGTTCTGCCCTGGCGTGCCCGGGTCGTACACGGCGCCGGTGGTGCTGTATTGCAGGCAGGCGTTCTGGCCCACTTCGTCGACGGGGTCGTCATTGCCGCCGCCGCAAGCGGCCAGCAGACCGGCCGCGACGATGACGGAAATGGCAGGCCGCACCGAAGTTTTCGTGCCTGAAGATGATCGACGCATCTGCATCCTCTGTGGTTGGTTGAATGTCTATCGTGCCATGTTGAGTGCACTTCCAGGCTGCGGCCACCCGGGGCAACCCGAGCAAGGCGACGGCTGCCGCGCGTTGTGCATGCCCAGTTCGATGCGACACTGCCGGCCCATGCGCGCGGATGAAGTGCTTTTCACCCAGGGTTTTGGCACCCGAAGGGCCTGTGCCGCGCTGGTGCTCGGCGGCGCCTTCACGGTGCGCGAGCGGGTGGTTGACGACCCGCAGGAAGACCTGGTCACCGATGGCTTGGTGTTCAGCGTCCAGGGTCAGGCCTGGCCCTTCCATGCCCGATTGCTGGTGCTGTTGCACAAGCCAGCCGGTTTTGAATGTTCGCGCGAACCACAGCACCACCCCAGCGTGCTGAGCCTGCTGCCCGAGCCGTTTCGCAACCGCGGGCTGCAGCCGGTTGGTCGTCTGGACCAGGACACGACTGGCGCGCTGTTGCTGACCGACCACGGCCCCTGGCTGCACCGCTTGACCCACCCCAAACGCCACGTGGACAAGGTCTACCGCGTGACCACGGCACGCGACATCGAACCGGCGCAGGTGCAGGCGCTGCTGCACGGCGTGGTGCTGAAGGACGACCCCAAACCAGCCTGCGCATCGGCTTGCATGCCCACCGGTCCATGCGAACTGCTGCTGACCATCAGTGAGGGCCGCTACCACCAGGTCAGACGCATGCTGGCAGCAGTGGGCAACCATGTGCAGTCCCTGCACCGCGTGAGCTTCGGTCCTTGGAGCCTGCCCGCGGACCTGGCGGAAGGCGCTTGGTGCCATGTCGCGCCGTTGGAGTGATGCGTTGGCAGACCGGCGCTGGCCGCCACCGCCAGAACCCGGGGGAGGCCGGAAACGACAACAGGCTTCAAACTTCTTTGCGCACCCGCCGCAGGTCCAGGCGGCGTCGATTGGCGCGGCGAAGCCCGACGATCGTGCTGTCAATGGGGCCGGCAACACGGTTGCGCCAGTCGCCCCACCAGCTCTGGGGCACGGGGTCGCTGTCGCGCAGCGCGACGGCCTTCTGAAGCGCGCGCTCCCAGGCCTGCACTGAAATCCCCAGGTGATGGTGGGCGCGCACCTGCTCACGTGCGGCCTGGGCCACTTGCGCGCGCCAGGCTGTGTCATCCAGAGCCTGGCTCAGCGCGTCCTGCCACGCCTGCTGGTGGTCGTCGACCAGCAAGCCCGTTCGGCCGTGCTCGATCACATCGGCATAGGGCGGCAGATTCGAAGTCACGGTGGGAACGCCCGCCTCGGCATAGTCAAACCATTTGACCGCGCTCTTGCAAGCGCTGAAGCGGCTGTCGTCCAACGGAATGACCGCCACCACGTTGGGCAGGTCGCGGGCGAGCATCAGAAAACGGTCTCTGGGCAGCAGCGGGTGACGCTGAACCGTCAGACCAGCCGCTGCAGCGTCTTCACCGGCGCGCCCCACCCCGACGATCTGAAAGGCCGGCCCTCGGGTCTGCGCCAGATGGCGCAATGCCGGGTACAGGCTGGTCGCTGCCAGGCTGTCAGAGGCCGCCAGCAACACCGTGCAGGGCTCGCCCGGCTGGGGTTGCGGCAGCGGCAGGTGCGCCAAAGCGTGCGCGTAATTGGGCACCACTTCAACGTGGTCAGCATAGGGCGCCAGTGCTGCGGCCAGCCGTGGTGTGCTGGTGGTCACCACATGCGCAGCAGCCAGACACTGCTGCACCCACTTTCGCGAACGTTCTATTGATTGGTAGTAGGCCAGGTGTGGTGCAGGCTCGGTCAAGAGATCGTCGATTTCGCAAATGACAGCGCCCCCCAGCGCGCGCGAGGCCAACATCAACCGCACATGCCGCCGGGTGCATCCACGCTGCGCGACCAGCACATCGGTTTGCGCCAGATCGGCCAGGCTCACGAATGGGTAACTCTCGAACTGGAATGAGTCGCCCCGGCCCGACAGCGCAGCCCGCAAAGGCACGGCCACACGAATCTGCGTGATCAGCGACTGCACATCGGAAGCGATGGCCCTAACACGCATGGTGAACGCCAGGCCGTGCCTGGGTGCAGCAGTTGTCCAGCAACGCAAGAGGCTGGCGCAGACCTGCCGGCTCGACCATCCCCCCGTCGATGACGAAAAGCTTCATACGTTCAGCAACCCTGCAACCCGCGTCATTCCAGTGTAGCGGGCGTTCCCATGCGGGATTTCACGACGATTCCCCATCGGTTAGCTGCCCGCGAAGCCGGTTTCAGGACACGCGCAGCGGGGTGCATACACTTGGGCGCTCTTCCATTCCCTGGGTTTGACGAGCCATGCCTGACGATCACACGTCCATCCGACCTGTCGTGACGATTCCGGTCTACAAGACCGAAATGTCTGACGCGGAGAAACTGTCGATTGCGCGCACGATCGACCTGTTGGGCCCGCATGACCTGTACTTCATCGGACCGTCGCGCATGACGAGCGACCTGGAAACCCTGTGCCAGCGATATGGGTCAAGAATCGGTTTCAAGACCTTCGACAACCGATTCTTTGCCGGTATCTCGGGGTACAACGCCTTGATGTTGTCGGCTGATTTCTACCGCAGCTTTTCGGATTACAGCCACCTGCTGATTGCGCAGACCGACGCCTTGGTGCTGTCGGACCAATTAACACCCTGGTGCAGCCGCGGTTACTCGTACATCGGTGCGCCCTGGCTCGTCGGGGGCAGCCAACCGCGACAGCCGTTGGAATTTTTCGGCGTCGGCAACGGTGGGTTTTCGTTGAGAAATCTGGGGGACTTTGTGCGCGTGCTGTCCACCCCGCGGCGCATACCCAACTTTCTCAAATCAAGGTCTGGCGGCAAAAACGGCAGCGGCAGCTGGGGCCGAAAACTCAAGCACGAGTGGTGCCTGGCCTACAACGTCAGGCCGTTCTTTCCAACGTCGAATGAAGACTTTTTCTGGGGCATGCTGGTACCCGCCGTTTTCCCCGACTTCCGCGTGCCAACCCCTGAAGTCGCGCTGGGATTCGCTTTCGAAGTCGAGCCACGCCTGATGTTCGCCATGAACCAAGAGAAGCTGCCCTTTGGTTGCCACGCATGGGAACGCTGCGACCGCGGTTTCTGGGCAGAAGTCCTTTCCGGGATCAAGCCCCTCGCCTGACGCCTTGCACGGCGCTCCCCGGCGCTGCAGCCTGATCGGCGCCCTGCTCAGCCTACCAACCGGTACTGTGCGCCGTACCAGAGCCGCAACAGACCGCGCCGCACCTTGTCTGACAGGGGGCCGCGATGGCGTACGCGGCTGGAACGGCCCCGCTGATGCGCCAGACCGGCGGCGATGGCACTGACCTGAAGGTCCCGGTTGGACGCATGACGTGCAAGCAGCGCTTCGAGGGCCTGCCCCAGGTCCCCGGGGCGCAGGTCGGCAAAGGGCTTGAGGTTGTCGACCCACGGATAGAAGGCGTGAACCAGGGTCCAGACCTCGGAGGGCTCCAGCGCCGGGAAGCGCTGTGCAACGATCTGCGCGCACTCCTGGACATGCCGCCCAGAGTCACTGGACAAGCCCCCGGTGACGTAGTGCACCGTGGGCGCCGCCACGTGAACACACCTGACACCCGCATCAAATGCGCTGCACAGCCAGTTGGTGTCCGCGACGATGCCCAACCGCGTGTCGTACGGCCCAGCCAGCGCCAGCGCAGCCGGCGTGGCATAGACGCCGTTGTGACAAATCTTGGGGCAGCGCAGCCACGCCCCGGCGTCCAGCGCAGCAGGCAACCACAATTTGCGGCGCCCGCCGTTGTGCAGCCAGGCTGACGTCATGATCATGACCGGCGCGTTGGCGCCAGCCGACAGTCCGCTTCTCAAGAACGCACGGGCGGCCAATGCAGCGGCGTCTGGCGTCAGCCAATCGTCGGCATTGAGCACGCAGACCAGATCGCCCGTGACCAAGGAAAGCGCCTTGTTCAGCGCGTGATACAGGCCCTTGTCGGGTTCGGAAACGAAATAGTCGATCTGCGAAGCGTGGGCTTCGATGATTTCGCGGGTTCCATCGGTGGACCACCCGTCCACAACCACGTGCTCAACCGCGGCCCACTGCTGCGCCCGCACGCTGGCCAAAGTCCGTTCGACCGTGCGCCGGGCATTGCGCACAACGGTGACGTAGCTGACCAGCGGCCGCTGGGGGCCGCCCTTGCTGCAACGTTCCGGTGCCGTGATTCGCAGGCCCCCTTCAATGCGCATGGTCGCCGGTCGATCAGGCTCGCCAGCAGGGCCTTCTCTCAACACGATGGCTGCCTCACGAAAACCTCCAGTTGCACGCCGTGCCCTGTGCCCAACCGCTGGGATGCACGTGCTGCAGAACCGCACGCTTGTCGATGGGGCCCGCTGGTTCCCGTCAGACCCCGATAGCCCAACCGGCTAGATGGCCGCTCGCGGGGCGGGATTCTCACCCATCAAGCCCCCGCGGTAGCCGCCGCGATAATCGGCGCATGAGGATTCACTTGGGTTTGCGCAGCGCCGCCGTGCGGGATGCTTCGGGCTGCGCCCTGACTATCGGCAATTTCGACGGCGTGCACCGTGGCCACCAAGCCATGCTGGCCCTGTTGACCAACGAGGCCCGCCACCGCGGCTTGCCGGCCTGTGTGATGACCTTCGAGCCGCACCCGCGCGACTACTTTGCCGGCCTCTCGGGCAAGCCCGAGATGGCCCCGGCCCGCATCAGCATGCTGCGCGACAAGCTGCAGGAGCTGCAGCGCTGCGGCATTGACGAGGTGGTGCTGGCGCGCTTTAACCAGCGCTTCGCGTCGCTGTCGCCGCAGGCCTTCATCACCGACGTGCTGCAGGCCCGGCTGGGTGCGCGCTATGTGCTGGTGGGCGACGATTTCAGCTTTGGGGCCCGGCGTGCCGGCAACTACGCCATGCTGGACGCGGCAGGCGCCGACGCCGGTTTTGACGTGGCGCGGATGAACAGCTACGAAGTGCATGGCCTGCGCGTCAGCAGTTCGGCCGTGCGCCAGGCGTTGGCCGGCGGTGACATGAACCTTGCCGCCGCACTGCTGGGGCGGCCCTACAGCATCAGCGGGCGCGTCGTCCGCGGCCGGCAGCTGGGCCGTGAACTTGGTTTTCGCACCCTGAACCTGGCCTTTGGACACCCGCGGCCGGCCACCAGCGGCATCTTTGTCGTGCGCGTGCACGGCCTGGCGAGCCAGCCGCTGCCCGGCGTGGCCAGCCTGGGTGTGCGGCCCACGGTGGAAGACGGTGGCCGCGTGCTGCTGGAAACCCATTGCCTGCGGTGGCCGACGGGCCTGGGCGTCGAAGCCGGCTATGGGCGCTGCGTCAGCGTGGAACTGCTGCACAAGCTGCACGACGAGCTGAAATACGAAACCCTTCAAGACCTGCGCGACGGCATCGCGCGCGACACCGAGGATGCGGTGCAGTGGCATGCGCTGCACGGCACCCCGGCATGACCCCCCACAAGCCGGGTGCCCGCGAGTCGCCCGGCCTTTAGAATGCAAGGTATGTCGTCCATAAGCCCGTATCTGTCGCTTCCTCCCCAGGGCCCACGCGCGTACGCAGCGGTGGTCCGGCAGTGCTCTCGCGACCGAATTACGACGCCGCGCTGACCCCGCCGGGCCGTTGCGCAAGCTCGGCCGGCACACACGGCCGCCCCGCAGCGGCAAATGTCCAGAACCTGCGGCCTGCCCCGGCAAGCCGCCCCGCCAGACACCCGGCCACCGCGCCGCCTGCACGCGCAGCGCCGCCGTGGTCTGGCCCGAGACCCCGCCATGAGCACACCAACGACAAGTACCCCCGACTACCGCAGCACGCTGAACCTGCCCGACACCCCCTTTCCGATGCGCGGCGATTTGCCCAAGCGCGAACCGGGTTGGGTGAAGGGCTGGAACGACACCAGCCCCGCCAACGGCGGCGGCCTGTACAAGCGCCTGCGCGATGCGCGCCACGGCGCGCCGCTGTTCGTGCTGCACGACGGCCCGCCCTATGCCAACGGCGCCATCCACATGGGCCATGCCGTCAACAAAGTGCTGAAGGACATGATCGTCAAGGCGCGCCTGCTGGACGGCTTTGACGCGCACTACGTGCCCGGCTGGGACTGCCACGGCCTGCCGATCGAAAACGCCATCGAAAAGAAGTTCGGGCGCAGCCTCACCCGCGACGAGATGCAGGCCAAGAGCCGCGCCTACGCCACCGAACAGATCGCGCAGCAGATGCTCGACTTCCAGCGCCTGGGCGTGCTGGCCGACTGGCAGCACCGCTACGCCACCATGGACCCTGCCAACGAGGCCGGGCAGATCCGCGCCTTCAAGCGCGTCATCGAACGCGGCTTCGTCTACCGCGGTCTGAAACCGGTGTACTGGTGCTTTGACTGCGGCAGCTCGCTGGCCGAGTTCGAGATCGAATACGCCGACAAGAAGAGCCAGACGCTGGACGTGGCCTTCCTGTGCGCCGAACCCGACAAGCTGGCTGCCGCCTTCGGCCTGCCGAAGCTGCACAAAGACGCCTTCGCGGTGATCTGGACCACCACCGCGTGGACCATCCCCGCCAACCAGGCGCTGAACCTGAACCCGGCGCTGGAATACGCGCTGGTGGACACCGAACGCGGCCTGCTGGTGCTGGCGGCTTCGCTGGTTGAAAAGTGCATGGCGCGCTACGGCACCACTGGCACCGTGCTGGCCACCACGCTGGGTGAAAAACTGGGGGGCCTGAACTTCCGCCACCCGCTGGCCCATGTTGACGCGGGCTACAACCGCCTGAGCCCCGTGTACCTGGCCGACTACGCCACGGCCGAAGACGGCACCGGCCTGGTGCACAGCAGCCCGGCCTACGGCGTGGACGACTTCAATTCCTGCGTGGCGCACGGCATGAAGGTCGACGACATCCTGAACCCGGTGCAGGGCCACGGCAGCTACGCGCCCGAGCTGCCGCTGTTCGGCGGCCAGAACATCTGGAAGGCCTGCCCCGTCATCATCGACGCGCTGCGCAGCGCCGGCCGCCTGATGGCCACCGAAAACATCACCCACAGCTACCCACACTGCTGGCGCCACAAGTCGCCGGTGATCTACCGCGCCGCGGCGCAGTGGTTCGTGCGCATGGACGAAGGCGCGGGCGTGTTCACGAAAGACAAGGCACCGCAGACGCTGCGGCAGATGGCACTGGCCGCCATCGACGACACCGGTTTTTTCCCCGAAAACGGCCGCGCCCGGCTGCGCGACATGATCGCCAACCGGCCCGACTGGTGCATCAGCCGCCAACGCAGCTGGGGCGTGCCGCTGCCCTTCTTCCTGCACAAGGACAGCGGCGAGCTGCACCCGCGCACGATGGGCATCCTGGACGAAGCGGCGGCCATCGTTGAAGCCGGCGGCATCGAAGCCTGGAGCCGCAAGTCGGTAGAAGACATCCTGGGCGCTGCCGATGCACCGCACTACACCAAGAGCAGCGACATCCTGGAGGTGTGGTTCGACAGCGGCAGCACTTTCTGGCACGTGCTGCGCGGCCAGCACCCGGGCGGCTTCCACGAAAGTGGCCCCGAGGCCGACCTGTACCTGGAAGGCCACGACCAGCACCGCGGCTGGTTCCACAGCAGCCTGCTGCTGGCCTGCGCGCTGTACGGCCGCGCGCCCTACCGCGGCCTGTTGACGCACGGCTTCACGGTGGACAGCCAGGGCCGCAAGATGAGCAAGAGCATGGGCAACGGCATCGAGCCGCAGAAGGTCAGCACCAGCATGGGTGCCGAGATCATCCGCCTGTGGGTGGCCGCCAGCGACTATTCCGGCGACATCGCCGGCGACGACAAGATCCTGGCCCGTGTGGTTGATGGCTACCGCCGCATCCGCAACACGCTGCGCTTCCTGCTGGCCAACACGTCAGATTTCAACGCCGAGACCGACGCCGTGCCGCTGGCGCAGATGCTGGAAATCGACCGCTGGGCGCTGGCCCGCACGGCGCAGTTCCAGGCCGAGGTGCTGAAGCACTACCAGGTGTATGAATTCCACCCCGTGGTGGCCAAGCTGCAGGTGTTTTGCAGCGAAGACCTGGGCGCCTTCTACCTGGACGTGCTGAAAGACCGCCTGTACACCACCGCACCAGGCAGCCTGCCGCGGCGCAGTGCACAAACGGCGCTGCACCACATCACGCAGGCGCTGTTGCGCTGGATGGCGCCGTTCCTGAGCTTCACCGCTGAAGAAGCCTGGGCGCTGGTGGGCCACACGCCGTCGATCTTTACGGAAACCTACTGGCGCTTTGACGGTGTGGTGAGCGACGCCGACACGGGCCTGTTGCCGAAGTGGCAACGCATCCGCGAAGTGCGAGAGCAGGTGAACAAGGAAATCGAAGCGGTGCGAGTGACCGGCACCGTGGGCTCTTCGCTGCAGGCCACCGTCACGGTCACCGCACCGCCGGCCGACCACGCGCTGCTGGCCGCGCTGGGCGACGACCTGCGCTTCGTGCTCATCACCTCGGCCGCCACGCTGGTGGCTGGCGAGCAGCTGTCGGTGGTGGTTGCGCCTTCCACCGCCACCAAGTGTGAACGCTGCTGGCACTGGCGCAGCGACGTGGGCCACGACCCCGCACACCCGGGCCTGTGTGGCCGCTGCACCAGCAACCTGCATGGCGCCGGCGAACCGCGCCAGGCGGCCTGAGCGCCATGGCAGCGCGCGGCAGCAAAGCGGGCCCCAGCCTCTGGCTGTGGCTGGGCCTGGCCCTGGTGGTGATACTGGCCGACCAGGTGACGAAGACGTTGGTCATCGGCTGGTTCCAACTGGGTGACTCGCGCCCGGTCACCAGCTATTTCAACCTGGTGCGGGCGCACAACCCCGGCGCCGCCTTTTCATTTCTGGCCGACGCCGGCGGCTGGCAACGCTGGTTCTTCTCGGGCCTGGGCATCGTGGTGTCGGGCTTCATCGTCTGGATGATTCGCAGCCACCCGGGTGAAAAGCTGTTCTGCTTTGCGGTCAGCATGATCATGGGCGGTGCGCTGGGCAATGTGGTCGACCGGCTGCTGCACGGCTACGTGGTCGACTTCCTGCAGTTCAGGTTCAGCTTCCTGAGCCCCATGTTCCAGGGCGGCTACTTCCCGGCCTTCAACCTGGCCGACAGCGCCATCACGCTGGGCGCCATCTGCCTGGTGTTGGACGAAGTGCTGCGCGTTCGGCGCGCCCGCTGAACCCGAGGGCCATGCGCCCCCAGGCCACCCAAGACCTGCCCCCATTCCCTGGCCGCGCGTGCAGGCGTAAGCTGCCGGGCATGGAACCCCTTCAGCAACCCGGCCTGAAGGCCAGCCCGGAACCCGAAGCGCTGATCACCGCGCCAGCGGCGGCCATTGCCTTCAACACGCTGGCGTTCACGGCGCCCTTTCACTGGCTGCACCTGGGCCTGCGAGACTTTCTGCGGGCGCCCGTCATTGGCCTGTTCTACGGCCTGTGTTTCACGGTCATGGGGTGGGCGCTGATGAAGGTGTATGAAAGCGCACCGGCCTACACCTTGGCCTTGTCGGCCGGCTTTCTGCTGGTGGGGCCTTTCATGTGCCTGGGCCTGTACCGGGTCAGCCAGCAACTGGAAGCCGGCAAGCGGGCCGACTTTGGCGACTCACTTCTGGCCTGGCAGGCCCGTATCGGCCCGCTGGCCCTCTTCGGGCTGGTGCTGCTGGTGCTGGAAATGCTGTGGGGCCGCGCCACGCTGGTGCTGTTTGCCGTCAGCTTCGACGGCATGCCCGACTTCAGGGGTTCGCTGCTGGCGCTGCTGAATCCAGAAAATCTGCCGTTCATTGCTGCCTGGGCAGCGGTGGGCGCGGTGTTTGCGTCGCTCATCTACGCCGTCAGCGTGGTGGCCATTCCGATGATCCTGCACCGGCAGACCGACGCGGTCACCGCCGGCCTGGCCAGCATGCGGTTGGTGCTGGCGCAACCCGGCGTGATGCTGCTGTGGGCCGGTGTGATTGCGCTGCTGGTGTTTCTGTCGCTGCTGCCTTGGTTCGCGGGCCTGGTGGTGGTGGGCCCGGTGCTCGGGCACGCCAGCTGGCATGCATACCGCGAAGCGGTGGCCGACGCCAGCCCGGACGCCTTGGCCGCGGCCTGAAGCAGGCCCTACCGCCGGTCGCCCATGGCGTGCGCGATGGTGCTCAGATCCACATATTCCAGCTCGCTGCCGGCCGGCACGCCGCGCGCCAGGCGGGTGACTTTCAGGCCGCGGGCTTTTAACGCCGTAGCCAGGGCATGCGCCGTTACTTCGCCTTCGGCCGTGAAGCCGGTGGCCAGAATCACCTCTTGCACCACGCCGTCGCCGGCTCGGGCCAGCAGGTCTTCAGCGCCCACGTCTTCCACCCCCACGCCGTCCAGCGGGCTGATGCGGCCCATCAGCACGAAATACAGGCCTTTATAGCTGCCGCTGCGTTCCAGCGCGGCCTGGTCGGCAGGGCTTTCGACCACACACAGCAGCCGCGCGTCGCGGGTCGGGTCGCGGCAGGTGCCGCACACCAGCGTGGCGGTGAAGGTGTGGCAGCGCTGGCAGTGTTGCGTGCCCTGCACGGCATCCAGCAGCGCGGCCGACAAGCGGCGGGCGCTGTCGCGGTCGTGCTGCAGCAGGTGAAAGGCCATGCGCTGCGCCGACTTCACGCCCACGCCGGGCAGGCGCCGCAGCGCCTCCACCAGGCTGTCGATCAGCGGTTCAGACACGCGCCTGCTGCCACCCTGTCATCAGAACGGCAGCTTCATGCCCGGCGGCAAGGGCATTCCGGCGGTCAGCTTGCCCATCTTTTCGGTGCTGACCTCTTCGGCTTTGCGCACGGCGGCGTTGAAGGCGGCGGCCACCAGGTCTTCCAGCATGTCCTTGTCATCGGCCAGCAGGCTCGGGTCG
>JAYSXE010000330.1:0-2245 GCA_043717565.1 Burkholderiales bacterium | reverse complement strand
TGAACTGCACGCGCGAGAACTTCAGCCCCAGTGAGACCGCCAGCGCATGCGCCAGCGTGGTCTTGCCCACGCCGGGCAGGTCTTCGATCAGCAAGTGGCCGCCGGCCAGCAGGCAGGCGATGCAGTCGTCGATCTGCGCTTGCTTGCCGACGATGATGGTGCCGATCTGGCTTGTCAGCCGCGCCAGGCGCTGGGCAAGGTTCGAGTCGGGCATCCGTGGCACCATACCGGAAAAGACTTCACGCCCAAGATGACAACTGCCTTCTACAGCCCCGCCGAGTGCCGTTTGCACGACATGGGCGAGGGCCACCCCGAATGCCCGCAGCGGCTGGATGCGATCAGCGACCAGTTGCTAGCCTCGGGCTTGGGGCAGGTGCTGGACCACCGCGATGCACCGCCGGCCACGCCCGCGCAATTGGCGCGTGCACACAGCGCGGGTTATGTGGCCGAGCTGGCCGAGTTCATGGCCCAGGTGCAGATCAGCGGCGCGCCGCGCCACGTCGACCCCGACACCATCGTGGGCCCCGGCACCTGGGCAGCGGCACTGAGTGCAGCCGGCGCGGCAGTGGCCGCCACCGAAGCGGTGGTCAACGGCGAAGTGGACAACGCCTTCTGCGCCATCCGCCCGCCCGGCCACCATGCGATGCGCGGCCAGAGCATGGGCTTCTGCTTCTTCAACAACGTGGCGGTGGCGGCGCTGCATGCGCTGGACGTGCTGGGCCTGCAGCGGGTGGCGATCATCGATTTCGACGTGCACCACGGCAACGGCACCGAAGACATCATCGCCGGTGATGAGCGGCTGCTGATGTGCAGCTTCTTCCAGCACCCGCTGTACCCGCACACCGGTGACCTGCCGAAGGGCAGCAACATGGTCAACGTGCCGGTGCCGCCCTATACCCGAGGCATGGCGGTGCGCGAGGTGATCGACGCGATGTGGCTGCCGCGGCTGGAGAACTTTGCGCCGCAGATGCTGTTCATCAGCGCCGGCTTCGACGCCCACCGCGAAGACGAACTGGCCCAGCTGGGCCTGGTGGAAGCCGACTACGCCTGGATCACGCTGCGTTTGAAAGACCTGGCCGCGCGGCATTGTGATGGCCGCATCGTGTCTTGCCTGGAGGGTGGCTACGCGCTGAGCGCGCTGGGCCGCAGCGTGGTGGCGCATCTGCGGGTGCTGGCCGACGCCTGAGCGCGGCGCCGCCTGCCAGCCGACGCGCCGATGAACCAGGTTCAGTCACTTGATGAGGTCTTCGCCGCCCTGACCCGCCCCACCGCGCTGCTCGAACTGGCGGTGTTGCTGGGCTGCTTGGGGCTGGCCTGGTTGGCCACGGCGCTGCTGCGGCCGGCTGACCCGGTGGACGCGGACGGCAGGCAGACGCGCCTGAACGGCATCTGGTTCGGCCGGCGTGGTTTTGACGGCGCGCTGTTCCCCGTCTTCGCGCTGTTGCTGGCGCTGCTGGCCAGGCTGCTGATGCGCAGCCAGGCGCTGGCCTCGGTGTTCAGCGCGGTGCCGGTGGTGGTGTTCAAGCTCGCGGTGCCCATGCTGGTCAGCCTGGCGCTGATCCGGGTGTCGGTGCGGGTGCTGCGTGCGGCCTTCCCTCACTCGGCCCTGGTGCGGGCCACCGAGCGCACGCTGAGCTGGGGCGTGTGGATTGCCACCGTGCTGTGGCTGACGGGCCTGCTGCCGGTGGTGCTGGAAGAGATGGACGCGGTGAGCTGGAAGATCGGCGGCGCGCCGGTCAGCCTGCGCAGCCTTGTGGAAGGTGCGCTCAGCGCGGTGGCGGTGCTGCTGGTGATGCTGTGGCTGTCGGCCACCATCGAGGCGCGCCTGCTGCGGGCCAGCACCGTGCACATGAGCGTGCGCAAGATTGCCGCCAACGTCACCCGCGCGGTGCTGTTGCTGGTGGGCCTGCTGGTGGCGCTGTCGGCAGCCGGCATCCCGCTGGGCGCGCTGGGGGTGATGGGCGGCGCGGTGGGCGTGGGCATCGGCCTGGGCCTGCAGCGGCTGGCGGCCAACTACGTCTCTGGCTTCGTCATCCTGGCCGAGCGCAGCCTGCGCATCGGTGACCTGGTGCGGGTGGACAACTTCGAGGGCCGCATCAGCGACATCACCACCCGCTACACGCTGATCAAGGCGCCCAGCGGGCGTGAGTCGATCGTGCCCAATGAAATGATGATCACCCAGCGGGTAGAGAACCTGACCTACGCCGACAGCGAGCTGTCGCTCAACACCGTGGTGCAGGTGGGC
>JAYSXE010000329.1:0-11694 GCA_043717565.1 Burkholderiales bacterium | reverse complement strand
CCTTGCCGAAGAATTCCTTCACCGTCTCCTGCACCTTGGGCATGCGCGTCATGCCGCCCACCAAGATGATGTCGTCGATGTCAGACAGCTTCACGCCGGCGTCTTTGACGGCGATCTTGCAGGGTTCGATGGTGCGGGCGATGAGCTCGTCCACCAGGCTTTCCAGCTTGGCGCGAGTGAGCTTGATGTTCAGGTGCTTGGGGCCGGTGGCGTCAGCCGTGATGTAGGGCAGGTTGACGTCAGTCTGCGTGCTGTTTGAAAGCTCGATCTTGGCCTTCTCGGCGGCTTCCTTCAGGCGCTGCAGGGCCAGCACGTCCTTGGTCAGGTCGACGCCTTGCTCTTTCTTGAACTCGGCCACGATGTAGTCGATGATGCGCTGGTCGAAGTCTTCGCCGCCCAGGAAGGTGTCGCCGTTGGTGGACAGCACTTCGAACTGCTTTTCGCCGTCGACATCGGCGATCTCGATGATCGAGACGTCAAAGGTGCCGCCACCCAGGTCGTACACAGCGATCTTGCGGTCGCCCTTGCCATGCTTGTCCAGGCCGAAGGCCAGTGCGGCGGCCGTGGGCTCGTTGATGATGCGCTTGACGTCCAGGCCGGCGATGCGACCGGCGTCCTTGGTGGCCTGGCGCTGGCTGTCGTTGAAGTAGGCGGGAACGGTGATGACGGCCTCGGTCACTTCTTCGCCCAGGTAGTCCTCGGCGGTCTTCTTCATCTTGCGCAGCACTTCAGCGCTGACCTGCGGGGGCGCCATCTTCTTGCCGCGTACTTCCACCCACGCGTCGCCGTTGTCGGCGGCGGTGATCTTGTAGGGCATCAGGTCGATGTCCTTCTGCACTTCCTTTTCGGCGAACTTGCGGCCGATCAGGCGCTTCACGGCATACAACGTGTTGCGCGGGTTGGTCACGCTCTGGCGCTTGGCGCTGGCGCCGACCAGGATTTCTCCGTCTTCCTGGTAGGCAATGATCGACGGCGTGGTGCGCGCACCCTCGCTGTTTTCAATCACCTTGGTGGTGTTGCCTTCCATGACCGAGACGCACGAGTTCGTGGTGCCCAGGTCGATGCCGATGATCTTGCCCATGTCTTGTTCTCCTGTGGAGTGGAAATTCGGATGAGGTGTCAGGTGTGGTTGACCGCTGCCGTTTCAAGGCCGGCAGCGTGTGCCGGCTTGCGCAAAGTCAACCCGAAAGCGGGTTCAGGCGGCCCCTGAGACCGTGACCAGCGCTGGTCGAAGCACGCGGTCAGCGATCAGGTAGCCCTTTTGCAGTACGGCCACCACGGTGTTGGGTTCCTGCTGGGCTGGCACCACGCTGATGGCCTGGTGCTGATGGGGGTCAAACTTGGTGCCCGCGGGCGGGTTGATGGCCAGAACCTTGTTGCGTTCCAACGCCTGGTTCAGCTGGCGCAGCGTGGCGTGCACGCCTTCCAGCAGTTGCTCGGGCGTGGCGTTTTCAATCGCAATGGCAGCTTCAAGGCTGTCTTTCACCGGCAGCAGGCTGTCGGCGAAGCCCTCGATTGCAAATTTGCGTGCCTTGGAAACTTCTTCTTCCGACCGGCGACGCGTGTTTTCGGCCTCGGCCTTGGCGCGCAAAAAGCTGTCATTGGCTTCGGTCAGCTTGGCCTGGACGGCGGCCAGTTGCTCTTCCGGGCTGGGTGATGCACCCGCGGCCTCGGGGGCGGCTGTGCCGTCGCTGGCTTCGGGAAGAGGGGGTGCTGCAGGATGGTTTTCTGAGGTCATGGGGCTGCGGTGGTGTCGACAAAACTGTCTGGCAGCCTTTGATCTGGGGGCAATGGCCCGCATTTCAAGGGGGAAAAGGGGTCTATCCGCAGTTTGCTGTTCAGCGCCTGGGCGTCGGAGGCGAGAGGACGGACTTTGGAGCGCATGGCGGGCACCGTTGCAACACCCTGAGGCTCAGTCCTGATCAGGTGCGCTGGCGCTCCAGCGTTGCCAGTCGGCCAGCTGGCGCCGGTTGCGCTTGGTCGGCCGGCCCTGTTCGATGGATTGCGCCGGCTCGGTGCCCAGCCGCCGCTGTTCGGCCATGTGAGCCCGGGCCGCCAGGCTTTCTGCCGTCTCGGTGTACATCAGCTGGGCCTGCGACGCAGGGCCGCGCACGCCACTGAGCTGCAGCACCTTCACGGCGCGCGGCACCAGCCCCTGCTTGAAGGCCACCAGGTCGCTCACGTGCGGTTCTCGTGAAGCCTTGACCGGCTGGCCGTTGATGGTGACGCGGCCCTTGGTGATTTCTTCGCTGGCCAGCGCGCGCGTCTTGAAAAAGCGCGCCGCCCACAGCCACTTGTCCAGGCGCACACGGTCGATGGAATCTTCTGCAGTCTTCATGCCTTCTCGTTGTGGATGTGCAGGGGCAGGCGCACCTCGGCGTCCAGGCCCAGCACATTGGGCGGCTGTCCGCGGTTGCGCAGGCTGATGTGGCCGCCCAGAGCTTGCACGATTTCAGCGCAGATTGCCAAGCCCAGGCCCGACCCGGCCGCGGCGCCACTGGCGGCAAAGGGCTGGAACAGCCGCAGCTGTTGTTCCGCCGACAGGCCCGGGCCGGCGTCGGCAATCAGCAGCACCGCCTGCGCTTCAGTGCGTTGCAACGACACCTGCAGCCGGCTGCCCGGGGGCCCGTGCTTGATGGCGTTGTGCAGCAGGTTGCGCGTCAGTTCGCGCAGCGCCCATTCGTGGGCGCGCACCGGGGCCATGGCCTGGCCATCGGGCGGCATGGCCAGTTCCAGATTGAAGTCGAGCTGCTTTTCCGCGATCAGCGGCGACACGTCCAGCGCCACGGCCCGCACCGTCTGCGCCCAGTCCACCACCGGGGTCTGCGCGGCGGCGGGCCCGCCGGGGCGTATCTGTTCCACCTTGGCCAGGGCCAGCAGCTGGTTGGCCAGTTCGGTGGCCCTTTCCACCGTGGTGTTGATCTCGCTGAGCGCCAGTTCAGCGTGCACGTCACCCCGGCGTGCCGACTGCACCTGCGCCTTCAACACCGCCAGCGGTGTGCGCAGCTGGTGCGATGCATCGCGCACGAATCGGCGCTGGTGCTCCAGCAGCTGCGCCAGCCGCGCCATCAGCATGTTGGTGGCGTCCACCATGGGTTGCAGCTCGCGCGGCGTGTGCGGGGCGTGCAGCGGCGCCAGGTCGGTTTCGGCGCGGCTGCTCAGCGCCTGGCTGAGGTCGCGCAGCGGTGCCGTGGCGCGCTGCACCACCCACAGCACCACGGCGGCAATCACCAGCAGCAGTAGCGCCTGCTGCCACAGGGTCTGCAGCAGCAGGTGACGCGCCAGCGTGTGCCGCAGTTCCAGCGTTTCGGCCACCTGGATGGTGGCCATGCCTTGGCCGGCCGCACCCGACACCGGCTGCAGCAGCACGGCCATGCGCACGGGCTCCGTCTTGTACTGCTCGTCGTAAAACTGCACCAGCGCGGCGTAGCCGCTGGAAGGTGCCGATGCGTCGGCCAGCCGCGGTGGGGGCAGGTCGTCGAAGCCCGAGGCCATTTCGCCGGCGAAGCCGGTCACCTTGTAGTAAAGCCGGCTGCGGTTGTCGGCCTCGAAGGCCTCCAGCGCGGCGTAGGTGAGGGTGGCCTTGAGCTGCGTTTGTCCGCCAGTTGCGTCCACCTCCAGCAGCTCGCCAATGGCCTTCGCCGACGCCAGCAGCGTGCGGTCGTAGGCTGTGTTGGCGGCCGCCAGCGCCTGGTGGTACAGCGTGTAGGCGTTGACCAGCAGCAGCGCCAGCACGGGCAGGCCTATGCCCAGCAGCAGTTGCTGGCGCAGTGAACGGCGGGACGCTGCCGCGGGCGGCCTCAAGCCATGGCCTTCAGCAGGTAGCCCAGGCCGCGCAGCGTGACCAGTTGCGTGGCCGTGCCGGCCAGCTTCTTGCGCAGCCGGTAGGCCACCACCTCGATGGCGTCGGCCTGCACCGCAGCTTCCCCGGCAAACACCAGGTCGCTCAGGCGTTCCTTGGCCACGGCGTGGCCAGGGCGGGCCAGCAGGGCCCGCAGCAGCGCCGCTTCACGCGTGCTCAGCTCCAGCGGCTTGCCCTGGAAGTAGACGGCGCCGCTGCTGTCGTCGCACTGCAGGCCGCAGAAAGCGGGCGCAGCGAGCGCCGCGGCGGTGCCCTGCGCGGGCCCGTGGCGGCGCACCAGCGCACGCACACGCGCCTCCAGTTCGTCCAGGTCAAAGGGCTTGGCCAAGTAGTCGTCGGCACCGGTGTTCAGCCCCAGCACCCGGTCGCCCACGGTGCCGCGCGCGGTGATGATGAGCACCGGGGTGGCCAGGCCCAGCGCACGGGCCTGCGCCAGCACCGTCAGGCCGTCCAGACCGGGCAGGCTCAGGTCGAGCAGCACCACGTCGGGCACGCTGGCCTGCCAGCGGTCGATGGCGCGCGCGCCGTCGCCGCACAGCACCACCTGCATGCCACGGCGGTCGAAGCTGCGCTGCAGGGTGGTCTGCATGGCGGCGTTGTCCTCGATCAGCAGCAGCTTCATGGCCGCTTGCATTATTCGCCCCTGCCGTGTGGGGCGCCTTGGGCGCGGCCATCAGGGCTTCCCCTGATGGCTTCGACAGCCGACTGACAGCGGCCACGGCCATCATGTCGGCTGTTGCGGTGACTTCCCCGCACCCCACCTTGATAAGGAGACTGCAAGCATGCGTCGCGATACGTTCCTGAAAAGCCTGATGGCCCTGGCCGCTACTGGCGCACTGCCGCTGTCGGCCAGCGCAGCCACCAACCTGAAAATGATGATTCCCGCCAACCCTGGTGGCGGCTGGGACACCACCGGCCGGGCGCTGGGCAAGGCACTGCAAGACGCTGGCGTTGCCGCATCGGTCACCTACGAAAACAAGGGTGGCGCTGCCGGCGCCATCGGCCTGGCGCAGTTTGTGAACGCTGCCAAGGGCGACGGCAATTCGCTGATGGTGATGGGCGCTGTCATGCTGGGCGGCATCATCACCGGCAAGCCGCCGGTGACGGTGACGCAGTGCACCCCCATTGCGCGCCTGACGAGCGAGTTCAACGTTTTCGTGGTGCCGGCCAATTCGCCGCTGCAGACCATGAAGGACGTGGTTGAGCAGATGAAGAAAGACATCGGCAGCGTGAAGTGGGGCGGCGGTTCACGCGGGTCCACCGAACACATCGCTGCGGCCATGCTGGCGCGCGACCTGGGCCTGGATGCGTCCAAGGTGAACTACGTGCCTTTCCGGGGCGGCGGTGAAGCCACGGCGGCCATCCTGGGCGGCAACGTCACGGTGGGCGGCAGCGGCTACAGTGAATTCCAGCAGTACATCGAATCGGGCAAGATGAAGGCGATTGCCGTCACCTCGGCCACGCGGCTGAAGGGCATCAACATCCCGACGATGAAAGAGCAGGGCTACAACGTCGAGATCGGCAATTGGCGCGGCGTGTACGGCGCGCCTGGCATCACGGCCGAGCAGCGCAAGGCGCTGACCGACATGGTGGTGAAAGCCACCAAGAGCAAGGCCTGGACTGAGGCGCTCGAAAAGAACAACTGGACACCCGCGCTGCAGACCGGCAAGGAGTTCGAAGACTTCGTCGAGCGCGAATTCGCCAGCCTGCGTGCCACCATGGTGAAGGCCGGCATGATCTGACGCGCTGCCCGCATGCGGTGCAGTTCATGCGGTGTAGTGGTGGTGGTGGGGGCTGCAGGCCCCCACGGCGTTTCTGGCCCCGCCCAAGGCGGGTTTGCGGGGAGTACACATGGGTCAAAGAGCAGAAGCCGTGGGCGCGCAGCGCTTGATCGGCGCCGCGGGGTTGGTGCTGGGCGCCTTGATGGCCTGGGGTGCCAGTGGCATTTCTTCGGTGGCGGGCTACGCGGGCGTGGGCCCCAATTTCCTGCCCTGGGTGGTGGCCGTGGTGCTGATGGTGTGTGGCGTGCTGCTGCTGCTGCAGGCGCGCGGCGACGGCTGGCAGGCTGAAGAGCCTTCAGGCGCTGCACGCGGCGACTGGCCCGCACTGGCCTGGGTGGCCGCGGGTGTGGCGGCCAACGCGGCGCTGCTGACGACCGTGGGCTTCATCCTCAGCTGCACGGTGTGCTTCATGCTGGCCGTGCGCGGCTTGCGTCAGTCCGAGGGCAAGCCGCATGGCGGCACCCGCGGCCTGATGCTGGACTTTGTGACCGGCGCACTGATTGCGGCGCCGGCTTTCTGGCTGTTCACCAAAGGTTTGGGCATCAACCTGCCTGGCCTGACCGGCACCGGCTGGCTCTAGCGCCTGCCGCCCTGACCGCCGCACGGAAATCGACAGGAAGCATGCATGGACATCTGGAACAACCTGCTGCAGGGCTTTGCCACCGCAGGAACACCGATCAACCTGCTGTGGGCCTTCGTGGGCTGTGCGCTGGGCACGGCCATTGGCGTGCTGCCGGGCCTGGGGCCCGCGGTCACGGTGGCCATGCTGCTGCCGATCACCGCGCAGGTGGAACCGACGGCCAGCATGATCTTTTTTGCCGGCATCTACTACGGCGCCATGTACGGCGGCAGCACCACGTCCATTCTGCTGAACACGCCCGGTGAAACCGGCACCATGGTGACGGCGCTGGAAGGCTTCAAGATGGCCAAGAGCGGCCGCGCCGGCGCAGCGCTGGCCACGTCAGCCATCGGGTCCTTCGTGGCCGGCACCATTGCCACGGTGCTGGTCACACTGTTTGCCCCGTTCGTGGCCGAATTTGCCGTGAAGCTGGGCCCGCCCGAATACTTCATGCTGATGCTGCTGGCCTTCACGACCGTGAGCGCGGTGCTGGGGCAAAGCACGCTGCGCGGCGTGACGGCGCTGTTCGTCGGCCTGGCCGTAGGCCTGGTGGGCTTGGACCAGATCACTGCGCAGGTGCGCTACACCGGCGGCGTGCCCGAATTCATGGACGGCATCGAGGTGGTGCTGGTGGCCGTGGGTTTGTTTGCCGTGGGCGAATGCCTGTACACCGCGCTGTATGAGGGCCGCAGCGTGCAGCAGCTGAACACCATGGGTTCGGTGCACATGACGCGCACCGAGTGGAAGCGTTCCTGGCCGGCGTGGCTGCGCGGCACGGCACTGGGTTTTCCCTTCGGCACCATCCCGGCCGGCGGTTCTGAAATTCCAACGTTCCTGAGTTACGGTGTCGAGCGCAAGCTTTCCAAGCACCCCGAAGAGTTCGGCACCACCGGTGCCATCGAAGGCGTGGCCGGCCCGGAGGCGGCCAACAACGCCGCCGTCACCGCCACGCTGGTGCCGCTGCTGACGCTGGGCATTCCCACCAGCGTGACAGCCGCCATCCTGCTGAGCGCGCTGCAGAACTACGGCATCAACGCCGGCCCGCAACTGTTCCAGACCAGCAGTGGCCTGGTGTGGGCACTGATTGCCAGTCTATACATCGGCAACGTGATGCTGCTGGTGCTGAACCTGCCGCTGGTGGGCATGTGGGTGAAGCTGCTGAAGATTCCGCGCCCGCAGCTGTACGCCGGCATCCTGATCTTCGCCACCATCGGCGTGTACGGCATGCGCCAGAGTTCTTTCGACCTGTTCCTGATGCTGGGCATCGGCCTCATCGGCGTGCTGATGCGGCGTTTCGACTTCCCGACCGCGCCGGTGATCGTGGGCATGATCCTGGGCCCGCTGGCCGAAGCGCAGATGCGCAACGCCCTGAGCATCGGTGAAGGCCACTGGAGCATCTTCATCACCCGCCCGATGTCGGCCACGCTGCTGGCGGTGGTGGTGTTGGCGCTGCTGGTGCCATTCCTGATGCGCTTCAGGAAGAAGGCGTAGCGGCCCTGGCCGACTGCGCTGTGGATGGCGGCTTGGGCGGGGTGTCGCCGATGCGATGCTGCGTGGTGCGTGCAGGTGGCAAGATCGCTGCAAAAGCAGCATCCCGCGGCACCGTCACAGCCTCATGCAAACACAAGACACCGTTGCGCCGCCCAACCTGTCGGCCCTGGCCAGCACCCCGCTGGTCGACAGCGACCACCCGGCGGTGCAGGCCTTTGCGCGCCAGCACGCGCAGGGGTCGACAGCGCGTGAACGGGCCGTTTCGCTGTTCTTTGCTGCGCGCGACAGCATCCGCTACGACCCCTACCGCATCGACCTGTCGGTGCCCGGCATGCGCGCCAGCAGCGCGCTCACCCTGGGGCACGGCTGGTGCGTCACCAAGGCTGCCTTGCTGGCGGCCGCCTGCCGCGCAGCGGGCATCCCGGCGCGCCTGGGCTTCGCCGACGTGCGCAACCACCTGAGCACCGAGCGCCTGCGCCAGACCCTGCAGACCGACATCTTCATCTGGCATGGCTACACCGACATCCATCTCGAAGGTCGCTGGGTGAAGGCCACGCCGGCTTTCAACATCGAACTGTGCGACCGCTTCGGCCTGCTGCCGCTGGACTTTGACGGCTTGGAAGATTCCGTTTACCACCCGTTCGACCGTGCCGGAAACCGACACATGGAATACGTGCTGCACAGGGGCACCTTCGACGACGTGCCGCTGGCGCAGATCGTGGCTGATTTCCAGGTGGTGTATCCCGCCTTGCAGCCTGCGAAGGGCCCGTTGGCACAGGCCGACTTCCTGTCTGACGTGGCGCGGGAGCAGCCATGACGCGGGCTGGGCTTGAGAACAACCAGTGGAGCCCGCGATGAACGAATCTGGCGCCGACGTGCCCAGCGGCTTCAAGCCTGTCGTGGCCGGCGGCGGTTTCATGGCCGTCAACGGGCCGCTGTATATGTTTCACGAGGGCGACGTCGTGAAGCTGGGCTTCCGCATCGAGCCCCGCCACTGCAACCCCATGGGCAACTGCCACGGCGGCATGCTGGCCACGTTTGCCGACATGCTGCTGCCCATGTCCGCCCTGCGCACCACCCCTGCCGTCGCGGGGCGCTTTCTGCCCACGGTCACCCTGCAGATCGACTACATGGCGCCGGGCAAGCTGGGCGACTGGGTGGAAGGCGTGGCCGAGGTGCTGAAGGTGACGCACACGATGATGTTCGCGCAGGGCCTGGTGCGCAGCAATGGCGTGGTGGCGCTGCGCTGCAGCGGCGTTTTCAAGATCGGGCCGGTGTACGGAGGCGTTGCGCGGGCGGCTGGGGCTGAGACTGCGGGCCCCGCAGTGCAAGGCCCGCAAGCGCCAGACAGCTAGTCCTTGGCGCCCAGGGCAAAGGCCCGCTCGCGCTGGATCGCGCCTTCGCTGGCGCCTGCTTCGTTGCTGCCCGGGGTGGCCTGTTGCGTGGGCCAACCCTGCAGGTGTCTCAACGCCAGGGCCGCCAGCGCGTCCACCCAGACCGGGTCGTCGTTCAGGCAGCGCACGTAGTTGAAGGTCTGGCCGCCGGCAGCCAGGAAGGCGTCGCGCGCTTCCTGGGCGATCTCTTCCAGTGTCTCCAGGCAGTCCGACACAAAACCCGGGCACATCACGTCCACGTGCTTCAGGCCTTTGCTTGCCAGTTCCTGCAACGTGGGCTCGGTGTAAGGCTGCAGCCACTTGGCCTTGCCAAAACGGCTTTGAAAGGTGACCAACAGCTCGTCGGCGTTCAGACCCAGGGCGTTGCCCAGCAAGCGCGCGGTCTTGTAGCACTGGCAGTGGTAGGGGTCGCCCAGCAACAGTGAACGTTCGGGCACACCGTGAAAGCTGAGCACCAGTTTTTCGCCGCGGCCCACGGTCTGCCAATGCTGTTGCACGCGCTGCGCCAGCGCCTGGATGTAGCCCGGGTCGTCGTGGTATTCGCCCACGAACCGCAGTTCAGGGACGCGGCGCGCCCGGCTCGTCCACTGGCCGATCTTGTCGCCGATGCTGGCCGTGGTGGCGGCCGCGTACTGCGGGTACAGCGGCAACACCAGGATGCGCGTGGCACCTTCGTCGCGCAAGCCGTCCAGCACCCGGGGCAGCGAAGGGTTGCCGTAGCGCATGGCGTGCCGCACGATGACCTGGTGACCCATGCCGGCCAGCCGGTCTGCCAGGGCCTGCTGTTGGCGCTGCGTCCACACCGCCAGCGGTGAACCTTCGGGCATCCACACGCTGGCGTACTTGGCCGCCGACTTGGCAGGGCGCGTGCGCAAGATGACGCCGTGAAGAATCAGCCACCAGGGCAGGCGGGGAATCTCCACCACGCGCGGGTCACTGAGGAATTCAGCCAGGTAGCGGCGCAGAGCCGCAGCGGTGGGCTCGTCGGGCGTGCCCAGGTTGACCAGCAGCACGGCCGTGCGCGCCGGCTGGCCGTGTTTGAAGGGCGGTTCGGTGCCGAAGCTCACAGTGCGGTGCCGCCCATCGTGGCTGCCAACGCGGCCGTGCAGAGCGTGCGGGCGTGACGCAAGCACTGCGCCGAGCCGGGGTTGGGTTTCATCGCCATTCCAGGGGAACCTGCGGTTGGGTGTCTGCAAATCGAAGCACGTCAAAACTCACGCAGGCCGAACCGGGGTCGGTGGGCGTGCCGCCCAGCCCGATGGTGCCGCTGCCGTGCAGCGTGCAGCTGCCCCGGCGCAGACTGACGATCTCGCCGTCGTTGAAGCGCACGTAAGTGCCGTTGTAGCTGAGGTCGGTGAGCTGGAAACTGCCGCTGTGCCAGTCCACCCGCGCGTGCGAGCGCGACACGCGGGAGTCGTCGACACAGAAACTCGCCTGCGGGCTGCGGCCCAGCACCACCGGCACCTGCTGGCTGGCGAACACACGGTGCAGGCCGCCCCACACCAGGCGCAGGCCATCGGGTTCAGACACCGAGCCCACGTCGCCGAACTGTGTGATGGCCACCGAGTCGCCGACGCCGCGGCGCCCGCCCAGGCCGTACACCTGCACAGGCTCGGCGCGCCCGCGCAACGCCAGTCGGTCCAGGCTGCGAAAACGGCTGCGCAGCTCCAGCGGAAGGCCGGTGAGGACTTCTGACGTCAGCAGGGTTTCGTTGTCGCCGGCGTGGTCCAGCAGGCGGGCGGCCACGTTGACGGCGTCGCCAAAGCAGTCGCCGCCCATTTCCACCACCTCGCCACGCGCCAATGCCACTTGCATGCGCAAGGCGCGCAGGCCCACCGAGGCGCCACGCTCGTTGCCGCGCGAGACCATGCCTTCAAGAACCTCGTGCATGTGCATCGCCGCTTGCACCGCGGCGTGCGGCTGCTCGAACACCGACATCAGCCCGTCGCCCAGCGTTTTCACCACAGTGCCTGCATGCCGCTGCACGCACTGGGCCATGGCATTCACGCAGTGTGTGACAACCGACGTGGCTTCAGCATTGCCCAGCGTTTCGAACAGCGATGTGCTGCCGCGCAGGTCGGCAAACAGCACGGTGCGGTCGGAGATGCGGGTCATTGCCGAAATTGTAAGTGTGGCTCGCGCCAGACCGTCAGCAGGGGCTGGTGCGGCTCAGCAACTCCCGAGGGCGGCGGCGGTGCCCAACGTGCCCGCGGCGTTCCCCATCGGGCCAACGGTTCTCACAGGTTGTCGAGATACGTGCGCAGCTTGTCGCTGCGGCTGGGGTGCTTGAGCTTGCGAATCGCCTTGGCCTCGATCTGGCGGATGCGCTCGCGCGTCACATCGAACTGCTTGCCCACTTCCTCCAGCGTGTGGTCGGTGCTCATCTCGATGCCGAAGCGCATGCGCAACACCTTGGCTTCGCGCGGCGTCAGGCTGTCCAGGATGTCTTTCACCACGTCGCGCAGGCCGGCCTGCATGGCAGCGTCCACCGGGGCCACGTTGTTGGTGTCTTCGATGAAGTCGCCCAGGTGGCTGTCGTCGTCGTCG
>JAYSXE010000328.1:0-4944 GCA_043717565.1 Burkholderiales bacterium | reverse complement strand
GGGTCAAAGAAGAGTCCCCGACTTGGTGCACAAAGGCACCAGAGTCCAGCAGGTCTTGCACTGCGAGCGGTTGGCACAGCGCTTGCAGATGCCCACTCAGAGGAACTTCATCTATCGGCCCTGCCTCGGGGCTATCCAGGAGCTAGACACATGAAACGCAGGTTTGCACTCAAGACGGCGGTTGCCGCCGCAGTCGCCACGGCAGCTACGGCAGTACTGTTCACGGCACCCGCCTTCGCGCAGACCGGCGGCACCATCAAGGTGGGTGTGCTGCACTCGCTGTCCGGCACCATGGCCATCTCTGAAACGGTGCTGAAAGACGTGGCACTGATGGCCTTCGACGAGATCAACGCCAAGGGCGGCGTGATGGGCAGGAAGATCGAAGCCGTGGTCGTCGATCCGGCTTCCAACTGGCCGCTGTTTGCCGAAAAGGCCAAGCAGCTGATCACGCAAGACAAGGTGGCCGCGGTGTTCGGCTGCTGGACCAGCGTCAGCCGCAAGAGCGTGCTGCCGGTGTTCGAAGAAACCAATTCACTGCTGTTCTACCCCGTGCAATACGAAGGTGAAGAGCTGAGCAAGAACGTGTTCTACACCGGTGCCGCGCCCAACCAGCAGGCCATTCCGGCGGTGGAATACCTGATGAGCAAGGACGGCGGCAGCGCCAAGCGCTGGGTGCTGCTGGGCACCGACTACGTGTACCCGCGCACCACCAACAAGATCCTGCGCGCCTTCCTGAAGGCCAAGGGCGTGGCCGATGCCGACATCATCGAGGAGTACACCCCGTTCGGCCACTCCGACTACCAGAGCATCATTGCCAAGATCAAGAAGTTCGCTTCCGAAGGCAAGAAGACGGCAGTGGTCTCCACCATCAACGGCGACAGCAACGTACCGTTCTACAAGGAACTGGGCAACCAGGGCCTGAAGGCCACCGACGTGCCGGTGGTGGCTTTCTCGGTGGGCGAAGAAGAGCTGCGCGGCGTGGACACCAAGCCGCTGGTGGGCCACCTGGCCGCGTGGAACTACTTCATGTCCGTCAAGAGCCCCGCCAACACCGAGTTCGTGAAGAAGTGGGGCGACTACGCCAAGGCCAAGGGCATCGCCGGCCACAAGGACAAGCCGCTGACCAACGACCCGATGGAAGCCACCTACATCGGCATCATGATGTGGAAGCAGGCTGTCGAGAAAGCCAAGAGCACCGACACCGACAAGGTCATCGCCGCCATGGCCGGCCAGACCTTCCCGGCGCCAGGCGGCTTCATGTCCACCATGGACAAGGAAAACCACCACCTGCACAAGCCGGTGTTCATCGGCGAGATCAAGGCCGACGGCCAGTTCAACGTGGTGTGGAAGACCAAGGGCCCGGTGGTAGCCGACCCCTGGAGCGACTTCATCCCTGAAAACAAAGGCAAGGCCAACGTGCCCACGAAGAAGTAGTCCCCTTCGCCCCCCTGGGGGGTGTGCCCGCACCCTGCAAGCGCCTGCGCGCTTGCAGGCGGCTGGTGCACGGTCTCTTTTGAACCCCAGCATCGGTGCCGCGCCGGTGTTCTTGCCCACCTCCCTCATGGTTCCCATTGGTCACCTCATCGGCCGCTGGTTGCTGGCTTTGATGCTGGCGGCTGCGGCACCGGCGCAAGCACTCACGCAGGCGCAGGCGCTGGCCATCGCATCGGGCGAAACCGACGCGCGCATCGAAGCGCTGGCCAAAGCCACCGCTGAAGCCGCTGATGGCCTGGCGCCCTTTGTGCGTGCCTTGCTGGACGACGAAGTGAAGTTGGCCGGCGAGCGCGTGTTCCTGGTGCAGGCCGACAAGGCCAAGGACGTGCAGACCGGTGCCGACACACCGCTGCCCGGCAACGCCGAAGACGTGGTCAACAACAACCGCATGCGGCAGGAACTGGAAGCGGCGCTGGCCGGTTTGCAGCTGTTTTCACCCGACGTGAAACTGCGCAGCAAGGCCGTCAACGAATTGAAGGACAGCGTCGACGAAGCCAAGCTGCCGATCATCGAAAAGGCGCTGGCTGCAGAGACCGACGCCGGCTTGAAAGTCAGGCTGGAACAACTGCGCGCGGCCGCGTTGCTGTCGTCCACCGACAAGAACAAGCGCCTGCAGGCAGCCAAGCTGCTGGGCGCCAGCCAGCTGCCGGCCATGGCTTCGCTGCTGGCCGAGCGCATGGCCAGCGAGGCCGACCCGGAGGTGAAAGCAGCGATGGCGGTGTCGATGAACGCCGTGCGCAGCCGCCTGGTCTGGGGCGAGCGCCTGGGCCTGCTGTTCACCGGCATCAGCCTGGGCAGCATCCTGCTGCTGGTGGCGCTGGGGCTGGCCATCACCTACGGGTTGATGGGCGTCATCAACATGGCGCATGGCGAGCTGCTGATGATCGGCGCCTACGCCACCTACGCGGTGCAGAACGTTTTCAGGGCGGTGCTGCCGGGGCTGTTCGACTGTTACATCGTGGCCGCCATTCCGCTGTCGTTTCTGGCCGCTGCGCTGGTGGGTGCATTGATGGAACGCACCGTCATCCGCTGGCTGTACGGCCGGCCACTGGAAACGCTGCTGGCCACCTGGGGCATCAGCCTCATCCTGATGCAGACCGTGCGCAGTTTGTTCGGCGCGCAGAACGTGGCTGTCGAAAACCCCAGCTGGCTTTCAGGTGGACTGCAGGTGCTGCCCAACCTCACGCTGCCCTACAACCGCCTGGCCATCATCGTGTTTGCGGCGCTGGTGCTGATGGGCGTCGCACTGCTGATTTCTCGCACCCGCCTGGGCCTCTTCGTGCGCGGCGTCACGCAGAACCGCCGCATGGCCGCCTGCATGGGGGTCAACACCGCCCGCGTCGACACCTATGCCTTTTCGCTCGGCGCCGGCATCGCGGGCCTGGCGGGTTGTGCGCTCAGCCAGGTCGGCAACGTGGGGCCCGACCTCGGCCAGGGCTACATCGTCGACAGCTTCATGGTGGTGGTGCTGGGCGGCGTGGGGCAACTCGCCGGCACCGTGTACGCCGGCCTGGGGCTGGGGGTGCTGAACAAGCTGCTCGAAGGCTGGCAGGGCGCCGTGCTGGCCAAGATCATGGTGCTGGCCTTCATCGTCATCTTCATCCAGAAACGGCCGCAGGGCATCTTTGCGCTGAAAGGCCGGAGCGCCGAGACATGAGCACCACCGCGACGTCGATCGGAAGCCCGGTGGTCATCCCCCGCTCAGCACTGGGCCCACGCGGCTGGACCGCAGTGATGGCGGCTACCCTGGCCATCGTGCTGGTGGTGCCGGTGCTGAACCTGTGGGTGCCGCAGGGCAGCATCCTTCACCTGAGCGACTTCACCGTCAGCCTGCTGGGCAAGATGCTTTGTTATGCCATCTGCGCGCTGGCGATGGACCTGATCTGGGGCTACACCGGCATCTTGAGCCTGGGCCACGGCCTGTTCTTCGCGCTCGGCGGCTACGCGATGGGCATGTACCTGATGCGTCAGATCGGCACCGACGGCCAGTACAAGAGCACCATGCCCGACTTCATGGTGTTCCTGAACTGGAAGGAATTTCCTTGGCACTGGGCCCTGAGCGACAGCTTCGTCGCGCAGATGCTGCTGGTGGTGCTGGTGCCCGGCGTGCTGGCCTTCGTGTTCGGCTACTTTGCCTTCCGCTCGCGCATCAAGGGCGTGTACTTCAGCATCATCACGCAGGCGCTGACCTACGCCGCGATGCTGCTGTTCTTCCGCAATGAAACCGGCTTTGGCGGCAACAACGGCTTCACCGACTTCAAGCGCATCCTGGGCGTGCCCATCGACCAGACCATGAAGGTGGCGCTGTGCGTGCTAAGCGGCCTGACGCTGCTGGGCTTTTACCTGATGGCGCGGGGAATCGTGAACAGCAAGGCCGGGCGGGTGTTGCAGGCCATTCGCGACGCCGAAACTCGCGTCATGTTCAGTGGCTACAACCCGGTGGCCTACAAGCTGGCCATCTGGACGCTGAGCGCGGTGATGTGTGGCGTGGCCGGTGCCTTGTACGTGCCGCAGGTGGGCATCATCAACCCCAGCGAAATGAGCCCGGCGGCCGGCATCGAGATCGCCATCTGGGCCGCCGTGGGCGGGCGCGGCACGCTCATCGGCCCCATCCTGGGCGCGTTTTTCGTCAACGGCGCCAAGAGCTGGTTCACCGTGGCCTTCCCCGAGTTCTGGCTGTTCTTCCTGGGCGCGCTGTTCATCGCGGTGACGCTGTTCCTGCCCGACGGCTTGCTGGGCCTGTGGCACAAGCTGCGCGGCAAGGCTGCGCCCGAAGGGGGCCACCAATGACCCCCGAACTGATGGAAGCCGGCGCGCGGCAGCGCGCCGAACACGACGCCCGGGCGGCCGGCGGCCACACCCACGCCATGGCTTCGGGCCGCGCCGTGCGCGAAGGTGTTCCCGACTTCGCCCAGGGCGTGGCGCTGTACCTGGAAGGCGTGACCGTCAGCTTCGACGGCTTCAAGGCACTGAACGCTCTGAGCCTGGCCATCAACGTGGGCGAACTGCGCTGCATCATCGGCCCCAATGGCGCCGGCAAGACGACGATGATGGACTGCATCACCGGCAAGACCCGGCCCGACGCCGGGCGCGTGTTCTTCGGTTCCACCATCGACCTGTTGCGGCTGAGCGAGCCCGAAGTGGCGCAGGTGGGCATAGGCCGCAAGTTTCAGAAGCCCACGGTGTATGAACAGCTCAGCGTGCTGCAGAACCTGGAACTGTCGTTGCACGCCGACCGCCGCGCGCGCGCGGCCCTGTTTTCCGCACTCAGTGGCGCACAGCGGGACCGCCTGGGCGAACTGCTGCAGCTCATTCACTTGAAGCCCGAAGCGCACCGCACCGCCGGGCTGCTGAGCCACGGCCAGAAGCAGTGGCTGGAAATCGGCATGCTGCTGGCGCAAGACCCGAAGCTGCTGCTGCTGGACGAACCCGTGGCCGGCATGACCGACG
>JAYSXE010000327.1:0-2259 GCA_043717565.1 Burkholderiales bacterium | reverse complement strand
CGCCGTGCCCACGCTCATGATGGCGCTGGCGGCGTGGGCATAGCGGCCCCCGGGCACGTAGCAGCCGGCGGTGCTGCAGGGAATCAAGCGTTGTCCTGCATGCAGACCAGGCAACAGCTCAGCCTGGAACTCATGCAACGAATCGCGCTGGCGCTGCGCAAAGTCCTGCACGCGGTCGCGTGCAAAGCGGATGTCGGCCTTGATGCCAGGCGTCAGCGCTTTTTCTGCAGCTGCAAAGTCGGCAACGCCCAGCACGATGTCGCCGCTGTAGCCGTCCAGGTCGCGTGCGTAGCGCCGCACGGCGTCTTCGCCGCCGCTCTGGATGTCGGCCAGCATGCGCGCCACGGTGTCGGCCGTGGCGGTGTCGATGGCCTGTTGCGGCGGATCGGACTTCTTCAGGTAGGTGATGGCCATGGATGTTGCGTTTGATCGCCCGGTGCGTCGGGGCCGGGCTCCCTGGTATGAGCTCCCTCTCCCTGGGAGGGAGAGGGGGTGAATGCGCCGGGCGCCGCCGATTGGGGCCCCGGACGTTCTCAGTTCGAACGATTGGCAAAGGCCTTCAGCACCGGGTCGCGGTCGATCAGCTTCAGGTACTCGTCGGTGACGTAGCTCTTCGGGTCGGGCAGCGCTTCGTCGGCGCGCAGCGAACCCACTTCCTTCATGAAGGCTGCGATGGTGTTCATCGTGGTGTCGCCGCGCGAGGGCTGGGCGCCGCGGTTGAACAGGGCCATCTGGCCGGCCAGGTCAAAAGTGGGGCGGGTGTCGAATTCCTTGTTCATCGCGGCTTCGGAGATCACCACGCCGCCGGTGTCGTAGTGCTTCTTCATGATCGCCAGGGCGTCCTTGCGGTTGGTGGCCATGTAGCGCTGCGCGCGCAGGTACACGGCCAGGAAACGTGCCACCAGTTGTGGGTTTTCCTTCGCCCATTCAGCGCGCACCACCAGGTTGCCCGGCACCATGGTGCCGGTGTCCTTGCCCGAGCACAGGTACTTGGCGCCCGCCTTTTCTTCCACGGTGTAGGTGTTCGGTGCCCACAGGCCACCCACGTCGGCGCTGCCCGAGCTCATCGCCGCGATGATTTCGGCCTGGCCCATCGAACGCACGGTGACGTCACCCTTTTGCAGGCCGAACTTGGCCAGGCAGGAACGTGCCGCCAGATCGACGGTGGAGTTGCCGGTCAGGAACACCGTGCCGCCCTTCAGCGAGGCCGGGTTTTTGATGATGGCGTCGGCGTTGGCGCCGCGCACGTAGATGGCGTTGGTGGCCGACTGGTCGTCCGAGAACGCCACCGTGCTCAGGCCGAAGCGCACCGCGCCCAGCACCGCCGGCACGCTGCCGGTGTAGCCCACGTCCCAGCTCTTGCTGGCGGCGATCTGCGGCGCGCCCGCCGGGAAGTTGGTGATGGTGACCTTCAGCCCGACGTCCTTCCACCAGCCCTTTTCTTCGGCCAGCGCAAAAGGCACCGAACCCAGCAGCGCAGGCTGCGAGCTGATGCGCACTTCCTTCAGATCCTGTGCCAGCGCAGGGGCCGACGACAAGGCAAACAGAGTGGCCGCCAGGGCGGTGCTGAACAAGGTCTTCATGGTGTTGACTCCAGTGGGTTGGGAAATAGATTGCGGCATGCGGAATGTCCGGCTCAATGGTCGTCAGGCCCGTGCTGTTCGCGCAGCAGGCGCCAGATGCGGGTGCGCAGGTGCACGAACGATTCCAGGTCCATCACGTCTTCGATACGTTCGTACTTCTGCCAGTCTTCGGCTTCGCGCACCGGCTTGACGTCGATGATTTCCTTGATGGTGCCGGGCCGGCGCGACATCACCACCACGCGGTCGGCCAGGTAGACCGCTTCTTCCACGGCGTGGGTGATGAACATCACCGTGCGCGGGTTGGCGCGGCCCACGCGCAACAGCTCTTCCTGCATACCGTGCGCGTCTGTGCGTCCAGCGCGCCGAAGGGCTCGTCCATCAACAGCACGTCGGGGTTCAGCACGTAGGCGCGTGCAATGGCCACGCGCTGCTGCATGCCGCCCGACAGCTGGTGCGGGTAGGCCGACTCGTAGCCTTCCAGGTTCATCAGCTTCAGGTTCTTGGCGATGCGGTCGGCCGCTTCCTCACGCCCGACACCCAGTGAGCGCAAGCCGAACTGGATGTTTTCCTGCACCGTCTTCCACGGAAACAGCGCGAAGGCCTGGAACACCACCGCGCGGTCGGGCCCGGGGTGCTTGACCACCTTGCCACCCACCTTGACGCTGCCCGAGGTGGG
>JAYSXE010000326.1:0-4964 GCA_043717565.1 Burkholderiales bacterium | reverse complement strand
GGCCGCGACCCGTTTGCGGCCACCCAGTCCAGCCCGGCCAGCACCTGGCTGCCCGACGAGCTGCCGTTGCAGTTCATCACCCGCACAGGCACCACGCGCGCAGCGGGTGCCACGCCCAGGGTGGCGCCGGCTGCAGTACCGGCCACGTGGGTGCCGTGGCCGTTGCAGTCTTTCGTGCCTCGGCCGTCGTTGATGGCGGTGTACCCAGTGGCCAGGCGGTTGCCCCACTCGTTGTGCGGGTTGATGCCGGTGTCCACCACATAGACGCTGACGCCACGGCCAGCCAGCGACTGCCGAAAGCTGCCGTCAAACTGGCGCGCACGCTGGTCAACACGGTCCACACCCCAGGCCCGTGCATCGAGCGTGCGCACCGCGGGCGCGGTCTGCCCCACCTGCAAGCTGCGGTCGGGCTCGACACCGTCCACCGCCGGGTTGCGCGCCAACTCGGCCGCCACCGCTGCGGCTTGTGCCCAGGGCACCGACAGCACGAAGCCTTCCACGGCGTGCGAAAACTGCTGGCGCACTGCCGCAGCCGGCGCCATCTGCAGCACCGAGCGCGCCAACACGCCTTGCGCTGTCGCGGCCACGGCGTTCACCTTGGCAGCCAGCTGCGTGGCGCGCAAAACTGATGCATCGCCTGCTGCGCCCGCTGCGCCCGATTCGCCATTGCCGCCGGCGCCAGCCATGGTGGCGCGGCCCGTGCCGGTGACGGCGGCCGGGTTCAGCCGCACGATCAACTGCACTTCGCTGCCGTCGGCTGCAGGGTCCAGCGCACGCTGTTCGGCCAGCAGCGCGCCTTCGGTGCCCGGCACCCACAACGTGAAACTGCGGTCGTCCACCGTGGCCGTGGGTTCGGCAGCGGCCGCGCCGTTGGCCGGGTCCACTGCAGAAGGCTGCCCTCCTCCGCAAGCGCCCATCAGCAACGCAGCCGAGCAGGCGGCCCAGGCAGCCCGCAGGCGGTCGCGTTGCTGGCGGTGGGTGTGGGGGTTTGGGGTCATGGCGGTCGCGCTTTCACGGTGGAAGGGCGAGGGCCACAACGGACAGCATGGACCCGGTACCAACCGGCTTGCTGGCGGCCCCGCTGCCCTGGCACTTGCGTGCGGTAGGCCGGAAGCTTTGCGTCGCTGTCTTTCGACCGCTTTGCCCTCAGGAAACAAACTCGGTGTCGCTCATGCACCGCCAGCAACGGCAGCGTCATCAGGCAACATCCAGGCACCGATTTTAGGAGCCGCACCACCGGGTTGAGGGGTGCACTTGCAGCCGCTTACGAAAGCGCACACCGCCACTGACAGCGCGCCACAAGCCCCTGTTTACCCCGTGCAAGGCCGCTCTGGCGCAGCAGGAAAATTGGATTCGCACGGCACCGCTTGTTACCGCAGTTTCAACTGCGCGTGGCCCCCGTGCGCCGCCGCGACAGCAGGGCCGGGGCCCGCGGCTTTACCTGCGCTTCACATGCGCCGCGTGAACCACATTTCCCCGCGCCGCGTTGTACCAACGCGGGCCTGGCGCTGCGCCAGCAACCCCCGCGAACAGGAGATGACGCATGCGCATGAACCCCTTCGCCCTCACCGCAGCGCTGCTGCTGGTCAGCACGCTTGGCGCCGGCACTGCCCATGCCGGCGGCTCGGTGCAGTGGCAGGTCAACATCGAGACCCCAGGCATCCGCTGGCCTGTGCATGTGGTGGTTCCACCGCCCGCACCCCTGCCCCGGGTGGTGGTGGCGCCTGCGTACCCCGGGCGCAATGACCGCGCGCCCCGTTACCGCGACGATGACGCCGACGGCATACCGAACCGCTACGACCGCGTGTACAACCCGCGCTGGGACCGCGACGGTGATGGCATTCCCAACCGCCATGACGCGTACCCGAACGACCCGCGCAACGGTCACGGCTGGCACGGCAAGAAGGGCCACAAGGGCGGCCACGCCGAGGACGCACGCCGCCAGGACCACGGTGCCGACGGGCGCAACGGCTGGCGCGATGGCTGGCGAGAAGGGCGCTACGAACGCGACGACCGCTACCGCCGCTGAAAGCGGCTGCAACCCCGGCACCGCTTCGCACGGCTGCCCAGGCCGTGCGGCTTCACGGCCGCGCCAGCCTGGCGCTGGCCACCCAGGCCGCCCCGCATGCGGCAGCCACCGCCAGCCACAGCACCGGGCGGTAGCCCCAGCTGGTGCCCAGCAAGCCGCCCAAGGCCGCGCCCAGCAACAAGGCCATCTGACCGGCGGTGCGCACCCCCGCATCAGCACGGGCCAGCAGTTCCCTGGGCACCGCCGTCTGGCGCAGCGTGCGGTCGTGCACGTCGTACAGCGAATGGCCTGCATCGCCCACCAGTTGGTGGGCCACCAGCCAGCCCACCGCCAGCCAGCCAGCGCCCTGCGCCATGGGCAGGCAGGCCAGGCCCAGCGCATAAGCCACCAGGCCCAGCGTCATGGTGCGCCCGGCGCCCCACTGGCGGCCCCAGCGTGGTGCGAAGGCGGCGCCCAGCATCGCGCCCAGCCCACCCACGGCAGCGATCATGCCCAGCTGCCCCGTGGGCATGCCCAGTTCGCGCGTGACGTACAGCGTGTACACCGTTCCCGTCAACGCAAACGACAGCGAGCCCAGCGCCTCGATGGCGGCCAGGGCGCGCAGGCGCGGCCGGTCGGCCACCGCCTTCAGTCCCTGCCCGGCCTGGTCCAAAACCGCTCCCAAGCGGTCCTGCCACCGCGTCGCGGGCTGCAAGGGGGCGGCCATGGCGACAGCGGCATCGGGGGCGGTGACGGTGGCGGTCGCGGATGGGGCTTCCTTCACCCCGCGCAGACACACCGCCGAAAGGACATAACTGACCGCGTCAACGGCCAAGCACCACACAGCGCCAACTCCCTGGTACAGCCAGCCGCCCAGGGCAAAGGCCGCCGTCTCTGACACGCTGCCCACCACCGACAGCTGCGCATTGCGTCGCGGCAGGTCGGCAGCCTGCAGTTGCTGTGCCATCCAGGCCGAACGTGCCAGCTCGAAGCTCATGCTCAACGCGCCCGCCACGGCGGCCGCCAGCACCAGCATCCAGAACACCAGCCGGCCTTCGTAGGTGGCCCAGGCCAGCAGCAGCAACAGCGCCGCACGGCCCAAGTCCGCGGCCAGCATCACGGCGCGCTTGGCGCTGCGGTCCACCCACGCTCCCAGGAACAAGGCTCCCACCGCGGCGGCCAGCACGTCGGCCACCAGCAACAGCGCCATCTCTGCCGGTGTGGACGACAGCGCCAGCGCCGCGATCCACGGAATGGCCAGGCGACTGAGCATGCTGCCAAAATTGGACACGCCCTCGGCGGCCAGAACCCGTTCCACCTGGTGCTTTGACATGACAGACATTGTTAGGGTGCTCGCGCAGCGCCCGACGACAGGCTTTCCCTGCACCCCCAACCATGGTGGGATGCAGGCGCTAACTGCTTGAAGGAGTGCATCCGCAGGGCCGACCCACACGCTGCGGCACGCCTGGGCTGCCGTCTGGCTGCCCGCGGCGGGCAACCCTGGCAGGCCTGCGCCGGGCCTGTTCAGGCCCGTGGCGGCACCGAATCAAGGGCCGGCTGGCGAGACATCCAGGCCACGACCATGGCCACGGCGAAAGGGTTGACGCCAAGGCCACGCGCCACGCGCCGCACGGCCGTGCGCTCTCAGCGCCGCCTTCGTGCGATCAATGCCGCAAGGGCCAGCACCGGTATCAGGATGATGGTGTTGGACACCAGTCCCGCCAGCACGGCGTCAAAAAGACGCACCTCGGGGTTGGGCATGGTGGCCGGCAGCATGACTGCCACAAACAACACGCCCAGCACCAGCGGGAGCACGCGCCCCGTCACCGCGGCCGTTCTGTACATCGTGTACACCAAGCCGCCGATCAGCCCGATCCGGAACAGATCGGTCAGTTGCAAAAGCACGAGGTCGGTCATCGCGGTTTCTCTGGGGCCACTTGGAAGGTCCACAAGGGACCTCGAAGCGGTGCTGATGAAACATCCGGGCCCAAATGGCCGGGCCCGGGCACTTCCCTGCTTTGGCGTGGACTAGCGTGCGCTGTCGCCGGCAAAGATGTCCTTCTTGTGGGTACCACCCGGCACGAAGATCACGCCGATAACCACGGTCATCACAGCCACCACGATGGCGTACCACAGGCCCGAGTAGATGTTGCCGGTCTGCGCCGAGATGGCGAAGGCGGTCGCTGGCATCAAGCCACCGAACCAACCATTGCCGATGTGATACGGCAGCGACAGGCCCGAGTAACGGATGCGCGTCGGGAACATTTCAACCAGCATCGCCGCGATCGGGCCGTAGACCATGGTCACCAGGATGACCAGATAGGTCAGAACCAGGATGATCGTCAGCTTCTGCGCGGTAAAGATGTCGACGAAGTTCTGCGCCTTGGCCACGGTCTTGTTGTCGGCCGGCACCAGCGGGTAACCAGCCTGCTTCAACGCGGCGTTCAGGCCCGAGTCGAAAGCGGCCTTGGCTTTCTTCAGATCGTCGCCCGTGAGCTTGCCTGCGTCATAAGCCGGGATGGAGGTTTCGCCCACCTTCACCACCGCCAGCGTGCCCGCGGCCGCGCCTTCGATGGTGGTGTAGTTCACCGAAGAACGTGCCAGCTGTGCCTTGGCGATGTCGCAAGACGACGTGAACTTGGCCGTGCCAGTGGGGTTGAACTGGAAGGAGCAGTCTTGCTCGTTCACCGTCACCGACACAGGGGTCTGGTGCGCCGCATAGATGGCCGGGTTCGCGGTCTGGGTAAGGAAATTGAACACTGGCAGGAAAGAGATGGCGCCCAGCAGGCAACCGGTCAGGATGATGGGCTTGCGACCGATGCGGTCAGACAGCGCACCAAAGACCAGGAAGCCGCCGGTGCCCAGGATCAGCGACCAGGCCACCATCACGTTGGCGGTGAAGCTGTCGATCTTGATCACGTTCTGCATGAAGAACAGCGCGTAGAACTGGCCGGTG
>JAYSXE010000325.1:0-11817 GCA_043717565.1 Burkholderiales bacterium | reverse complement strand
TCGGCCGGCATCTACGTGGGATACGCCGACAACTTTCTGGTGGCCGGCAACGAGGTGCGGCGCAGCCTGTCCGACGGCATCCACATCACGGCCGGTTCCCGCAACGGGCGCGTCATCTTCAACACGGTGCGGGAAACCGGCGACGACCTGATCGGTCTGGTGTCGTACATGGGGCAGGGCAATTGGGTTGAAGACACCGCCGCGCGGCTGGCCGGTACGCTGGCCGGCCAGCGCGACCGGCAACTGGTGCGCGACGTGCTGGTGGCCCACAACGACGTGGCGGGCAACTACTGGGGCCGCGGCATCGCAGTGGTGGGCGGCGCCAACATCACCATCAGCAGCAACACCATCGCCCGCACGGCCATCGGCGCCGCCATTCTGCTGGCCCGTGACTTGAGCTTTGTAACCTGGGGCCTGGACAACGTGCTGGTGCAAGACAACACCATCCGTCAGGTGCAGACGCTGCCGCCTGCCTACACGCCTGCGGGCTGGAACCCGGCGGTGGAACGCACCGGCCATGGTGCGGTGGAGATCTACGGGTTCATCTTTGACGATGAGCGCGCCTTTGCCGACATCGCCGACGCCGCTGCGGTGCAGAACCTGCGTGTGGCGCGCACCACGGTGACCGAAGCCTTTGCCGAGGGCGTGCGTGTGGGTGTGGGTTCAGGCGTCAACGAAACCCTGCGCAGCGAAGCGGGGCAAGGCCCGCTGGTGCAGCGCCGGTTCAGTGGTGGCCCGGTGCGCCAAATCGAACTCTCATCCATCGTGATGACCGGCACGGCCGTGCCGGCGCTGGACATCCTGCTGCCCACGGCCGCCACCAGCACCGTGTTCTGCGAAAACATCAGCGAAGGGGGCCTTGCCGTCACCCACCCCGCCTGTGGTGGCGCACGACCGCTGGTCACCGGCAGCGCACGAAGCTGCAGCCGTTGACGGTGAGGGCGGGCCGTGGGCATCGCGCCCGGCCCGCGGCCTCAGTCGGCAATGGCCAGCAGCACCTTGTGCAGAGACACCTTCAGGCCGGTGCTGCCCGCCGGCACCACGCTGTGCACGGCGCTGCCTTTCTGTGACGTGTCTCGGCGCGTCGGCGTGGGCAGAGGTGCGCCGCGCTCGTTGGTCAGGCAAGCCACGATGGGCGACGTGATGGCCGGCCCGCGCGCCACTACCAGCGCCACCTCGCCCGACGCCAGCCGCACCATGCAACCTGGCGGGTAGATGCCAAATTCCTTCACCAGCGCAGAGGTGATGGTGTGGCCGGGGTCCTGCATGAACATCTGGCGGGTGGCCACGTCTGGCGACAGCGAAGGCCGCGAACTGCGCACTGACAGCTTCGCGGTGTAGATGTCGGCGCGGCGCACCAGCGAAGCCAGCTCGCCTGGCGATGCGTTACCCTGCGGGTAGCCGCTGCCGTCTTCCTTTTCGTGGTGCTGTTCCACGGCCTGCAGCCAGGGCGCGTCCGTGATGCCCGCCAGTTCCAGCATGCGACGGCTGCGCACCGGGTGGGTCTGCACCTCGTGCTGCTGCTCGGCGCTGAGTGGCCCTGTCTGGCGCGCCAGGATGCCCTGCAACTGCAGCATCGACAGGTTCATCGTCAGCCCCACCTTCATGGCACGTTGGGCCTGGTCGCTTTCCCAACCCAGCCTTTGCGCCACCAGCATGCTGCAGATGGCGGTCTGCAGTGAACGCTGTGCGCCATAGGCCATGTCGGCATCGCCGCCTTGCTTCACGACCTGGAAGATGGCCAAGTCGGGGTCACGTTCGATCAGCGCCTGCACCGGGTCTGTTGCGTCGGCCAGCGCTTGGCCAAAGTTCCCGTCGGGATCCTGTTCCAGCACCTGCGCCACCTTGGTCAGCGCGTTGTCCCACAAGGCGGGCAGTTCGGCCCTGCTGGCCTGTTTGATGGCCTCGCGCGGGCTGACGCTGGCGGCCGGCTGCAACAGCTCTGACATGTCCACCAACGCGCCGCGGGCGAACAGCGAATTCAGGTGCTGCTGCGATTCGATGCGCTGGCCCCGGGCCAGCAGCAGGGTCTTGTCGGCGTTGCGCACGTTGAAGGGCAGGGGTGCACCTGGCGTGATGCGGTGTTTGACTTGCGACAATTCAGCGTATGGCATGTTGGCGAGCGTCGTTCTGCAAGGGTGGTGAAGGGTGCGGCAGGCCGTGGTCGCCGCGTTGTGGCTGGTCTGTGCGCCGAACCGGCTGGGGCCGCATGGCGGCGCCAGACCGGGTGGTCACCGACTTTTCGGCGTGCGGGGGGTTGACTGAAGCGCGCCGAGCGGCAAGATCGCGCGTTGTCCGTGCCTGCAGCGCGCCAATGGCGGTCGCTGGCGCTTCGGGATAGTCCGGACGAGCCCCCGGCTTCGTGACGAACTGCGCATCGTTAAGCTCGGGGCCATGAGAGCCCATAGCGCCCCGAAGTCATCACCCGCCCGCGATGCCGCGCACGTCGACGGCGGCGTCACGCCATCAGATCACCATGCAGCGCTGCACCAGGGCTTTTACTGGCGCGTACCGCGGCGGCTGAACATCGCCCAGTTGTGCTGCCACCGCTGGGCGGGCACGGCGCAGGGTGCGCGGCAAGACGCCATCCGCTGGGAACACGAAGACGGCAGCCGTGGCGTGCTGAGCTTTGGCGAATTGCAAGCCCAAGCCCACCGCCTGAGCCACGCACTGCGCCGGCTGGGCGTGGGCCGCGGCGACCGCGTGGCCATCGTCATGCCCCAGCGGCCGCAGACCGCCGTGGCGCACATGGCGCTGTACCAGATGGGCGCCGTGGCCATGCCGTTGTCGAACCTGTTCGGCCCTGATGCCCTGGTCTACCGGCTGCAGGACAGCGGCGCCGTGCTGGCCCTGGTGGACGAAACCGGTCTGGCTGCGGTGCGCCAGGTGCGCAGCCAGTGTCCGGCTTTGAAAGGCCTGCTGCTGGCGGGCTCTGCGCAGCCCGAACAGGCCGACGAAACGGCGTGGAGCAGCACGCTGGTGGCGTCACCCGCCCGGCCGTTTGCCATGGTGGACACGCTGGCGAACGACCCTGCGGTGCTGATCTACACCAGCGGCACCACAGGCCCGCCCAAGGGCGCGTTGATCCCGCACCGGGCCCTGATCGGCAACCTGACCGGCTTTGTCTGCAGCCAGAACTGGTTTGGTGCCGATGGCGACGAGGTCTTCTGGAGCCCGGCCGACTGGGCCTGGACGGGCGGCCTGATGGACGCCTTGCTGCCCACGCTGTACTTCGGCCGCCCCATCGTGGCCTGGCAGGGGCGGTTCGTGCCGGAAAAGGCCCTGGAGCTGATGGCACGCCACGGCGTGACGCACACCTTCCTGTTCCCCACGGCGCTGAAGGCCATGATGAAGGCCGTGCCGCAGCCGCTGCAGCAGCACGCGCTGCGGCTGCGCGCCATCATGAGCGCGGGCGAGGCGGTGGGCGACACCGTCTTCCACTGGTGCCAGCAGGCGTTGGGGGTGACCGTCAACGAGATGTTCGGGCAGACCGAGATCAACTACGTCGTGGGCAACTGCACGCGCTACGTGGCCGCCGACGGCCAGTGCAGGCCGGCCTGGCCCGCCCGGCCCGGCAGCATGGGGCGGGCCTACCCGGGGCACCGCGTGGCCGTGATCGACGACCAAGGGCAGGAATGCCCCCGCGGCACGCCCGGCGACGTGGCCGTGCACCGGCTGGACGTGCATGGGCGCCCGGACCCGGTGTTTTTTCTGGGCTACTGGCGCAACGACAAGGCCACCAGGGCCAAGTACACCGGCGACCCGGCCCGCAGCTGGTGTCGCACGGGCGACACCGCGGTCATGGACGAGCAGGGCTACCTTTGGTACCAGGGCCGCAGCGACGACGTGTTCAAGGCCGCGGGCTACCGCATCGGCCCCAGCGAGGTGGAGAACTGCCTCGTCAAGCACCAGGCCGTGGCCAACGCCGCCGTGGTGCCCAAGCCCGACGCCGAGCGTGGGGCCGTGGTGAAGGCTTATGTGGTGCTGGCGCCGGGCCATGCAGCGTCGCCGGCCCTGGTGGCAGCGCTGCAGCAGCATGTGCGGGGCCTGCTGGCGCCCTATGAGTACCCGAAGGAGATCGAGTTCATCGAAGCGCTGCCCATGACGACCACCGGCAAGGTGCAGCGCCGGGTGCTGCGCTTGCAGGAAGAGGCCCGCGCGCAGGCACTGGCCGTAGCCGCGCAGCAAGCACCGGCGCAGCCGGCGCGCTGAACACCGGTTGCCGCCGCTGCCCGCTGTGGCAAGCCGGCTGCCAGCAAGGCGGCCGGGCCGGGCCGGCCGTTGGGTCTGCAACCCGCGACAATCGGACCCTTACGCAACCCCACACCCGGGCCCGTCAAGGCCCGCAAAATCGTCTTCATGGCCAATCTCATCGTGCACGGTGGCACGCCCCTCACCGGCCGCATCGTTCCGTCTGCCAACAAGAATGCCGTGCTGCCCATCCTGTGCGGCACGTTGCTCAGCCGGTCGCCCGTGCGGCTGGTGGGCATCCCGGAAATCACCGACGTGCGCAAGATCCTGGACATCTTCCGCCAGCTGGGCAGCGCCGTCAGCGTCGACTACGCCACTGGCATTCTCGACCTGCACCACGAAAACACGCAGTTCGACCCGCAGCGCCACCACCTGCCCGAGGAAATGCGCTCGTCGATCATGCTGGTGCCTGGCCTGCTGGCCCGATTTGGCGTGGCCCGCATCGAAAACGACGTGCAGGGCTGCACGCTGGGGGTGCGCGAGATCGACCCCCATGTTGAGGTGATGGAGCGCTTTGGCGCCCATGTCGAACGGCGGCCCGAGGCGCTGATCATGCGTGCCGACGCCGGCTTGCAGGCCAACCACCACTGGCTGGACTACGCCAGCGTCACCACCACGGAAAACTTCGTGCTCTGCGCCGCCATGGCCAACGGCACCAGCACGCTGATGAACGCCGCCAGCGAACCCCACGTGCAGGAGTTCTGCCACTTCATGACGCTGCTGGGTGCGCAGATTGAAGGCATCGGCACCAGCCGGCTCACGGTGCACGGCGTGAAGCAACTGGGCGGCGGCGAATTCAAGTTTGCCGAAGACTTCCACGAGGCCGTGACCTTCATGGCGCTGGGCGCCATCACGGGCGGCTGCATCACGGTGAAGAACTCGGCGCCCGAGCAGTTCCCTTTGATCGACCGCACCTTCGCGAAGTTTGGTGTGCAGGTGGTGCACGAAGGCGGCTGGAGCCACACCGTGGTTGACGGCCCGCTGCGCGTGAAAGAGCCGTTCACGAAGAACATCTTGCAGAAGATCGAGGCCGCGCCCTGGCCCTACCTGCCGGTGGACCTGCTGCCCATCTTCGTGGCGCTGGGCGCGCGCAGCGAAGGCAGTGCGATGTTCTGGAACAAGGTCTACGAAGGCGCCATGGGCTGGACGAGTGAGCTGGCCAAGTTCGGCGCCCAGGCTTTCATGGCCGACCCGCACCGCATCATCACCTTCGGCGGCAAGCAGCTGGCGCCTGCCGAGGTGGAAAGCCCGTACATCATCCGTGTGGCCATCGCACTGTTGATGCTTTCTTGCAGCATCCCGGGGCGCAGCGTGATCAAGAACGCCACGCCGGTGCGGCGTGCGCACCCGCGCTTTGCTGAAAACATCCGCGCGCTGGGCGCGCAGATCGAGTGGGTGGAAGGCGATTGACGCCAGGGCCGGGCCCGGCGTGAGACCCGGCCCGGCAGCAAGAGGCTTTGGTGGCCAGGAAGGACAAACACGTCAGCGAAACGCCCGCCACGCACATGCTGCGGGCGGCGGGCGTGCCGTTCAGTGAGCATGCCTACGACTACGTGGAGCATGGCGGCACCAGCGAGTCTGCGCGCCAGCTGGGTGTGCCGGAACACGCGGTGGTCAAGACGCTGGTGATGCAGGACGAGAAGGCGCAGCCGCTGGTCGTCTTGATGCACGGCGACCGCCAGGTCAGCACCAAGGCCCTGGCGCGCGAAATCGGCTGCAAGAGCGTCGAACCCTGCAAGCCTGAAGTCGCGCAACGACACAGTGGTTATCTGGTGGGCGGTACATCGCCTTTTGGCCTGCGCAAGGCCATGCCGGTCTATGTGCACGCCACCGTGCTGGACCTGCCGCTGATGTACATCAACGGCGGCCGCCGGGGCTTTCTGGTCGGGCTGCCGCCACAGGTGTTGCTGGAGACGCTGGCCGCGCGGCCCGTGTCGTGCGCGCTGTAAACGCAAACTCCAGGCCGAGTCACACGGCCCCAAAGTGAAACGGCTCCAGCATGGGCTGGAGCCGTCGTTCAAACGGTGCGTCTTCAGCGCCGGGCTTCCGGCGCGGCGAACCGTCAGGCCTTCTTGCTGCGGCGCGAGGCCAAGCCAGCCGCACCCACTGCCAGCGCCACCAGGGCCAGGCTGCCCGGCTCAGGCACTGTGGCGTTCACCACCTCAACGCCCAACGTGAAGGAGATGGCGTCACCGCCGCCGCTGCCCAGGAAACCCAGTTTCATGCCCAGATTGTTGTAAGGGCCAGCCGGCAGATTGATGATGAAAGTCGAACTGGCGAATGAGCCGCTGCCGCCCGCGGCACCGCTGAAAGACGACCCGCCGGATACATGCAACACGCTGTCGAGCAAACCATCAGCAAGAAAGCCAGAAGCCAGGTTTGGCGTAGCGCTGCAGCCGTTGTTGTCGTTGTCGGTGCACGAACCGCCAATGGTCAGCTTCAGCGTGACAGGGCCAATGGTCGGGACGATCGGCAAGGCCCAGCTGAAATTGAAGTTCGAAGCCGCGCCGAAATCGAGGACGCTGACGGCCGAAGTGATGATCGGGTCCGGGTCCATGAACGCGCTGAGGCTCACGTCGTTGGTCATGAAATTATCAATCACCCAAACGACCTTGTCGCTGTCGCCGCGCGCAGGTTCGATGAAGATGGTGTTCTCACCGTCGATGCTGAACGAGACCGTTGGGGCGGTGTTGATGACAGCGACGGCGGCACTTGCTGCAGCACCGGCCAGGCCCAGAGCCGCCGCTGCGGCAATTTGTTTCATTTGAAGGCTGTGCATGGTTTTATTTCCAAGTTGGTGTTTGTTGACAGCCCGAGGGGTTTTCACGAAACCGACGGTGACTGACGTATGGCTGCTGCCCGCTACAGACGAGCGGAAGCACGATAGGCCAACCGGGTGGCCTCGTCAAACACCGAAAGAGGGGGGTGCAGCACGATAATGATCAGCCCAGGTGTAACAAATCACCACCAATTGTGTCAGGCTACTGCTGCCGCGACCGGAGCCGCGCGAACCCTCGCCACGGCCTTGGAAAGCGTCTTTTGGGCCGGGTCGGTGCCTACCCGCTCGGGCAAGCGGCATCAAGCGCTTAGACTGATGCTCCATGAACACCGTCTATCTGGTGCTGGCCCTGCTCGGTTCCTATCTCATTGGTTCGCTGTCTTTTGCAGTCCTGGTCAGCCGGGTGATGGGCTTGGCCGACCCTCGCAGCTATGGCAGCAAGAACCCGGGGGCTACCAATGTGTTGCGTTCGGGAAACCGTTCTGCAGCATTGCTGACCCTGGCGCTGGACGCGCTGAAGGGCTACGTGCCTGTGGTTCTGGTGCTGGCCTTCGGGCCGAAATGGGGCCTGGGAACCACGGCAGCGGCTTTTGCGGGCCTGGCTGCCTTTCTGGGGCACCTGTGGCCGGTGTTTTTTCGCTTCCAGGGCGGCAAGGGGGTGGCCACCGCGGCGGGTGCGCTGATGGCCATCAATCCGGGCCTGGGACTGGCGACCCTGCTCAGTTGGGTCATCGTCGCGGCCTTCTCGCGCTATTCGTCGCTGGCTTCCATTGTGGCAGCGGCTTTTGCACCGTTTTACCAGGCGCTCATCTGGGACGTGGACGGCAGCCTGCTGGCCATTGCGGCCATGAGCCTGCTGCTGATCTGGCGCCATGAGGCCAACATCCAGAAGCTGCTGGCTGGCACTGAAAGCAAGCTGGGGCAGCGGCCGGCAGCGGCGCCGGCCGGGGCCGGGCCAAAAAGTCAACAGTCTTCGGGCCCTTCTGCGGACAAGGCAGCGGGCCCGGGCAAACACAAAAAAGGACAACATTGAAATGGTTCAACGTTTCGACGTCGGCACCCGGCTGTCAGAGATGGCCGTCCACAACGGGGTGTGTTACCTCGCGGGGCAGGTGGCAGCCGATGGCAGCCAGGACATCACGGGCCAGGCGCAACAGGTGTTGGGCGCGATCGACGCCTTGCTGGCCCGCGCCGGCACCGACAAGAGCAAGTTGCTGATGGTGCAGATCTTCATCAAGGACCTGGCCGATTTCCCGGCCATGAACGCGGCTTGGGAAGCTTGGCTGCCAGCCGGCAATGCGCCGCCCCGGGCCACCGTGAAAGCCGATCTGGCCAAGCCTGAGTGGCGGGTCGAGATGGTGGTCACGGCGGCTCTGTAGCGCAGGCGTTCCGGGTCATGGCGGGATCAACGCGCCGGTCGCTCTGGGGCCTGGTGCTGCTGGTGCTGGCCGTGGCGGTTGCCAACCACTGGTGGGTGCAACGGTCCCAGCAAAGTCTGGGCGTACAGGTGGCTGCGGCGGCTGCGGCGGGTGACATCCGCATGCTGTCATCAGACACCTGCGCACCCTGCGCGGCAGCCCGGGCCTGGATGAAGATGCACGGTGTGGCTTTCAGCGAATGCAGCATCGAGCGCGACAGCCAATGCCGGCAGTCGTTTGAAGAATCACGTTCCCCCGGTACACCCGTGCTGCTGGTGCGCGGCCAGGCCCAGATGGGCTTCAGCCCCCAACGCGTGCTGCAGCGTCTGCAACAACCCGGCTGAGAGCGCCGGTTGGACATGGAAAGTCGAATTCGATGAGCGCAACTCTGAACCGCACCACCCTTTTGCGCCGGACGTTCACGGCGGCGCTGCTGGGTGCCGCCCTGGCCCTGCCTGCAGCAGCCCAGGCCCAGGCATGGCCGGGCAAGCAGCCCATCAAGCTGGTGGCGGTGTTCCCGCCCGGTGGTTCGGTGGACCAGGTGGCGCGCGTGCTGGCGCCGGCGCTGCAGCAGGCGCTGGGGCAGACGGTGGTGGTGGAAAACAAGGGCGGCGCTTCGGGGTCGGTGGGTACGGGCCAGGTGGTGGCGGCAGCGCCAGACGGGTACACCTTCGCGGTGGTCTTCGACACCCATGCTGTGAACCCCAGCCTGCAGCCGCAGCTGAGCTTTGACACCCGGCGTGACCTGACGGCCGTGGCGCTGGTGGGCACGGGCGCGATGGTGCTGGCCACGCATGCCGACACGCCCTACAAGGTTTTTGCGGACGTGGTGGCTGCAGCCAAGGCGGGCAAGAACATCGGCTACGGCAGCATCGGTTCGGGCAGCCTGGGTCACCTGGCCATGGCACAGCTGGCACGCACGGCACAGGCCGACCTGGTGCACGTGCCCTACCGGGGCGGCGGTCCGCTGATGAATGACGCGGTCGCAGGGCACGTGCCGTTGACGGTGGGTTCGGTGTTCCTGAGCAAGCCCCACATTGACAGCAAGCGGCTGCGCGCGTTGGTGGTCACCACGTCCAAACGCACACCCAACCTGCCCGACGTGCCCTCGCTGGCCGAAAGCGGCTACCCCGGGTTCGATGCACCGGCTTGGTGGGCCGTGCTGGCGCCGGCGAAGACGCCGCCCGACATCGTGCAGCGCATGAACGCCGAAATCACCAAGGCGCTGAAGCAGCCCGACGTGGCCGCCAAGCTGACGGCGCAGGGCATTGACATCAACACCGGAACGCCTGCCGCGGCGCAGGCCTTCATCGAACGTCAGATCGACACCTGGGCCAAGGTGGTGAAAGACCACAACATCAAGGCCGATTGAATTGCCGCAGTTGCCGAGGTTGCCGCGCTGGTCTGCGGACGACCTGAAGGCCTTGCCGCCTTCATCAGCTGAAGGCAGCCCGCCCTGCGACTGCCACCAGCACGCCAGCGCCGGGTGGGAGTCCGCGGCCGCCCCGCTGGCCGTACCGGCATTCGAGTGCGTGGCCACACTGCAAGACCCCGAAGCCAGCGACGAGCCGACCTTGGCCGAGTGGCACCCAACCGGCACCAGCTACTGGTCGCCCCAGGCGCCGATGGCGGTGGACTGGTTTCCGTGCAATCGCTGCACCGTCTGGCGCTGCACCCGTTGCCAGCGCTGCTTTCTGCAGTACACCGAATTCGGCGGCTACTACGTCGACCACCGGTTGCGCCCGGTGGACCCCAGCCTGGTGGTCTGAAACGGTGTGAAAGAACCGCCAAGCCCTTGCGTCGCGCTCGGGCTCGCCTTGGTCGCGTACACCTGGCAGGGCCCGGCAGCCTACAGACCCAGCCGCGCCAGTTCCCCGCGCCCCTGGCGCACCACCACCGGGTCTTCGCCCGTCAGGTCCAGCACCGTGGTGGGTTCCATCGCGCAGGCACCGGCGTCCAGCACCGCCTGCAGTGACTTCTGCAGCTTGTCGCGAATTTCAGTGGCGTCGTTCATTGGTTCGGTTTCGCCGGCCGCGATCAACGTGGTTGCCAGCAGCGGTGCGCCGAACAGGGCCAGCAGCTCCTGCAGGACGCGGTGGTCGGGCACGCGCAGGCCGATGGTGCGGCGGCTCGGGTGGCTCAGCCGCCGCGGCACTTCCTTGGTGGCTTCCAGAATGAAGGTGTAGGGGCCGGGCGTGCCCAGCTTCAGCAAGCGGTATTGCCGGTTGTCCACGCGGGCAAACCGCGCCAGTTCGCTGAGGTCGCGGCACATCAGCGTGAGGTGGTGCTTGTCGTCCACCTGCCGGATGCGCCGCAGGCTTTCGGCCGCGGCCTTGTCGTCCAGCTGGCACACCAGCGCATAGCTGCTGTCGGTGGGCACCGCCACCACGCCGCCCGATTGCAGGATGTGTGCGGCCTGCTTCAGCAGCCTTGGCTGGGGGTTGTGGGGATGAACTTCGAAGAGTTGCGACAACGGGCGCTCACAGTCAGCGCGTTCAGTGCGCGCCGGGCTTGGGCGGCGCCGTCATCAAACGGTCGGTCAGCGCAATGGCCAGCGCCGACAGCAAGAAGGTCACGTGGATCAGCGTCTGCCACATCAGCACCTTGTCGGTGTAATTGGCGGCATTGATGAAGGTCTTCAGCAGGTGGATGCTGCTGATGCCGATGATGGCGGTGGCCAGCTTGACTTTCAGCACGCTGGCGTTGACGTGGCTCAGCCATTCCGGCTGGTCAGGGTGGTTTTCCAGGTTCAGGCGCGACACAAAGGTCTCGTAGCCGCCGACGATGACCATGATCAGCAGGTTGCTGATCATCACCACGTCAATCAGCGCCAGCACCACCAGCATGATGATGGTTTCGTTCAGCGAATCAATGGGCTTGTAGCCGGTGGTCTTGCCCGCCAGGTCGACAACGGCTTCGGCCTTGTAGCCGATGCTGGTAACCAGCTTGGCCAGCGCGTCGGTGTTGCCGAAGACGGCCTCCACCAGGTGCACCAGTTCCACCCAGAAATGGAAGACGTAGACGCACTGCGCGACGATCAGGCCCAGGTAAAGTGGCAGTTGAAGCCAGCGGCTGGCGAAGATGAAGTTGGGCAGTGCGCGCTGGCGCACGGCGTCGTCGGGAAGCTTCGGTTTCATGATGTCCTGGAGGCGCTTGCGGGGCTGGGGGAGCGATCGGGTGCCCTCGAGTTGCACCTTCGGGATTCCCCTAGCGGCGATTGTAGTGACGCCATTGGAGCATCCGGCCCTCAACGTAAGGGGTTCGTCAGAGGCAGGCCTTAGCTTCAGCAACCAGCCAAAAACAGCATCATCACCAAGCACCTCCAGGAGATCCAACCATGTCCAGCGACCAGCCCACCCCCCTGAAGAC
>JAYSXE010000324.1:0-11828 GCA_043717565.1 Burkholderiales bacterium | reverse complement strand
CGGCGGCGGCGCATCGTCAGCGGCCGACCCCTGGGAACACTGGAATCGCAAGGTCTACGCCTTCAACGACGTTATCGACACAGCGGTGCTCAAGCCGGTGGCCGAGACCTATCGCAAGGTGCTACCCGAACTGGTGCGCACCGGCATCGGTAATGTGTTCGGCAACGTCAGCGACGTGTGGTCGGCGGTCAACAACCTGTTGCAGGGCAAGTTCCAGTACACGCTGGAGATGGGCATGCGCGTGGCCACCAACACACTGTTCGGCCTGGGCGGCCTGCTCGACCCGGCCAGCGAAATGGGGCTGAACCGCCGTTACGAAGACTTCGGCCAGACCCTGGGACGCTGGGGCGTGGGAACTGGGCCCTACCTGGTGCTGCCCCTGCTGGGCCCTTCCACGCTGCGCGACACCAGCGCACTGGTGCTCGACCGTCAGGCCAGCGCGTCAAACCTGGCCAACAACAGCAACACCGGTCTGGGCATCACCACGCTGGAAATCGTGCACTTTCGTGCAGGCTTGCTGTCCACCACGCGCATGATCGATGACGTGGCACTGGACAAGTACACCTTCGTTCGCGAGGCTTACCTGGCACGCCGGCTGGACGCGGTGCTGGACGGCGCCACGGCGCCCGCCAAAGACGACTCCGACCCCGGTGACAGCCCCCCGCCGCCGGCCAAAGCGCCCGCCAAGCCTGCGAAGTGAGCACAACCCCCGCGAACCCCGCCGCAGCCATCTGCGTGCCCGTGTGAACCGCCAGGCCCCGCCAAGCGTTAAGGCCTTGCGGCACACCAGCCGCTGACCCAAAGGAATTGTCAACGTGTTCATCAAGAAGCTCTTCACCCTCCTGTCGCTGAGCCTGAGCCTCAGCGCCCCGGCCGGTATCGCCCTGGCGCAAGCCGACGGCGGCGCCGAAAAGCTGGTGCGCCAGATCAGCCTGGACGTGATCGACACCGCCAAGGCCGACAAGGCCATTCAGGGCGGCGATTTCGGCCGCATCCTGGGCTTGGTGGAAACCAAGGTCATGCCGCACGTCAATTTCGAGGTCATGACGCGCTCTGCCGTGGGCCCCAAGTGGCGCGAGGCCACCGCGGAGCAGCGCACCAAGCTGCAGGCCGAGTTCAAGACCCTGCTGGTGCGTGTGTACTCCGGCGCGCTGTCGCAACTGCGCGACCAGACAGTGGAAATCACCAAGACCCAGCCGGTGCAAGGCAGCACGCAACTGGTGGTGCAGAGCGAAGTGCGCGGCAAGGGTGAGCCCATCAAGCTGGACTACCGGCTCGACAAGGGCGCTGCTGATGCGGCCTGGAAGATCATCGACGTCAACGTCGGCGGCCTGTGGCTGGTGCAGAACTACCGCTCGCAGTTTGCTCAGGCCATCACCCAGGGCGGCATCGACGGCCTGATCGCCAACCTGGTGGAACGCAACAAGGCCGCAGCCAAGGGCTGATCGGCCAGCACACCAGCGCCACCATGCAACTGCCCGCCACTGTCACCCTGCAAGAGGCCGCAAGCTTGGCGGCCACGCTTCCCGCAGAAGTGGCCGCGGGCAGCGGCGTGCTGCGCATCGATGCCAGCGCACTGCGCGCAGTGGACAGCAGCGCGCTGGCGCTGCTGCTGCAGGCCCGGCGCCTGGCCCAGGCGGCCGGCCGCACGGTGGTGGTGGACGGTGCGCCGCCCAAGCTGCAGCAGTTGGCGCAGCTTTACGGCCTGGACGGCTTGCTGCCGTTTTCCAAACCGGTGTAGCCAGCGCCATCGGCGTCAGGGTCCTGGTCGGGGCGGCCCGAATTCACGTAGCGCCGCACGCGCAGGTTGCGCTTGATCTCTTGCAGCATCGGCCTCAACTGCGCCGATCCCAGGCGCAGCGCCACGCCCGTGGTCAGGATGTCCACGATCAGCAGGTGCAGCAACCGCGACACCATGGGGCTGTAGCGGTCGGCGTCCTCGGGGTGGTCGGCGGCGAGCAGGATGTTCTGTCCGCCGTGCGCTGAATGCAGCCGGGTTTCCAGCGCCAGCGGCGACCCGCTGGCCGTGATGACAACGATGTGCGCGCCCTTGCGGCGGGCGATGTCGGCCACGTCCAGCAAGTCCTTGCTGCGGCCCGAATTGCTGATGACGACGGCGCAGTCGCCGGGCTGCAGCATGGTGGCGCTCATGACCTGCATGTGGCCGTCGCTGACCGACGTGGCGCTGACACCCAGGCGGAAAAACTTGTGCTGCGCGTCTTGCGCCACGATGCCGGAATTGCCGACGCCGTAGAACTCGATGCGCCGGCCGTCGCGGCCGGCTTGCGCCAGCACGGCGATGGCGCGTTCCACCGACTGGCTGGCCGCGGCATTGCGGTAGCGCAGCATCGCGGCCACGGCGTTGTCCACCACCTTCACCACCAGGTCGCCAGCCTTGTCGTCGTCGTCCACCGAACGGTGGACAAAGGGCACACCTTCGTTGACGTTGCCGGCCAGCTTCAGCTTGAAGTCGGCCAGCCCGTCGTAACCCACGCTGCGGCAGAACCGCACCACCGTGGGCTTGCTGACATGCGCCCGTTCAGCCAGCTCAGTCACCGGCAGGCTGGCAAAGCTGCGTGGGTCGGACAGCAGCAACTTGGCTACGCGCTGCTCGGCGGGCGGCAACGCGGGTATGGAGGCGCGGATGCGTTCGAGCATGGCAGGCTAGCCCTGGGGCTTTGCGCCGGCCTCGGGCTGGTGTGCGCCCGGTGACCAACGCTTGATGGCAGGCAGCGGCCGGCTGCCCAGCGGCGGTGAAAACTGCGCCACCGGCCACAGCGAACGAACTGCCCGGTCATCGGTACCGTCCAGGGTCTCCGGGGCCACGCCCCAACCCATGAACCAGGCGCCGGCCCGCAGGCTGAAGTCGCCTTGCGCCGGGTCCTGCAACGCCGACGCAGGGACCAGAAAGTTGCCACGCGCCAAGTCGCCCCACACGACATCGGCCACGCCAAGGCCGACGAAGAGGTTGTTCACCCAGCGTTGCTGCACCGGGCTGAGCAGGCGGTTGTCATGCACGCGCACGAAGACCGCAGGCCGCCAGCCGTTGTTGACCAGCGTGTTGTTGATGAGCAGCAGGCTGTGCGCGCGGGGCTGGCCGGGCGCTTCGCCCTCGGCACCGAACGACACCAGGGCCGCGTTGCTGCTGTGCGCGCTTTGTGAAACGACGTTGCCCACCACCACCGCCTGCCCGCCGTTGGGAAATTCCAGCTCGTAGGCGGCGCGGCCGTCGCTGCTGTCGGTGATGTGGTTGTAGCGGACCTCGTTGGCCCTGGCGCGCGACTTCACCAGATGGCCCATATGGCCGCCCCAGAAATGGCTGCCCTGCAGCACGAAGCGCGCGATGCGCCCGACGTAGATCAGGTGCGGCAGTGGCGTGCCCACAGGAGCCTGGCCGAATTCGCTGTCTTCCACCGTCAGCTCGGCATCGGAGTCGTCGCCGGTCAGGATGCCGTTCTCGTTGTCGATGAAAAAGCAATTGCGCACCCACAGGCGGCCGCGGTCGAAACGAATGCCGGCGCCATTGCGGTCGGGCACCCGGCTGCCGCGGAATTCGATGTTTTCGACGCGCACCGCGCCACCGCGCACCACCAGCAGGCCCTTGCCTTCGGCGCTGTGGCCGTCGGCCAGCAGAACGGCGCGCCGGGGGCCGGTGGGGTCCAACCCGGGTGCTGCACCGCGCAGGGTCAGTTGCCGCTGCACCAGCACCGCCGTCTGGGCCCTGTGCACGCCCGGAAGCAACTCGACCACGTCACCGTCGGATGCCTTTTGCAGCGCCTGCGTCAGGTTCTGGCCGGGAGCAACGGTCCACACCGTCAACGCCTGCGCCGGGCCTGTGCCGCCGAACACGGCCAGGACCATGAGCAGGGTGGCCAGGGCCGGCACCGCCTTGAAAGAACGCAGGGACCGAAAAGACAGAAGGGCCTGACATGCCCGTCGACAGGCCCAGCCGGTCATTGCTCCTCGGCCCAGGCGTAGCCGTCGCGCGCCACCAGCGCGCTGGCCGCCGCGGGGCCCCAGCCGCCCGCGGCATAGGGTCGGGGGCCACCGGGGTCGCGCTGCCAGGCGTCCAGCACCGGTTCCACCCAGCGCCAGGCTTGTTCCTGTTCGTCGCTGCGCACAAACAGGTTCAAGCGGCCGGCCAGGGCGTCCATCAACAACCGTTCGTAGCCGCCCACGCGTTCGCTGGCAAAGGCCTTGTCAAAGTCCAGGTCCAACGACACTGGCGCCAGCACCTCGTTGCCGCCGCCGCTTTGCGCGGCCAACAGGTGCAGTTCAAGCCCGTCTTCGGGTTGCAGCTTGATGACCAGCTTGTTGGCCTGCCGCGTGCCGGGGAAGATGGGGTGCGGCACCTCGCGAAAATTCACCACGATCTGCGCGTCGCGCGCCGCCAGCCGCTTGCCGGTGCGCAGGTAAAACGGCACGCCGGCCCAGCGCCAGTTCTGCACCTCGGTGCGCAGAGCCACAAAGGTGTCGCAAGTGCTGCCGTGCGGCACCTTGGCCTCGTCCTGGTAGGCGGGCACGGGCCGGCCGTCCACCATGCCGGCCTTGTACTGGCCGCGAATGACGTCGCGCGACACGCTTTCTGGCGTGAAGGGCTTCAGCGAACGCAGCACTTTCAGCTTCTCGTCGCGGATGGCGTCGGCGTCGCTGGTGGGCGGCGGCTCCATCGCAATCATGGTCAGCAGCTGCAGTGCATGGTTCTGGATCATGTCGCGCAGCGCGCCTGTGCGGTCGTAGAAGTCGCCGCGCGTGCCCACACCGATGCTCTCGGCCAGCGTGATCTGGATGTTGGCGATGCTCTCGCGGCGCCACAAGGGTTCAAACAGCGCGTTTCCAAAGCGCAGCGCCATCAGGTTCTGCACGGCAGGCTTACCCAGGTAGTGGTCGATGCGCAGCGCCTGCTGTTCGGTGAAGGCGGCGCTGACGGCGCGGTTGATGACCTGCGCGCTGGCCAGGTCGTGGCCCAGCGGCTTTTCCAGCACCACACGCACGTTAGGGCCGTTCAGGCCGGCTTGGCCCAACTGTTCACACACCACCGGGAACAGGTGCGGGCTGGTGGCGAGAAACAGCACCACAGTGTCGGCGCCGCGTTCGTCCACCCAGCGCTTCAGGCCGGCATAGTGCTCGGGCTGCGACAGGTCCATGCGCCGGTAGTGCAGCATCTGCGCGAAGACGGCGAATTCTTCGTCGCTGGGGCGCTTGCTGGTTTCGACGTCGTTGAAGCGTTCCTTGATGAAGGCACGGTATTCGTCGTCGCTGCGCTGGTCGCGCGCCACCGCCAGGATGCGGCCGCCTGGGGGCAGCTTGCCATGCCGATGGGCCTGGAACAACGCCGGCATCAACTTGCGCCAGGTCAGGTCGCCGGTGCCGCCAAACAGAACAAGGTCAAAGGCCATGGAGTGTGTAATTGAGTTACATCAAACATGATGCCGGGGTTTCATCCTCGGGTCAATGTGTGCCGCGGCGCTCAGGCTTTGAGGTCGGTGACGGGGGAATTCATGCCCCCTAGAACAAGGGGTTTCAACTGTCGGGTCGCTTGACACACATCGCAGGCGTTCAGGGTAGAAATGCCTATGAATCAACAGCTTACGGATGTGGACCGATTGTTGCTTCTAGATGGTCAATGACCAATTCTGGCGATACAAGCCTATTCAGCGGCTCCACCATCGCGTCAAACTGGAACTACAGCATCAACAGCAACACCGGCGCCACCTGGACGGCCGCCTTCGGTGCCGCACAAACCATGGTTGGATTCTTTGTGGAAACCAACGCCCAAGACAGCGTCACCATCGAAGCATTCTCGGGTGCCACGTCGCTGGGCTCGCTCAACTTTCCAAACCCCAACGGCGCTGTGGTCGACTTCATCGGTTTGATGGACGCCGCCGGCTTCGATCGCATCAGCGTGACCACCGCCAACGTGGGCAATGGTTTCATCGCTATCGACGACTTCCGCTTTGCGGGTTCGGCAATCGTCCCCGTGTCGGCACCCGGCACGCTGCTGCTGACGGCTGCAGCCCTGCTGGCCGCGGGTGCCGTGCGTCGTACCGCGCGCTGAACCGTTTCGCTGCCCTCAAGAGCCGCCACCGCGCCCCGGGTGCAGTGGCGGCTTTTTCTTGCAGCCAGCGGTCTCAGCGGTGCGCCGTGGTCAGTGCCTGATCCAGGTCCTGGATGAGGTCATCCACATTTTCGATGCCCACCGACAGGCGCAGCAGGTTCGGCGGCGCCGGTGTGCCGGCGCCTTCAACGCTGGCGCGGTGCTCGATCAGGCTTTCAGTGCCACCCAACGACGTGGCCCGCTTCCACAGCTGCGTGTGCGCGGCTACGGCAATGGCCGCTGCTTCGCCACCATGGGCGCGGATGGACAGCATGCCGCCAAAGCCGCCCTGCATCTGACGCTGTGAAATGGCATAGCCCTGGCACTGCGGCAGGCCGGGGTACAGCACCTCGGCCACCAGCGCGTGCCGGCTGAAGTGTTCGGCAATGCGCTGCGCTGAAGCACAGGCCGCGCGCACGCGCAGGTGCAAGGTGCGCATGCCGCGCAGCAGCAGCCAGGCTTCGAACGAACCCAGCGTGCCGCCAACCTGCGCGCGCACCTTGCGCACGCGCTGCCAGTGGTCGTTGTCCTGCCGCGTCACCAGTGCTCCGGCGATCAGGTCGGAATGGCCGTTCAGGTATTTGGTGGCGGCGTGCATCACGATGTCAGCACCCAGCGCCAGCGGGCGTGTGAGCAGCGGCGTAGCCACCGTGGAGTCCACCGCCAGCAAGGCCCCGGCGGCATGCGCCATCGCTGCGGTGGCTTCGATATCGGTCACCGTCCACAGCGGGTTGGCTGGCGTTTCCACCCACACCAGCCGGGTCTTGCCCGGGCGCAACGCAGCCTGCACCGCGGCGGGTGACGTCATGTCGATCAGCTCGACCTCCAGGCCCCATTGCACGGCGAAGTTCATCAGCCAGTTGCGCAGCGACCAGTACATCACCTGCGGCGCCAGCACGTGGTCACCCGGCTGCAATGCCTGGAACACGGCCGTGGCAGCCGCCATGCCGCTGGCGAACAGCAGCGCCTGGTGGCCGCCTTCCAGTGCGTTCAGCACCGCTTCGGGCTGGTCATAGGCCGGGTTGTCGGCCCGCGCATAGACACGGCCCGAGCGGTACTGGTTGTCCTCGTCGCGCAGGTAGGTGCTGGAAACGTGCAGCGGCGGCGTGATGGCCCGCGTGGCTTCGTCCACCCAGCCCAGGGCCTGGGCGGCGATGCTGTCGGGATGCAGTTTTTCGGCTTTCATGAAATGTGGTTGTGTCGTGTTTCAGCGTTGATAGGCACCGGGGGCCCAGACCGACAGGCCCGGGCGTATGGGCACACCACCCACCGGCCATTCGAATTCGGTCTTGGGCGTGAGGTCGCGCCCGGCCACGTTGCGCGGGTCTACAGCGGAGCCTCGCCACAGCGAATTGGGCAGCAGCTCGAAGGCGTAGGTGTCGGCGTCGCGCAGCACGCGGCGCGACACGGGGCGGTTGCCCGCCGCCACCACCTTGCCACCACCCAGTGCAGGCCACAGCAGGCCGTTGCCCACCAGCAGGTTGTTCACCGCCACCACCTCGGTGTCTGGCGGCAGGTTCTTTTCGATCACACGCACGAACCAGGCGGGCGTCCAGGCGTAGTTCACGAAAGTGTTGTGGGCCAGCACCAGGGCATTCTTGTCCCAGCCGACCTTTTCAGTGCCGTACGACACCAGCACCGGGTTCTGCGAATCGGCGCCCTGCCCGATGACGTTGCCCAGGATGGTGGCCAGCCCGCCATTGGCGATTTCGATTTCATAGGAAGCGCCGCCACGCTGACCGTCGTGGATGAAGTTGTAGGCGATGAAGTTCTCGCGTGCGCGCGACTTGATCAACTGGCCCTCGAAGCCCTGCTGAAACCGGCTGCCGGTGATGGTGAGCTTGGCGATGCGCCCCACGTTCAGCAGGTGGTGCAGGCCGCCCACCACACGCGGTGCAAGGCCGAATTCACAGTCTTCGATGCGCAGTTCGGCCTGCTCGGCCAGCGGTGCAAACAGGCCGTATTCGTTGTCGTACAGCGCCACCTTGCGCAGGTGCAGCCGGCCGCCTTCCATGCGGATGCCCGCGCCTTCGCCGTCGTTGCTGCGAGCGCCGCGGAATTCCAGGTTTTCCAGCGTGACTTCACCGCCACGCACCAGCCACAGCGCCTTGGCCGACGCCATCTTCCCGCTGCCCTTGATGAGCGGCCGCTTGCCAACACCCTTGATCAGCAGACGCCGGTTTTCGATCACCACCGGGGCACCGGTGTAGTCGCCGGGCAGCAGTTCGATGGTGTCGCCGTCCTTGGCCTGCGCCAGCGCGTCCGTCAACGACATCGGCGCGCCTTTGGGGCCCACCATCAGCGTGCTGGCGGCCCGGGCCGCGCCAGCAAGCCCCAGTGTCAAGGCCAACACAAACGCCGGCGCCAGGCGCCCCAGAAGAAGATGCGCAAGCCGGCGTGGCCCGCCCACGTTGTAACCCCGCCCCATCCAACTGCTCATGCAGACCCTCGGCTCGCCAGCGGCAGGCGCCGCGGGCTGTTCATTGATTCCGCTGAAGTATCGCCGCAAGCCAGGCCCTCACAGGGCCCGGCGCCTGGCTTGTGCGGGTGGCATCAGAAGGGCCACTACCGATGGCGAGCCCACCACAACGGTGCCATCCTCGGCGTTTTCCGCTTCTCCCCATCCAGCATGAGCCGCCAGCACGCAAAACTGTCTTTCAGCCTGGCCCTGGCCACACTCGCCGGCCTTGGCACCCTGCCTGTCGCCGCACAGGCCCAGGAATCGGGCCAGATCAACGTCATCTGCTCGGTACAGGCCGAGTGGTGCAACATGATTCAGACCGTGTTCGCGCGCACCACCGGCATCAAGGTGAACATGTCGCTGAAGGGCTCGGGCGAGGCGCTGGCCCAGCTGGTGGCCGAAAAAGCCAACCCCAAGACCGACATCTGGTTCGGCGGCACCGGCGACCCCCACCTGCAGGCCGCGGAACAGGGCCTGACCCTGGAATACAAGAGCCCGATGCTGTCGCAGCTGCACGGCTGGGCGCAGCAGCAGGCCGCACAAAGCGGCTTCAAGACCGTGGGCATCTACAGCGGCCCACTGGGCTTTGGCTACAACACCGAACTGCTGGCCAAGAAGAGGCTGGCGGTGCCCAAGACCTGGGCCGACCTGCTGAACCCGGCCCTGAAGGGCGAAGTGCAGGTGGCCAACCCGGCCAGCAGCGGCACGGCCTACACGATGGTGGCCACGCTGGTGCAGTTGATGGGTGAAGACAAGGCCTTTGACTACATGAAGGCGCTGCACAAGAACATCAGCCAGTACACGCGCAGCGGCACCGGCCCCATCAAGTCGGCGGCGCGCGGCGAGACCACCGTCAGCATCAGCTTCGTGCACGACGGCCCCGGCGAGAAGATGCAGGGCTTCCCCATCGAGACCATCACGCCGGCCGACGGCACCGGTGCCGAGATCGGCTCGATGAGCATCATGCAGGGCGCGCGCAACCTGGAATCGGCCAAACGTTTCTACGAATGGGCCCTGACCGGCCCGGCGCAGGAAATGGCCGCGGCCGCCAAGCAGTTCCAGTTGCCCAGCAACAAGGCCGCCAAGGTCGACCCGCGGGTGCCCGACTTCAAGAAGATCAAGTTCATCAACTACGACTACGCCAAGTACGGCTCTTCGGCCGAACGAAGGCGCCTGATTGCGAAGTGGGAAAAGGACGTCAACTCCCTGCCCCGCTGAGCCCATGCGTGCCAGCCTGACGGCGCGGCATGCGCACACGCTGGCCCTGCTGGCCGGCGCCGCGCAGGTGAAGGTGAAGGTGGTGAATGCAGCTGATGGAACGCTGGACCCGTGCAGCCCTGGCGCTGCCGCGATGAAGGCGGTGGCCGCCGTCATCAGCCCCGCCCCTGCCGCTGCAGCCCATCGGCGCGGTGGCTGTTGAGATGGCGCAACCCACACGCGGCCAGCAGCGCACGCGCGCCACGCTGCTCGGCTGGCTGCTGACTGGCCTTCTGGCCTACGCACTGCTGCCCTGGTACTTCCAGCAAGACATCGGCCTGCTGAAGGCCCTGCCCGGCATCTGGAGCGGTGCCGACACGGCGGCCGGCATCGTGCAGGCCGCGCGCCATGGCAAGCCGTGGTTGTGGATGGGCCTGGCCGGCTTGTTGGTGGCGGCCATGGCCTGGCGGCTGCCTCCAACGCGCTTGCAGGGCTGGCTGCTGCTGGCCGGTGGCGGGCTGGGTGCGCTGGTGCTGCTGGCCAGCGGCTTTGCCATCGGTGCCCGCGGCTGGTCGTTCGACTTCCTGGCCGCGCTGTTCGGCGCGCTGCCCCAGGGCCAGTTCGGCATCGGGCTGGGCGGCGCGCTGGCCCTGCTGTCACTGTTGATGCTGGCCGGTGCCGGGCTGGCGCGCCTGGGCTTTTTCCGCGGCGACCTGTTCGTGGCCAGCGCCGTGCTGCTGTGCTCGGCGCTGTTGCTGCTGTTCGTGGCACTGCCGGTGGGCAAGAGCCTGGTTGGTGCGCTTTTCAACGAAGCCGGAGCGTTTTCCGTCACCGCGCTGGGCGAACGCCTGGGCAACGAACGCGTGTGGGGCCTGGGTTGCCTGGCCGGGGGCGTGCGCTGCGGCGTGGCCTGGAACACGCTGTTCCTGGCGCTGCTGACGGCCACCGGCACCACCGTCATGGGCACGCTGATTGCGCTGTACGCCGAACGCGGCAACCCGCGCCTGAACAAGCCGCTGAACGTGCTGGCGCTGCTGCCCATCATCACCCCGCCCTTTGTCGTGGGCCTGGGCCTGATCCTGCTGTTTGGCCGTGCCGGCCTGGCCAACCAGTTCCTGGAATGGGCTTTTAGCATACCGCCCACCCGGTGGTTCTATGGCCTGCTGGGCGTGTGGCTGGCACAGATGTTCGCCTTCACGCCCATCGCTTTCATGATCATGCGCGGCGTGGTGCAGGGCATCAGCCCCAGCATGGAAGAAGCCGCGCAGACGCTGCGCGCGTCGAAGCTGAAGACCTTCACCACCGTGACGCTGCCGTTGATGAAACCGGGCCTGGCCAATGCCTTCCTGGTGGGCTTCATCGAAAGCATCGCCGACTTCGGCAACCCCGTGGTGGTGGGCGGCCAGTACGCGGTGCTGTCCACCGACATCTTCTTCGCCATCGTGGGTGCGCAGTACGACCAGGGCCGCGCCGCTTCGCTGGCGCTGGTGCTGACCGGCTTTGCGCTGGTGGTGTTTTTCATTCAGCAGCGCGTGCTGGGCAAGACCAGCTTCACCACCGTGTCGGGCAAGGGTGACGCCGGGCTGGCGCTGCCGCTGCCCGACCGCGTGCGCAAGCTGTGCCTGGGCATCGCCGGGCCATGGCTCGCCTTCACGGTGGTGGTGTACCTGTTTGCCTTCATCGGCGGCTTTGTGCAGACCTGGGGGCGCGACTACACGCCCACGCTGAAGCACTTCATCACCGCGTTTGACCTGCAGTGGGGCGTGGGCGGCGTCGTGTGGGCCGGCACGGCCTGGAATTCGCTGTTCACCACCGTGAAGCTGGCGGCCATTGCGGCGCCCATCTGCGCCACGCTGGGCCTGCTGATCAGCTGGCTGCTGGCGCGCACGCAGTTCGTGGGCCAGCGGGCCTTTGAATTTGCGGCACTGCTGGCCTTCGCCATTCCGGGCACGGTGCTGGGCGTGAGCTACATCCTGGCCTTCAACGTGCCGCCTTTTGAGCTGACGGGCACCGGCCTGATCATTGTGCTGTGCTTCGTGTTCCGCAACCTGCCGGTGGGTGTGCGCGCCGGCA
>JAYSXE010000323.1:0-2279 GCA_043717565.1 Burkholderiales bacterium | reverse complement strand
ACCTGCACGCCCACGTTGGGCTTGCACTCGTCGTCCAGCACCACCAGTTCGTACTTGTATTTCGACTTCGGGTCTTCGTTGCGCAGCTTCACGGCCAGGTCGGCCGAGTTGCGGCCGCCGATGCCGTTGGCCGCCACACCACCCGTCAGCGGGCCGATGAAGGCGATCTTCACGGTGTCCTTGGCCTGGGCCAGCGGCGTGGCCAGCAGGGCGGCCGACAGCGTTACACATGACGCCACGTTCAGGGGCGCAGCCCACCAACGGCGTAGGGATGACAAGCTGTTCATGGGGGCGCTCCCTGCGGCTGTGGAAGTTCGGGGTCGTGCGATGGGCTATCTTGGCCTGCCTGGCGGCGGCATTCAAGTGGGTTGAACGCTAGGCAAGTGACTGAGCAAGAGATGTGCCACGGCGGCAGCCCACGCTAGAAGGTGGGCGGTGTGTTGATCCACAGCACGCGCGCCACTTCGGTGCCGGCGTTGCGGTAGGTGTGGGGCAGGTGCGAGGGGAATGCGAAGGAATCGCCGGGGCCGAGTTCGTGCGTCGCCTCGCCGATGCTCAGGGCCAGCCGGCCTTCGAGCACGTAGCCCACCTCGTCGCCTTCATGCCGCATCGGGCCCATGCTGCCGCCGCCGGGGGCGACGATGTGGATGTTGCCCTGCAGCAGGTGGCCGCGGCCGTGCGGCACCACGCGTTCCAGCGTCACGCCCACCGCATCCCCCTCGCCGCCCGCGGCGATGAACGGCCGCGTGCCGGCGCGGGCGATATGGTCGATGCCGTTCCAGTCGGCGTCGAACAGTGCGCCGATGTTGGTGTCCAGCGCCGTCACCAGCGCGTGCAGCACGGTCAGCGGCGGCAGCAGCTTGTTGTTCTCGTACTTCGAGATCAGGCTGATCGACACGCCCACGCGCGCCGCCACGTCTTTGATCAACAGGCCCTTCACCAGGCGCGCGTGGCGCAGGCGCGCGCCGATGGCCACCGGCGGTGGCGGTGGCGCGGGCGGCGGCAGCGCAGCGGCGGTTCGAGCTGTCTTTTTCATCGGAAACTCATTTGAACGCCAAGCCACTTTCTGCACAAGCCCGGTGCCGCGTGCACCAAGGCGCGCTGTTTCGCGAGCCGCGCTGCACCGTCGTTCACATGGGTGAACCCTGAGGGAATGGCCATGGCCCTGCTGCATGCAAGTCGCGTCCCATGTCCGCAGCGCGGCCGCATCTCGATCACCGACGAAACCGCATTCGAAGTCGGCCGCAACGTGGCCGTGTCTAAGGGTTCGGTGGTGTTCGAGAACCCGCTGTTCCAGTTAATCCAGTACGCGCCGCTGACCGAACAAGTGGCGCAGAGGCCGCTGGTGATCGTGCCCCCGTGCATCAACAAGTTCTACATCCTCGATCTGCAGCCCGACAACTCGTTCGTCCGCTTCGCCTGCGAACATGGGCAGACGGTTTTCCTCGTCTCATGGTGCACCCCGGGCCCGGAACTGGGCGACACCACATGGGACGATTACCTGGAGCAGGGCGCGATGAAGGCGCTGGCGGTCGCACGCACGATCAGCGGCGCCGACAAGGTCAATGCAGTGGGCTGGTGCGTGGGCGGCACGATCCTGGCGTCGGCCCTGGCGGTGCTGCGAGCTCGCGGCGACAAGTCGGTGGCCAGCCTAACTTTGCTGACCACCATGCTCGACTTCAGCGACGCTGGCGACCTGGGCGTGTTTATCGACGAGCAGGGAGTAGCGAAGCGCCAACAGGAGATCGGCCAGGGAGGCATCTATGCGGGTGGCGAACTCGGCTTCGTATTCCAGACGCTGCGCGCCAACGACCTGATCTGGCCCTACGTGGCCAGCAACTACCTGAAGGGCAAGTCGTCCGACGCGTTCGATCTGCTGTACTGGAATGCTGACAGCACCAACCTGCCCGGGCCGATGTACTGCTGGTACCTGCGCAATACGTACCTTGAAAACAACCTGTGCGTTCCGGGCCGGTTGACGATGTGCGACACCAGCGTTGACCTCGACAGAATCGACATGCCGAGCTACGTGCTGGCTACGCAAGACGACCATATCGTGCCGTGGCGCGCGGCCTACCGCAGCACGCAGCTGATGGGCGGCAAGTCGCAGTTTCTGCTGGGTGCCAGCGGCCACATTGCGGGCGTGATCAACCCGACATCGAAGAACAAGCGCAGCTACTGGACCGACGGCCCATTGAGCGACGATGCCGATCATTGGCTGGCGTCGGCGCGGGCGGTCCCGGGAAGTTGGTGGACGCACTGGATCAAGTGGCTGAAGC
>JAYSXE010000322.1:0-5023 GCA_043717565.1 Burkholderiales bacterium | reverse complement strand
GCCCGCGGCGTGCCTCTGAAGGAGCTGGGCGGCTACCTGCACGCGCTGGAAGGGCCGTTTGGCGACCACACCGGCTATTACAACGAGCAGGACTGGTTTCCGGTGTTAAGGCTGTCGCGGCTGACGCACCGCCGCCAGCCCATCTACCACTCCACCTACACCGGCAAGCCCCCCGACGAGCCGGCGGTGCTGGGCGAGGCGCTGAACGAAGTGTTCGTGCCCATCCTGCAAAAGCAATTCCCCGAGATCGTGGACTTCTACCTGCCGCCTGAGGGCTGCAGTTACCGCATGGCGGTGGTGTCCATCAAGAAGGCCTACCCCGGCCACGCCAAGCGCGTGATGTTCGGCATCTGGAGCTTTCTGCGCCAGTTCATGTACACGAAGTTCATCGTCGTGACCGACGACGACGTGAACGTGCGCGACTGGAAGGAAGTGATCTGGGCCGTGACGACGCGCATGGACCCGGTGCGTGACACCACGCTTGTCGAGCACACACCCATCGACTACCTGGACTTTGCCTCGCCGATCAGCGGTCTGGGCGGCAAGATGGGGTTGGACGCCACCAACAAATGGCCCGGCGAGACCACCCGCGAGTGGGGCCGGACCATCCATATGGACGCGGCCGTGCTGGCGCGGGTGGAATCACTCGTGGCGCAGTTGATGCCTGGTACGAACCACTGATTCGACACTGCGCGGCGCACGCAGCGCCTGCCCCATTTCACATCCCACCCGCAGCCCCCGAAAAGACTTGCCACGCAGCCCGCACCGGCCTATGCTGAAGGCGCCTGTTGAACAGGCAACCCCGACGGCGCAGTCACTGCGCGTCAGGGGCGCGGGACGACAAGCTCCCGAGCCCCACTGGCGGCCAACGCCGCCCGCCCCTCCGCCCGCAAGGAACGGAGGGGTTCGTTTTTGTGGGTGGCCGGCGCGCAGGCGCTGCTGCCACTGGCTTTCATAATCAGCCCCTGCCAACAGCGCCCGCAACAGAATCAGCCTGAACGCGCGGCGCTATCGGGCGCTTCGACCGGCACCTGCTGAGTCGCTGCCGCCTTTCGACCGGACCACACCCTTGTTCAAGCGATTTGAAGGCCTGGTACACCCGTACCCGGAAGCCCTGCCACCGCGGCCGCCCAACCGGCTGCTGTCTTTCCTGTGGGCCAACACCGCAGGTGTGCGGCCCTACCTGGCGATGGTGGTGTTGTTCACGGCCATCATCGGTTCGTTCGAGGCGCTGCTGTTCAGCGTGATGGCCCACGTGGTGGACCTGCTGGGCCAGACCGCGCCGCAGGCCCTGTGGGACGAGCGCGGTAACCTGCTGACGGTGCTGGCGGTGGTGCTGCTGGCCAGTGTGGTGGTGGCCGGCTTGCAGGCGCTGGTGAAGTACCAGGGCCTGTTCGCCAACTTCCCGATGCGCCTGCGCTGGAATTTCCACCGCCGCATGCTAGACCAGAGCCTGTCGTTCTACCAGGACGAATTTGCGGGCCGCATCGCCACCAAGGTGATGCAGACCTCGCTGGCGGTGCGCGACACCTGCCTGATCTTCAGCGACATCCTGGTCTACGTCATCACTTACTTCGTGACCTTGATTGCCGTGGTCGGCGGCTTCGACCTCTGGCTGATGGCGCCTTTTCTGGGCTGGCTGGCGCTGTATGGCTGCACGCTTGCCTACTTTGTGCCGCGCCTGGGCAAGGTGGCCCAAAGCCAGGCCGACGCGCGTTCGCTGATGACGGGCCGCATCACCGACGCCTACACCAACATCAGTACCGTGAAGCTGTTTTCGCACGCGCGCAGCGAAGCCCATTTCGCACGCGGCGCGATGCAGGAATTCATGCAAACGGCCTACCTGCAGATGCGCTTGGTCACCGGCTTCGAGATCATCAACCAGACGCTGAGCGTGCTGCTGATAGCCGCCACCGCCGGGTTGAGCCTGGTGCTGTGGCAACAGGGCCAGCTGGGGCTGGGCGCCGTGGCTGCTGCTTCGGCCATGGCCTTCCGGCTGAACGGCATCAGCCATTGGGTGATGTGGGAGATGTCCAGCCTGTTTGAACACATCGGCACCGTGCAGGACGGCATGGCCACGCTGTCGAAGCTGCAGTCGGTGGTGGACCAGCCCGGTGCCCAGCCCTTGAAGGTGCCCCGTGGGGAGGTGAAGTTCGATAACGTCACCTTTGCGTACGGCGGCAAACGCAAGGTGGTCGAAGGTTTCTCGCTGACCATCAAGCCCGGCGAGAAGATCGGCCTGGTGGGCCGTTCGGGCGCGGGCAAGAGCACCGTGGTGAACCTGTTGCTGCGCCTGTATGACCTGGAAGCAGGGCGCATCAGCATCGACGGCCACGACATCGCTGCCGTCACGCAGGAAAGCCTGCGCCGTCAGGTGGGCATGGTGACGCAGGACACCTCGCTTCTGCATCGCTCGGTGCGCGACAACATCGTCTACGGCCGGCCCGAAGCCACCGAGGCCGAGATGCTGCGCGCCGCCGAACGAGCCGAGGCCTACCCGTTCATCCAGACCCTGACCGACCCCAAGGGCCGCACCGGCTTCGAAGCGCATGTGGGTGAACGCGGCGTGAAGCTTTCCGGTGGCCAGCGCCAGCGCATCGCCATCGCGCGCGTGATGCTGAAGGACGCGCCCATCCTGCTGCTGGACGAAGCCACCAGCGCGCTGGACAGCGAGGTGGAAGCCGCCATCCAGCACAGCCTGTACCAGCTGATGGAAGGCAAGACCGTGGTGGCCATCGCGCACCGCCTGTCTACCATTGCGGCGATGGACCGGCTGGTGGTGATGGACCAGGGCCGCATCGTGGAAGAGGGCACCCACCACAGCCTGCTGGCTGCGGGCGGCATCTACGCCAGTCTGTGGGCGCGCCAGAGCGGCGGTTTCCTGGGTGAAGACGGCGACGAAGACCGTCCGGTGGCGGCCCTGGCAGCGGCGCAGGGTGGGGGCTGAGCGGCCTGTACCGTCAGTGTGGCGAAACTCAGTGTGCCGAGAGTTCGGCGGGCATGGTGGGGTCGAAATCCAGCACCTGCGACGTCAGCACCATCGGCTCGGTGTCTATCCACTGCTGGGTGACGGCAGACTGCGCAGCGGCCATCGCGACGGCGGCCGAGCCCGCATGTGCTGTGGTGCGCAGCCGTGCTGCGCCCTCTACGCTGGCGGGCTGCGGGCCGGCGGTGGCGGCCACTGCGGCAGATGTGGACACCCGCTGCGGTGGCGTGTGTTCGCCGGGTGCCGCCATCAGGTGCGACTGAACGGCCGCCGTCAGCGTCGCCAGGCGGGCGTCCACGTCCTTGGCGTGGGCATGCAGCAGGTCGCGGGTGTTCTCCGACCAGGCCTGTTGCTGGCGCATTTCGGCCGTGTGCCTGCGGTGTTCCCACAATGCAACACCGATGGCGATGATGAGCAGCGCGGCGCCCGCGGCGCCCAGTCCGAGAAGGATTTGGTCCATGGCCGTGGTATCGACGCCGCAAAAGCCCACTTGAGGGCCTTGCTTGGCCCTGCCGCGGGCACGCGTGACGCCCTGCACCGACAATCACGGGCTTTACTGCCTTGAACACCGAGACCGACCGTGCCCCCGACCCCGCCCCTGGACCTGACGCTGCACCGAGCCCCCGAGTTGGCGCCAGTGCGCGCGCGCGCTTCGGCTGCGGTGGGTGGGGCGCCGGCGCTGACGGGCTACCGGCCCTTCTGGGCCAAGCGCTTCGGGCCGGCACCTTTTCTGCCGATGAGCCGCGCCGAGATGGACCAGCTGGGCTGGGACAGCTGCGACGTCATCATCGTCACCGGCGACGCCTATGTCGACCACCCCAGCTTCGGCATGGCCGTGATCGGCCGCACGCTGGAGTCACAGGGCTTTCGCGTGGGCATCATCGCCCAGCCCGACTGGAACAGCGCCGACGCGTTCAAGGCCCTGGGGCGCCCGAACCTGTACTTCGGTGTCGCAGCGGGCAACATGGATTCGATGATCAACCGCTACACGGCTGACCGGAAGATCCGCAGCGACGACGCCTACACGCCCGGCGGCGGGGGTGGGAAGCGGCCCGACCGCGCCACGCTGGTGTACACGCAGCGCTGCAAGGAGGCCTTCGGCGACGTGCCGGTGGTCATTGGCGGCATCGAAGCCAGCCTGCGCCGCATTGCGCATTACGACTACTGGCAGGACAAGGTGCGCCGCAGCGTCCTGGTGGACAGTAAGGCCGACCTGCTGCTGTACGGCAACGCCGAGCGCGCCATCGTCGAGGTCACGCACCGCCTGGCGCGGCGTGAACCCATCGAGCAGATCACCGACGTGCGCGGCACCGCCTTCATGCGCCGCACGCTGGACCGCGCCGCCCAACCCGGACAGCTGCCCTGGTGGCACGACTGGTGGGAACTGGACAGCACCGAGGTCGACCGCCCGGGCCGCATTGACGAGCACATCAACCCCTACATGACCACCGAGGAGCTGGCGGCTTCCAAAGGCGGTGAATGCGCGGTTGGCGGCGCCGCTGGAAGCTCCAGCGAGGGCACGGCTGCGGGCAAGAACGGGGGCGCGAAACCGGGCACACCACCCGGTGCGCCGGCGGCCGTAGCCGGCCCGGCCCTGGCCACCGTGGCTATGCCTACCACGCGCAAGACCGGTGCGCTGAAGCTGCCGCCCCGCGACAAGACCGTGGTGCGGCTGCCGTCGTACGAACAGGTCAAGAGCGACCCCGTGCTGTACGCGCACGCCAACCGCGTGCTGCACCTGGAAACCAACCCCGGCAACGCGCGTGCGCTGGTGCAGGCCCACGGCGAACGCGAGTTGTGGGTCAACGCGCCACCCATCCCGCTGACCACGGCCGAGATGGACCACGTGTTCGACCTGCCCTACGCGCGCAGCCCGCACCCCCGCTATGCCGACGAAAACGGCAGCCACGACCACGCCACCAAGATACCGGCGTGGGAGATGATCCGCTTCAGCGTCAACATCATGCGCGGCTGCTTCGGCGGCTGCACCTTCTGCAGCATCACCGAGCACGAAGGCCGCATCATCCAGAGCCGCAG
>JAYSXE010000321.1:0-34065 GCA_043717565.1 Burkholderiales bacterium | reverse complement strand
TAGACGCTGGCGGTGATGCGGGCCATCTCAGTACCGCCCGGCCGTTCCGAAGGTACTGAGGCCCCCCCTGGGGGGCTGAGCCCGCACCGAGCAAGCGCCTGCGCGCTTGCGAGTGGCTGGCGAAGGCCTTGCGGCTTGCAAGCCGCATGGCAGCGAACGAAGTGAGCGTGGGGGCTTCATGTCAGAACCCAGGCTTTGCGGCGCTGCCTTGCGGCTGGCGGTGCGCCTGCGCAGTACCGCCCTCGCCCACCCGGCGGTTGCCTTCGGCCGTACGGCCGCCCTTGATCATCATGTCGCGGTATTCCTCTTCGGTCATGCCGGTCATGCTGCCGGCCATCTGCTGAAAACTCTTGCCGTGCGTGGCGCCCAGCTTGGCCAGGAAATAGATGTTGCCGCCCTCGCCGATGCAGCGGTTCAGGTCGCGCGCCAGCACGGCCTGCTTCTGCGCTTCGGTCATCGGCCACTCGTCGAGATAGATACGCTGGTCGGCCAGGAAGCGGGCCCGGTTCTCGGCCTTCATCAGGCTCATGCAGAACTGGTTCAGGTGGAAGCCCTTGCGGCTTTCCTCGGCGTCGAAGATGGTCGTGCCGGGTACGTCCTTGTAGGGTTTGTCCAGGGCCATGTCAGGTCTCCTTGCCAGTGACTTCGGGCCAGTACAACCGCATCGGGTTGGTCACCAGCAGTTGCTGCTGCAGTTCAGCCCTGGGGGCGATGTGCGGAATGAAGTCCACCAGCAGGCCGTCGTCAGGCATGTGGTCTTTCAGGTTGGGGTGCGGCCAGTCGGTGCCCCACAGCACGCGGGTGGGGAAGGTGTCGACGATACGGCGGGCAAATGGAACCACGTCCACATACGGCACCAGGTCGCGGTAACTGGGTAACCCCGCCGCCTGTTCACCGCCCAGCGCACGCGGGCCGCTGACCGACAGACGCTCGGGGCAGCTGACCTTGCTCCACACGCGTGCATGGTCGTGCATGAAGCGCATGAACAGCTCGAATTCCGGCCCGTCCACCGGCTTGCTCACATCGGGCCGGCCCATGTGGTCGACCACGATGGTGGCGCCCACGTCGTTGTGCACGGCGGTGAAGAAGTGCCACAGCTCGGGCAGGTCCACGGCTTCGAAGTAGATGACGATGTGCCAGCCCAGGGCGGTCACGCGCGCGGCGATTTCCAGCAACTCATCTTTGGGCGTGAAGTCCACCAGCCGCTTGACGAAATTGAAGCGCACGCCGCGCACGCCGGCAACATGCAACGCCTGCAGTTCGGCGTCGGACACGCTGCGCTTGACGGTGGCCACGCCGCGCGCCTTGCCACCACTGCGCTGGCAGGCGTCGACCAGCGCGCGGTTGTCGGCACCGTGGCAGGTGGCCTGCACGATGACGTTGCGCGCAAAGCCCAGGTGATCGCGCAGCTCAAACAGTTGCGCCGCCGACGCGTCGCACGGCGTGTACTTGCGCTCCGGTGCGAAGGGGAAGGTGGCGCCGGGGCCGAACACGTGGCAATGCGCGTCCACTGCGCCGGCAGGCAGCACGAAGCGGGGCTTGCTGGGGCCGTTGTACCAGTCCAGCCAGCCGGGGGTCTTCTCAAAGGCCATGGTTCACTGCTTGTTGATGTGTTGAAGGATGCGGCCGCCTTCGCCGTGGCCGATGGGGGCGATCTGGATGGCCATCAGTCGATGTACCTCAAGCCCGCCTTGGTCAGCGGTTCGCGCATGTTGTACATGTCCAGACCCAACACGCCGGCAGCCAGCTTGGCGCGCTTGTCGGCCTCCAGCGCCTCGCGCTTGGCGGCGCCTTCCAGCACCGCCAGCGCGGTGGCGGCGGGCACCACCACCACACCGTCGTCGTCGGCCACGATCACATCGCCCGGCGTCACGTAGGCACCGGCACACACCACGGGAATGTTCACCGAGCCCAGCGTGGCCTTGATGGTGCCTTTGCTGCTGATGGCGCGGCTCCACACCGGGAAGCCCATCTCGGTAAGGTCTTTCACGTCGCGGCACCCAGCGTCGATGATCAGGCCGCGCGCGCCGCGGGCCTGGAAGCTGGTGGCCAACAGGTCGCCGAAAAAGCCGTCGGTGTTTTCAGACGTGAGTGCGGCCACCACGATGTCGCCGGGCTTTATCTGCTCGGCCACGACGTGAAGCATCCAGTTGTCGCCCGGGTGCATCAGCACGGTGACGGCGGTGCCCGAGATGCGCGCGCCGTTGTAGATGGGGCGCATGTAGGTCTTCATCAGGCCCACGCGGCCCTGCGCCTCGTGCACCGTGGAAGAACCGAAGCGGCCCAGCCCGTCGGCAGCCACGCTGTCGGCGCGGGTGATGTTGCGTTTGACGATGCCCAGTTCAAACATGGCTCAGATTCCCTTCGCTTTCAATGCCGCGTCCAGCCGCGGGTAGACCCGGCGCGCGTTGCCTTCGTAGATCTGGTGGCGGTCGCTGCCCACCACGATGGTGCTGGCTTCAATGTAGCGCTTGGTGTCGTCGTAGTAATGGCCGGTTTCGGGGTCGATGCCGCGCACAGCGCCGATCATCTCGCTGGCGAACAGGATGTTCTCCACCGGTATCACCTTGGTCAACAGGTCGATGCCGGGCTGGTGGTACACGCAGGTGTCGAAGAAGATGTTCTTCATCACGTGGTCCTTCAGCAGCGGCTTTTTCATCTCCTGCGCCAGGCCCCGGTAACGGCCCCAGTGGTAGGGCACCGCGCCGCCACCGTGCGGTATGACGAAGCGCAGCGTGGGGAAGTCCTTGAACAAGTCACCCTGCAGGCACTGCATGAAGGCCGTGGTGTCGGCGTTGATGTAGTGCGCGCCGGTGGCGTGGAAGCAGGCGTTGCAGCTGCTGCTGACGTGGATCATGGCGGGCACGTCGTACTCCACCATCTTTTCGTAGATGGGGTACCAGTGGCGGTCGGTCAGCGGCGGGCTGGTCCAGTGGCCGCCGCTGGGGTCGGGGTTCAGGTTGATGCCGACGTTGCCGTACTGTTCAACGCACTTCACCATTTCGGGAATGCACGTGGCCGGGTCCACGCCCGGGCTTTGCGGCAGCATGGCTGCAGGGATGAAGTGGTCTGGGAACAGCTTGCTGACGCGGTAGCACAGCTCATTGCAGATGGCAGCCCAGCTGGCCGACACGTTGAAGTCGCCGATGTGGTGCGCCATGAAGCTGGCGCGCGGGCTGAAGATGGTCAGGTCGCTGCCGCGTTCTTTCATCAGGCGCAGCTGGTTGGTTTCGATGCTTTCGCGCAGCTCGTCGTCACTGATCTTCAGGTCGGCCGCGCGGGGCATGGAAGCCGGGTCCTTGATGCCGGCAATCTGCGCATTGCGCCAGGCTTCAAGCGCCTTGGGTGCGGTGGTGTAGTGGCCGTGGCAGTCGATGATCATGGGTGAAGTCCTGGAGATGGGTGTGTTGACGGCGGGCGGGGCCCTGCGGCCTGAAACCGGCCTCAAGCTGGACTCAAGCCGGCTGCATGCCGTGGCGGCGTTGGGTGTCGGCGGCCTGCGGTGACCGCAGGAAAACCAGCAGCTCGGCCACAGCGTGGCGCTGTTCACTGCCGGGCCGCACAGCGGTGCCCAGCGCTGCCGAGAACGTGGTGATGAAGGCAACTTCGCCCGGCAGCACACCCAGCACGTCAATGCCGGGCAGGTGCATCAGCTCGGGCAGTTGCTGAAAACCCAGTGCCACGTCACCCCTCGCCACGAGCGTACCGACGGGCACGCCAGGCGGCGCCTGCACCAGGCGGCCGGCCACGGTGTCGGCCACGCCCCAGCGCTGCAGCAGCTGCATCAGGTACACGCCACTGGGGCCAGTTGAAAAACTGATGCTGGGCGCCGCCAGCACGGCCGCTTGCAGCGCCCGTTCGCTGCTGATGTCTGGCCGCGGCGCGCCCGCCCGCACGGCCACGGCCACCGGCGACTTCACCAGGTCCGTGCGGCTGCCCGGGTGCACATGCCCCCCGGCCGCCAACTTGTCGATGGCATCGGCCGCCAGAAACACCAGGTCAAAGGCCTCGCCGGCCTGCACGCGCCGGACGGCGTCAACGCCGCCCACGGATTCGATCGCCACGCGGTGGCCGCTGGCCGGCCCGAAGGCTGCTGCCAGGTCGGCCAGCACGGCGCGGGTGGCCATCGAAGAAATGCCGGTGATCGTGACGCCCATGGGTGCTGCTGATGCCCGTGTTGCTGCTGCAGGGTTGCGCCGCAGCGGGGGGTTGCGGGAGTGCACTGCCGATTCTCAAACAAGCAGTTCCATGCATCAACGGGATTGCTCTACTACCTGAAATGCCCGTTCGGCATAACATCGACTGATGGACTTCAAGCAGATCCAGACCTTCGTGCAAGTGGCCGAGTTGGGCAGCTTCACCCGCGCGGCCAGCGTGCTGCGCGTGGCGCAGCCGGCGCTCAGCCGCCAGGTGCGCGCGCTGGAAGTGGAACTGCGCCAGTCGCTGTTCGACCGCAACGGCCGCGGCGTGACGCTGACGCCCGCCGGCACGCGGTTGCTGGCCCATGGCCGCGGCATCCTGCAGCAGGTGGAACGCGCCAAGCTCGACCTCGAAGACCAGCGCGGCGCCGCCACCGGCCTGATCAGCATCGGCCTGCCGCCCAGCATCAGCCGCAGCCTGACGGCGCCGCTGGTGGACGCCTTTAGGCAGCGCTTCCCGCGCGCCACGCTCAGCGTGGTGGAGGGGCTTTCCACCTACACGCTGGACTGGCTGGCGCAGGGCCGCATCGACTGCGCCGTGGTCTACAACGCCAGCCCCGCGGCGGCCATCGACCTGCTGCCGGTGCTGCAGGAACCGCTGTACCTGGTGTCGGCACGGGCCGGCCGGCCCGGCGCGCCGTTGTTGGGGCCGGCCATGTCGCTGGCGCAGCTGGCCACGCGAGAACTGGTCATACCCAGCCGCCCACACGCCATCCGCATGCGCGTGGAAACAGCATTGGCCGAAGGCGGGCACAAGCCGAAGGTGGCGCTGGAAGTTGAAAGCCTGCCGGCCATACTGGACCTGGTGCAGCGGCATGCGCTGCACGCGGTGCTGAGCCTGAATGCCGTCTACGCCACCGGCCGGGTGGACGACTATGTGGTGCAACCCATCAGCCTGGGGCACCGGCGGTCGCTGGAAGCCAGCTTGTGGCTGGCCACGTCGGCACAGCGGCCGCGTGGGCCGCTGCTGGACCAGGCGGGCACCCTGCTGGTGCAGCTGCTGCGCAGCCACCTGCACGACCCAGCTGCGCATGCTGCGCCGTCACCGGTTGCGGCCCGTTCCAACACCCCTGCCCCCGCCCCCTCCTCGCGCCGCGCCACGTCGCGACCGGCAAAGCCCCACAAGGCCACGACGACATGACCGCCCCCGCTTTCGACCCCGCTTTCGACCGTGCACGCCAGTTGTTCGAGCAAGCGCTGCTGCTGCTGCAGCAAGGGCAGGCACAGCAGGCTGAAACCCAACTGCTGGCCTGCCTGGACATCATGCCCGCCCGCGTCTCACCGCTGGTGGCGCTGGGCGCGGCCAGGCTTCGCCAGGGCCGCGCCGACGACGCGCTGCAGCCGCTGCAGCAGGCGCTGGACCAGGACAGCAGCCGCAGCGACGCCTGGGGCCACCTGGCCGACGCGCTGCTGCAACTGGGCCGCCCCGCAGAGGCGCTGCAAGCGCTGGACCAGGCCGACCCGCAAGACCCGGCCACCGCCTGGCACCGCGCGCAAGCCCACAACGGCCTGGGCCAGCACCAATTGGCGCTGCCACTGATCGAGACGCTGCTGACGCGAAGCGATGCAACGGCGATGCTGTGGCTGGACTTCGGGCGCACGCTGCAATGCCTGCAGCGGCACGAAGAGGCAGGGCCGGCCTACCTGCGTGCGGTGCAGCAAGACCCGCAGCTGGGCGAAGCCTGGAGCCTGCGCGGCCAGTGGCTGCACGACCAGGGCCAGCCAGCAGCCGCACAGCAGGCCTTCGAACAGGCGCTGGCACTGGGCCACGACCCCGAGCTGAACCGCTGGATGCTGTCGGCCGCACGCGACGGCAGCGCCGACAGGCCCACGCCGCCGCAGCCCCCCGAACACTATGTGCGCCTGCTGTTCGACGGTTATGCCGCCGACTTCGACCAGCACCTGGTGCAGGCCCTGCGCTACGAAGCGCCGGCACAACTGGAAACCCTGCTCGCCGCACATCCACCCCGCTGCAACGGCACGGCGCTGGACCTGGGCTGCGGCACCGGCCTGTGTGGCGCGCTGCTGCAACGCTGGGCCACCGCGGTGGACGGCGTGGACCTGTCGCCGGCGATGCTGGAACGCGCTCGCGCCCTCGGCCCCTACCGGCACCTTCACCAGGACGAGGTCTTGCGGCACCTGCAGACCACCACAGAGCGCCACGCCGTGCTGCTGGCGGCAGACCTGCTGATCTACATGGGCGACCTGCAAGCGCTGTTTGCCGCCGCGCGTCGCGTGCTGCAGCCCGGCGGTGTTTTTGCGTTGACCGCAGAAGCCGCCGCTGAAGACACACCCTTTGAGCTGCGCACCAGCCGCCGCTACGCCCATGGCGAACAGGCGTTGCGGCGCTGGGCGGCGCAAGCGCAGTTCGAGGTCACCACCGTGCAGCGCGGGCCGCTGCGGCTGCACGAGGGGCAGCCGATGGAAGGCCTCTATATGCTGCTGACCACCACCGGGCAGGGCGCGCTGGCCGTCCCTTCGCGTTAAGCGAAAGGCTGCAGCCATGAACTTCCTGCCGTCACCCGACAGCCCAGAGCGTTCGAACGCCGTCGATGCACCCGCTGTGGACGTTGCCATCGTCGGCGCCGGCATCGCGGGCGCCTCGCTGGCCTACTTCGCGGCGGCCCATGCCCGCGTGCTGATGCTGGAACGAGAAGCGCAGCCCGGACTGCACAGCACCGGGCGCAGTGCGGCCATGTTCATGGAAAGCTATGGCTCGCCGCAGGTGCGGGCCCTGACGCGCGCCAGCCGGCCGTTTCTTGAAAACCCGCCCGCCGGCTTCTGCGATACGCCCTTGATGACGCCACGCGGCGCGATGTACATCGCCAGCGAAGCGCAGCGCCCGGCGTTGCAGACCCTGTACCAGACCTTGCTGGCCGAAGGCTGTCCGGCGCAGTGGCTGGACGGGCCGGCTGCGCTGCAGCGCGTGCCGGTGCTGTTGCCGCAGGCCTGCAGCGCCGCCGTGCTGGACCCGCTGGCCACCGACCTGGATGTGCACGCGCTGCACCAGGGCTACCTGCGCGGCGCCCGGGCGCAGGGCGCGCGACTGCGGTGTGATGCCGAGGTGCTGGCCATCGAACCCATCGACCCAATTGAACGCAGCGGCAGCGGCGAAGGCACCACCCCCGCACGGTGGCTCCTGACCACCCGCGCCCGTACCGTGCTCGCCCGCCATGTGGTGAATGCCGCGGGCGCCTGGGCCGACGAACTGGCCGCCCGCGCCGGCGTGCCCGCCATCGGACTGCAACCGTGCCGCCGCTCGGCTTTTGTGTTTGAAGGCCCGACCGGAGTGGCCAGCGCAGACTGGCCCTGCGTGGCGGACGTCGACGAAGGCTTCTACTTCAAGCCCGAAGCCGGCCTGCTGCTGGGTTCACCCGCCAACGCGGACCCGGTGCCGCCGCACGACGTGGTGCCCGAGGAACTGGACATCGCCACCGGCATCGCGCGCATTGAAGAAGCCACCACGTTGCGCATCCGCAGGCCGCGCCGCACCTGGGCCGGCCTGCGCAGCTTCGTGGCCGACGGCGACCTGGTCGGCGGCTTCGAGCCCGGCCATACACCGCATGCGGCGGGGTTCTTCTGGCTGGCCGCGCAGGGCGGCTACGGCATCCAGACCAGCGCCGCCATGGGCGCTTGCTGCGCCGCGCTGCTGCTGGGCCTGCCGCAGCCGGCCTGGGCGCACGAAGCGCTGCCGGTGCTGCACACGCTGGCGCCGCGCCGGGGTTGAAGCAGCGTCAGCGCAGGTGCTGGTTGAAAAAGCCCAGCGTGCGTTCCCAGGCCAGTTCGGCCAGCTCCGGGTTGTATTCCAGCACCGGCAGCAGCTTGCCCGCGCCCACCTGCGTTTCATTGCAGAAGGCATGCATGGCGTCGTAGCAATGGAACTGCGGCTGCACACCGGCCGCCTCCAGCTTGCGGCGCAATTCGTCCACGCCGGCAATCGGAAATGGATTGTCGTGCAGGGCCCAGTGGCCCATCAACGGTGCCTTGATCTTGCTGGCGTCCACAAACTCCAGCGGCGGGTAGCCGTAGTAGCTGACAGCAGCGTCGCACTCGGGTGCCATCACAGTGGACAGCACCGTCAGCGCACCGCCCATGCAAAAGCCGGTGACGCCGGCCTTCCGGCTACCGGCCGCCTTCAAGAATTGCAGCGCGCCGCGCAGGTCCTGGCTGGCGGCGTCGCCGAAGTTCAGGTTGCTCATCAGGTGGTGCGCCTCTTCGGCCTTCAGCGTGCTTTTGCCGCGGTACAGGTCGGGCACCAGCGCGCAAAAGCCGGCCTTGGCAAAGCGGTCGGCCACGCCGCGAATCTGGTCGTTCAGGCCCCACCATTCCTGGATCACCACCACACCAGGTGCGCCCAAACCCTGGGCGGGTTCACCCAGGTAGCCGCTGAGCCCGCCACCGTCGGGGCGCTTGAATTCCACAGTCCTGCCCATGGGGTCTTTCTCCTTGCGAAATTGACAACCGCCGCTAGAGTAACCATCTGCAAGATGCCGTCAATTGGTAACCCTTCCCAACCAGGAGAACCCGGACATGCCCAGTTTGAATGTCAACGGCCAGGTGCGCGAGCACAACGCCGAATCCGACACCCCGCTGCTGTGGGTGCTGCGCGAACAGCTGGGCCTGACCGGCACCAAATACGGTTGCGGTGTGGCGCAATGCGGTTCCTGCACCGTGCACATTGACGGTGCGCCCGTGCGCAGCTGCGTGCTGCCGGTGTCGGCCGTCCAACCCCGCCAGAAGATCACCACCATCGAAGGCCTGTCGCCAGACAGCAGCCATGCGTTGCAAAAAGCCTGGGTCGCCAATGACGTGCCGCAATGCGGTTATTGCCAGAGCGGCATGCTGATGGCCGCCGCCGCGCTGCTGAAAAGCAAGCCCCGCCCCACCGACGCCGACATCGACGCCAACATCACCAACATCTGCCGCTGCGGCACCTACAACCGCGTGCGAGCGGCCATCAAGCAGGCCTCGGGCGAGATCAAGTCGGCCGGGCTGGACATCGTTCACGTTGTGCGGAGCGCCTGAAATGAGCACCACACTGAACCGCCGTGAATTTCTGGGCACCACCGCAGTGGGTGCCGCGGGCCTGTCGGCCGCCGCCGGCTCGCTGGTGTTCGGCTTTGCCACCGAAGCCGCCGCGCAGGGCGTTCCACCCGAGGTGAATGCCTGGGTGGTGGTGCAGCCGGACGAAAAAGTCATCATCCGCATCGCGCGCAGCGAAATGGGCCAGGGCACGCTGACGGGCCTGGCGCAGATGGTGGCCGAAGAGCTGGAATGCGACTGGGCGCGCGTCAGCACCGAATACCCCACGCCCGGCGCCAACCTGGCGCGCAAGCGTGTGTGGGGCAACTACAGCACCGGCGGCAGCCGCGGCATACGCGAAAGCCAGGACTACGTGCGCAAGGGCGGTGCTGCCGCGCGCATGATGCTGGTGCAGGCTGCGGCCGACGAATGGAAGGTGCCGGCTGCCGAATGCAGCGCTGCTGCAGGTGTCATCAGCCACACGGCATCGGGCCGCCGCACCACCTATGGCAAGGTGACCGCCGCCGCCGGCAAGCTGGCGGTGCCCACCGACGTGAAGCTGAAGGACCCGAAGGACTGGACGCTGGTGGGCAAGCGCATGGCGCGCCTGGACACGGCGGACAAGACCAACGGCAAGCAAATCTACGGCGCCGACCTGCAACTGCCCGGCATGCTGAACGCGTCCATCCGCGCCTGCCCCGTGTTCGGCGGCAAAGTGCGTGGCTTTGATGCGGCCAAGGTGGCGGGCATGCCCGGCGTGAAGAAGGTGGTGCGGGTGGGCGACAACGCCGTGGCCGTCATCGCCGACACCTGGTGGCGCGCCAACAAGGCGGTGCAGGCACTGCCGATCGACTGGGACCTGGGGCCGCACGCCAACGCGCAGCAAGCAGCCATCAACGCCACCATCAAGGCCGGCCTGGACGCCGAGACAGCGGCAGTGGGCAACAGCAACGGCGACATCAAGGCCGCACTGGCGGGCGCCGCACGCAAGGTTGAAGCGGTGTACAGCTACCCGCACCAGAACCACGCCACCATGGAACCCATGAACGCCACAGCGCGCTGGACCGCCGAGCGCTGCGAGGTCTGGACACCCACGCAAAACGGTGAAGCCGCACTGGCGGCCGCTGCCGAGGCCGCGGGCCTGCCGCCGGCGCAGTGCGAGGTGTACAAGATCCACCTGGGCGGCGGTTTCGGCCGCCGCGGCGCCGTGCACGACTGGGTGCGCCAGGCTGTAGCCATTGCCAAGGAAATGCCCGGCACGCCCGTCAAGCTGCTGTGGACGCGCGAAGAAGACATGACGCACGGCCTGTACCACCCCATCACGCAGTGCAAGATGACGGCGGGGCTGGACGCACAGGGCAACGTCACCGGGCTGCACATGCGCATCTCGGGCCAGAGCATCTTGGCCGGCATCTTTCCGCAGAACGTGCGCGACGGCAAAGACCCGGTGGTGTTCCAGGGCCTGAACAACGGTGGCGGCGAAGCCATGATCGGCTACAGCTTCCCGGCCCTGCTGATCGACCACGCCATGCGCAACCCGCATGTACCACCCGGCTTCTGGCGCGGCGTGAACCTGAACCAGAACGCGGTGTACATGGAATGTTTCATCGACGAGATGGCGCACGCCACGGGCAAGGACCCGCTGGAATTCCGGCGCGGCCTGATGAAGAACCACCCCAAGCATTTAGCCGTGCTGGAAGCCGCGGCCCAGCGCGCCGGCTGGGGCGCGCCAGCGCCCGACGTGAAGGGCCAGAAGGTGTTCCGCGGCCTGTGTCAGACCCACGGCTTCGGCAGTTATGTGGCGGCCTGCGCCGAAGTCAGCGTCAGCCGTGACGGTGCCCTCACCATCCACCGCATCGTGGCCGCCACCGACCCTGGCTACGCCGTCAACCCGCAGCAGATCGAGGCGCAGGTCGAAGGCTCTTTCGTCTACGGCCTTGGGGCGGCGCTGTTCAGCGAATGCACGGTGAAAGACGGTGCCATCGAGCAGAAGAACTTCGACACCTACCCGTCGTTGATGATGGCCCAGATGCCCAAGGTGGAAACCGTCATCATGGGCAGCGGCGGCTTCTGGGGCGGCGTGGGCGAGCCCACCATCGCGGTGGCGGCACCGGCGGTGCTGAACGCCATCTTTGCCGCCACGGGCAAGCGCATCCGTGACCTGCCGCTGAAGCACCACAGCCTGAAGGCCTGAGCGGGTGCCGAGCCTGCCGCGTTCCACGCCTCGGCCCCACAGGCCGGCGGGCGTGGGTGTGCTGGTGCTGGGCCTGGCGTCGCTGGCCGCGGCGCCAGGCCGCGCACACACGCTGGTTGGTGACGGCATGCCCACCCCGCTGACCAGCCAGCCGGGCGACGCCCAGCGCGGCCGCGACATCGTGGCCAGCCGGCAGACCGGGCTGTGCCTGCTGTGCCACAGCGGCCCTTTCCCTGAACAGCCGGCGCAGGGCAACCTGTCCACCAGCCTCAGCGGCGCCGGCAGCCGCTGGACCGAAGCGCAGCTGCGCCTGCGCGTGGCCGATGCGCGGCGGCTGAACCCCGGCAGCCTGATGCCCAGCTTCCACCCCGCCCAACTGCCCGACGACGCAGCGGCCCATGTCGGCCGCGCCTGGCGCAGCAAACCGGTGCTGGACGCGCAGCAGGTGGAAGACGTGGTGGCCTTTCTGAAAGCGCTGCGCTGATGGGCGGCCGCAGCCCGCGCAACACCGTCGGCACTGGCGGCACCGTCGGCACTGGCGGCACGAACCGGCGCGAAGTACTGGTGGCCGGCGCCGCGCTGGCCTGCTGGCCGCACGCTTCGGCGCAGCTCAGCGGCGACCCCTCTGCCTTGCCGCGGGCCGTGGCCGCCTTCACCGGCGGCCGCACCGTCAGCAACGGCCGTGTGCAACTGGACATTGCGCCGCTGGTGGAAAACGGCAACACCGTGCCCGTGGCGGTGCGGGTGGACAGCGCCATGACGGCTGCCGACCATGTGCGCCGCATCGCCCTGTTCACTGAACGCAACCCGCAGGCCGAGGTGGCGGTGTTCCAGCTGTCATTGCTCAGCGGCCGCGCCGAGGTGGCCACGCGCATGCGCCTGGCCACCAGCCAGCGCGTCGTCGCCGTGGCCGAACTGCAAGACGGCAGCTTTTGGCAGCGCAGCGTGGACGTCGTCGTGACGCTGGCCGCCTGCGTGGAAGGCGGCTGAAGGTGGGCCCCGCATGACGCTGCGCGCCTTGTTGATTGCACCCCCGAAGGCACGCGTCGGCGAGGTGGTGGAAATCCGCGCCACGGCCGCGCACCCCATGGAGACCGGGTACCGGCGCGGCGCCGACGGCGCCATGCAGCCGCGTGACCTGCTGCGCCACGTGGTGGCCCGCTTCGAGGGCCAGACCGTGTTCAGCGCCGAGTTCCACGCCGCTGTTTCGGCCAACCCCTATGTGTCGTTCTGGCTGCGCGTGCCGGGCAGCGGCGTGCTGACGGTGCGCTGGGTGGCCGACGGCGGCATCACGCACGAGATGCAGGCTTCCATCCAGGCCACCTGATGCGCCCCCGCGCGCTGCAGACGGCGGGCCCAGTGGCAGCCCGGGTGGGCAGGTTCATCGCCGCGGCCCTGGCCGGGCTGTGGCTGGTGGGCGCCGTGGGCTGCCACGGTGGGCCGGCGCCGGCCACCCCCGCCACGCCCGCGCCCCAGGCGGCCCGCCAGTCGGGCTTTGAATTCATGAGCAGCGCCACCCAGGCGCTGCAGCGCGACGACAGCCTCAACCCCGGCATGCTGTGGGTGCAAGGCGGGCAACAGCTGTTCGCAGCCCATTGCAAGGCCTGCCACGCCCCGAAGAGCCTGCGTGGCGCGGCCACACACTACCCGGCCTTTGATGCGGCGCTGGGCAAACCGGTCACGCTGGCGGGCCGCATCAACCTGTGCCGCCAGCGGCACCAGGCGCAGGCGCCGTGGGCTATGGAAAGCACGCCCTTGCTGGAACTGGAGTCCTTTGTCGCCCACCAGTCCCGCGGCCTGCCGCTGGCCCTTGTCGAAGACCCGCGGCTGCGGCCCGCGACGCAGCGGGGGCAGCGGCTGTGGCAGCAGCCGCTGGGCCAGCTGCAGCTGAGCTGTGCACAGTGTCACGACCAGCAGGCAGGCCGGCGGCTGGCCGGCAGCAGCATTCCGCAGGCCCACGCCACCGGCTACCCGCTGTACCGGCTGGAATGGCAGGGCCTGGGTTCGCTGCAGCGCCGCCTGCGCGGTTGCATGAGTGGCGTGCGCGCCGAAGCTTTTGCCTACGGTGCCGACGAATGGGTGGCGCTGGAACTGTGGTTGCGCGAACGTGCGGCGGGCCTGCCGCTGGAAACGCCAGCCGTCAGACCCTGAAAACCGGCCGCCGGCTGCGCCCAGAAAGGCCCGGCCGGGTGGCCGCTGCAGCCGGCCTACCCTGGCGCTGCCGCCCAGGCGGCTACAGCTTGCGACCTAACGGCCGAAAACCCGGGCTTGGACTCGACCCTGTTGAACCCTGCGGCTGCCACCGAGCCGGACTCGAGCCTTGGCCTCGGCCTTGGGCGGCCCCGCCGTTGGTCGGTCCGTTGGCGCGCGTTCACGCTGCGCGACAAGGCAGCACCCGAGCGCCGGCGCAAGCTGTCCCTGGGCGCGTGGCGCCTGGGCCTGCTGTGGATGGGCATCAGCGCCGCTGCCGTGGCGGCCACCACGCTGCAGCTGTGGCTGACGCAGACCGAAGCCGCGCTCCAAACTGCCAGGGCCACCCTGGCCACGGTGGAGGCGCGGCTGGACCTGGTGGCCAACGAGATGCAGGCGCTGGGGGCCCCCGAAGTGAACAGCGGCTGCGGCCAGGAACAGGTCAGAAAGCTGGTGGACGCCAGCCTGTCTTCGGTTTTTGTGCGGCGTTTTTCACAACACGAGCCCGGTGCTGACTTCACCTGCACGCCCACCGGCCCTGAAGGCACGCAACAGGCACTGCTGCACCCGGGCAGCGGGCTGACCATCACCAGCGGCATGGCCGGGTCACCGCGGTTGTTGGCGGCCAAGTCTTTTGGTGGTGCCGAAGGCCCGGCATGGCTGGCGGTGGCCAGCCTGGACGACCGTGTGTTTGAAGGGGCGGTCGCGCTCCGACGCGACGGCGTGCTGCCGCACAACGTGATGTTGAAGTCGGGCAGCGAACAGCTGCTGGGCACACTGGCCAGCGCATCCAGCATGCGGGGCAGCCCGGTCTGGGGCCGTGATGGACCCGCTGTGCAGGCCCTGGCCGAGTCACCGCGCCACGGCATCGCAGTGGCTGTGGACATGCTGCCGGGCGACCTGGCCACGGGCGCGTTGCGCCACGCGGCCGTGGCTCTGCTGGTCACCACGGCCATCACCAGCCTGGTGACGCTGCTGGTCTGGCGCCTGGCGGTGCGGCGGGCCCGGCTGGTGAACCGCATCAGCGTCGGTTTGCGCAAACGGCAGTTCGAACCCCATGTGCAGCCCATCGTCGACCTGAGCACCGGCCGCTGCGTCGGCGGCGAGGTGCTGATGCGCTGGCACCACCCCCAGCGGGGTGTGCTGTCACCTTTTGAATTCATCGAAGAGGCCGAGCGCACGGGGCTGATCGTGGGCATGTCAGACCTGGTGATGGTGCGCGCGGCGCAGCGCCTGGCACAACTGGCGCGGCAGCAGCCGGGGCTGTATTTCTCTTTCAACGTCACGCCGCAACAGCTGTGCCAGCCCGGATTTGCCCAACGCCTGGAAGAGATCTTCAACAACGACACCTTGCCGCGCCACCAGGTGCTGCTGGAACTGACCGAACGCGATTTCGTCGACAACGCCACGCGCACCGCGCTGGACGCACTGCAACATGCTGGCTGGCGCATCGCCATCGACGACTTCGGCACCGGCCAGAGCAGCCTGGCCACGCTGGAACAACTGCGCGTGGACCGCATCAAGATCGACCGCGCCTTCGTGCGCACCATCGACCAGCACACGCTGAAGCGGCCGGTGCTGGACGCCATCATCGCGCTGGCCAGCCAGTTGCACGTGCAGTTGATCGCCGAAGGCGTGGAAACCCAGGCCCAATGGGACTACCTGCGCGAACGCGGCGTGCAGTACGCACAGGGCTACCTGTTCGCCAAGCCGCTGTCCATTGAAGACTTCATCGGCTGGCTGGGGCGGTCGCAGGCAGTGGCGGCCGATACCGATTCAGATGCCGGCCCGGCCCCGGCGTGCAGGGCATCTGCGCCGCCGGTGGACGCGCTGGCGCTGAATGCCCAGGCCCGCGCGCTGTGGCAGTTGATGCGGTCGCCCGATGGCCTGAAGATTCGAACCCGCACACACGGCCTGCGCACCCATGCCGACTGTTTCGTCGGCAGCGAGGCCGTGGACTGGCTGGCGCGGCACCGGAACCTGGACCGTGCCGGCGCGGTGCGCCTGGGCCGGCAACTGATGGCGCTGGGCATGATCCAGCACGTGGTGCACGAACACGACTTCAAGGACGACTCGCTGTTCTACCGCCTGTGCCACCACCAGAGCCCCAAGGTCAACGTCGAGGCCGACGCCCAGCTGGCTGCCGCGCTGCGCAGTGCGCAGGGCCCTCGGTGGCGGCCGCATGCGCGGGGCCTGCTGATGCACAGCGGCTGCGTCACCGGCAGGGAACTGGTGAACTGGATGGTGGCGCGAAAAGGCATCGCCCGCGACACCGCCACCCAGTGGGCCGCCCAGTGGATGCGTCAGGGCGTGCTGCGCCATGTCTACGACGACGAGCCCGTGCGCGACGATCGCACCCTCTACCGCCTGGGCTGATCGAACAGGCCCCGGCCCGAGCGCGCCGACGCCGCACCATGCAGCGCGTGCCTGAAAATGCCGCATGCGCAAAGCCCAGATTCCTGCCGACACCTTGCCCGCGATGCAGCGCTGGCTGCAGCACGCCGTGATCGGCCTGAACCTGTGCCCCTTTGCGAAGGCCGTGCACAGCAAGGGCCAAGTCCGCTGGGTGGCGTGTGCCGCCACCACGCCCGAAGCCCTGCTGCAGGCCTTGCTGAAGGAACTGCAGCACCTGGCCAACACGCCGGCAAGCGAGACCGACACCACGCTGCTGGTGCACCCGCTGGTGCTGCAAGACTTCGACCACTTCAACCGCTTTCAGCAGGTGGTGGAAGCCGCAGTGGCTGAACTGGGGCTGGAAGGCATGCTGCAGGTGGCGCCCTTTCACCCGCAGTTCCGCTTTGCCGGCACACGCGCGGCCGACCTGTCGAACAACACGAACCGCTCGCCCTACCCGGCACTGCATCTGCTGCGCGAAAAGAGCGTCAGCCGCGCGGTGGCGGCGTTTCCTGATCCCGAAGCCATCTTCGAAAAGAACATCGCCACGCTGCGCAAGCTGGGTGGCGACGGTTACCGAAAGCTGCTGGCTGGCGACTAGGCGCGCAGGCCTGCCCGCGGGGTGGGCAGGGCCGGTCAGCCGCGCTCGGCACCCCAGTGGCCCCCGTTACCGGCCGCAGCCTGTGGCAAGCCACCGGGGGGTGTCGAATCCGTTTTCAAAGCCGCCTGGCCAGCAGCCCGGCCAGCACCAGCATCGTCAGGCCGATCAGGCCGTCCAGCACCTGCCAGGCGCGGGGCTTGGCAAACACCGGCGCCAGCAGCCGAGCGCCATAACCCAGCGCGCTGAACCACAGCACGCTGGACAGCGCAGCGCCGGCCGCAAACCACCACTGCACACCGTTGCGGTACTGCGCACCCACGCTGCCCACCAGCAGCACCGTGTCCAGGTACACGTGGGGGTTCAGGTAGGTGAATGCCGCCGCCTGCGCCAGTGCCGCCTGCAGGCTGATGCTGCCCGCGCCCTGCGCCGCCGCCATCGACCCCGGCTGCCGCGCACGGTTCAAGGCGCGCAGCCCGTAGACCAGCAGGAAGACCACGCCGCCGGCGGTCAGCACCCAGGCCAGCCGCGGGCTGTCGCCCAGCACACGGCCCAGGCCGGCCACGCCCGCAAACATCAACAGTGCGTCACTGGCGGCGCAGAAGGCCACGATGGCGCCCACGTGTTCGCGGCGCAGGCCCTGGCGCAGCACGAAGGCGTTTTGCGCGCCGATGGCGACGATCAGGCCCAGGCTGAGCGCTGCCCCGGTGGCTGCAGCAGCCCAGACTTCTGGTTTCATGGTTTCAGATTCTGCCCCAGCCAAACGGTGAGCCCGACAGGCCGCATGCCAGCGGCCGGGGCGCTGTTCAGAACGCGGCCGTGTCCCAAGGCGGCAGCACCTTCACCGTGACCGAAGCGCCTCCCAACGCCGACGTGAAATGCTCCGGTGTGCCGGGCAGCGCCGGGTTGGTCAGGCAGTGCCGCACTCAGTGCGGCGCTGTCGAATAGTCGGTGTAGGCCGGCGCCGGCTGCGTGAAGTAGGCATGCAGGATCTGGTACACCATCTTGTAGTTCTTCTGTTGGAAGCTGGCGTGGCTGATGCCGTTGAGCACGGTGAACTGCTTGTCGGGGTGGGGCAGCAGCTTGAAGAACTGCAGCAGGTCGTCGACGCCAGCGATGCCGTCGAACTGGCCGCGCAGCACCACGGTGGGCATGGTGATCTTCAGCGGGTCCACCACCGGCAGCTTGCTGCACATGTCGATGTAGGTGCCGTTGGGCATGCTGTCGTCCAGCGCCAGTATCGCGTCGGCAAAGGCTTCCACCGTCGCGGCGTCGGCGCAGTCGGCATGGTCGCGCGAGAAGATGCTGCGCACGAAGGCGCGGTCGATGGGCCGGCGCTTGGTGGCCATGAATTCGGGCAGCTTCTTGCGCCGCTGCACCAGCGTGGGCGCACCTTCACCGGTCCACACAAAGGCGTCCAGAGCCAGCCGCGCCACGCGTTCGGGGTGGTTCTGCGCAAACAACGCGGCGCGCAGCGCGCCGCTGCTGATGCCGTAGGTCAAAAAGCGCTTGGCACTGCGCGTGGCGGCAATGTAGTCGGTGGCCGCGGCCAGGTCGGCGGCGCCGTTGGCGATGTCGCAATAGATGTCGCGGTGCTTGGCGCTGCGGCCATAACCTTCCATGTCAACGCACCAGCACACGAAGCCCTGTTTGGCGAACCAGTCCATCACGCTGCTGTCGGGCCGCCCGGGCACCGTCAGGTCAAACGTAGGCTGGCTGGCCATCGACGAGCCATGCACGAACAGCACGGCCGGCTTGCCTTCAGGGCTGTCGACAAACTTTTCCCACAGGAAAAGCTTCACATCGCCGTCGGCGGTTTTCTTGGTGGTCCAGTGTTCTTGGCCGGTCACGGTAGTCATAAGAGTTCCGGTGAAAGTGTGGAGGTGTCGGTGCGGGCGCCATCGCATGCGGTGCGATGCCTGAACCCAGCGGCCGCCGTGGAACCGGCTTTGCCGGGCCACCAGCGGCGCCCCCCTTGGCGGGAGGCGCTGAAGGCGCTGCGGGGGCTCAATCTATTTTCGCGCCAGAGTCCTTGATGACCCGCGCCCAGAGCTCGCGTTCTTCTCGGAAGTAGGCGTCCATCTCGGCCGGTCTCGAGCCCAGCACTTCAATTCCGGCCTCGGCAAAGTAGGTCTTGACCTCGGGCGTTGCCAGCACCATCTTCAGCTCGCGGTGCAGGCGCTCGATGATGCCAGCGGGTGTGCCTTTCGGTGCCAGCAGGCCCATCCACACATAGGCGGCATACCCAGGCAGGCCGCTTTCGGCCAGCGTGGGCACGTCGGGCAGTTGCGCCGAACGGCTGCTGCCGCTGGTGGCCAGTGCGCGCAGCTTGCCGGCCCTGATGTGCGCCACCATGCCGGCGGTGCCGGGCATGGACATGGGCACGGTGCCGGCCAGCAAGTCGGTGGTGGCCTGTCCGCTGCCGCGGTAGGGCACGTGCGTGAGCTTGATGCCGGCCTGCGCTGCCATCTGTGCCATGAACAGGTGCTGGCCGCTGCCGTTGCCCGAACTGGCGTAGTTCAACTCGCCCGGCCGCGCCCTGGCAGCCGCTATCAGGTCGGCCACGCTCCGGAACGGCGTGGCCGGGTGCACCACCAGCACGCCCGGTTCGCGGCCCAGCAGCGAAATGCCGACGAAGTCGTCAATTGGCGAAAAAGGCAGCTTCGGGTACAGCGTGGCGCTGATGGCGTTGGTCTGCGATGCCAGCAGCAGCGTGTAGCCGTCGGGCGCGGCCTTGGCCACTTCAGCGCTGCCGATGGTGGCGCCAGCACCCGGCTTGTTCTCGATGTTGACCTGCTGTTTCAGCCGCTTGGACAGTTCCTGCGCCACCACGCGCGTGGGCCCGTCCACCGCGCCACCGGGCGAAAAGGGCACCACGATGCGGATGGGCCGGCTGGGGTATTCCTGCGCCACGGCCGCCGCGCAGCCCAGGGCCAGCCACGCGGCAGCAGCGCTGCGCAGGGCTTGGGGAAATCGGGTGATGGGCATGGTTGTTCGCTGGGGCATCAGTTCTCGAAGCCGCCTGCGGTGCGCAAGGCCAGCGCGTCGGCGCCGGCCATCAGCGCGATGAACTGCTGCGCCAGTGCAGGCTGCGCGCTGTGGCCGGTGCTGGCCGCCATGTAGGGCGTGGCCAGTTCGAACTGCGGCGGCAGCAGCCCCACCAGTTCAACGCCCGGCGTGTAGCGGATCTCGGTGACCTGGGTGCAGCCGATGGGGTTGGTTTCGGCTGACGCCGCCATCTCGCGCATGGCCGTCGCACCATTGGGAAAGGTCTTGAAGCGGGCCTCCAGGGCGTCGTAGACCCCGAGTTCACGCAACACCTTGGCAAAGTGGATGCCGGCCGTGGCGCGCACGGGGTCTGGAAAGTACACGCCGGTGGCCGCCAGCAGGGCCGCTTTCAGGCCTTCGGCCGTGGCCACCCCGGGCCAGGGCGTGCCGCTGCGCACGGCCACGCCAGTGCGCACACGGCCCAGCAGCGCGCGGCTGCCGCCCACCAGCCGGCCTTCAGCCACCAGGCCGTCGACCAAGGCCTGCGACAGCACCAGCACGTCGCAAGGTTCACCGGCCAGCAGGGCCTCTTTCATCGCACCGACGGCGCCGAAGCGGGCCTGGATGTCGGCGCCCGTCTGCGCCCGGAAGCGGTCTTGCAGGGCCTTGACCACGCCTTGCGCGGCACCGGCACACAACAGATGAAGAACAGTCACGGGGTTTCCTTTTCAAGGTCGGGTGCATGCATCGCAGCGATGATGCGTTCAGGGGTCAGCGGCAGGCTGCGCACGCGCAGGCCCAACGCGTCGAACAAGGCGTTGGCAATGGCTGCTGCCGTCGGGCCCATCGAGGCTTCACCCGCACCCAACGAAGGCTGTGCCGACGCCATCAACAGCACATCCACGGCCGGCACTTCGGAAAAGCGCAGGATGGGGTAGTCGGCCCAGCCTTCGTGGGCGGGCCGGGCCGCTTCTTTCAGCGCCCAGCTGGTGGCCTGAATGGCGCCGCCTTCCAGCTGGTGGGCAGCGCCGTCGGGGTTGACCACCAGGCCCAGGTCGGCCGCGATGCTGAGCCTGGTGACCATCAATTGCGCGCCGGCCTGCACCTCGGCCACCACCGCGCACCAGGCGCCCGTGCCCTTGTAACGCGCCATCGCCAGCCCGCAGCCCAGGCCCTCTTGCCGTTGCCCCGGCGCAAGGGCCTGCTGCCGCCGGTGGGCATAGCCCGACCGCGCCGCAGCGGCTTCCAGCACGGCCAGCGCACGCGGGTCGTGCTGCAGGTGCTGCCGGCGCAGCGCCAGCGGGCAAGCGCCCGTGGCCTGCGCAATCTCGTCCATGAAGCTTTCAATGGCAAACACATTGCCAAACGCGCCCAGGCTGCGCAGCGCCGAGCTGCGCCGCTGCGTGCGCACGCTGTGGCAGTGCACCTGCACGTCCGGTACGTCATAGCCGGGCACGGCGTTGCGTTCGGCGCCGCCCCCGCTGGCCAGAGGCATGTCGATCGACGGCGTGGGCGCCGGTGCGCCGGCCACCTGCCAGGCCCCCAGCAGGGCGGGCACCGCGTCACGGCCCGGGCGGCGGCTGTGGCCGGGGCTCCACAGGTCGTGCCGCCAGCGGGTGATGTGGCCTTGTGCGTCCACCGTGGCCTGCAGTTCCATCACCATGGCCGGGCCGAAGGGCGCGTGGCTCAGCTCGTCGGCACGGTTCCACAACACGCGCACGCGCTGCCCGGGCACGGACTGCGCCAGCCAGGCGGCGTCAAAGGCCACGTCGTCGGCGCCGTTGTGGCCGTAGCAGCCGGCACCGTCCTGGTGCTGCACGCACACGCTGGCCTCTTCCAGCGCGAAGGCCAGCGCCAGGTCGCGGCGCAGGTTGAAGATGCCCTGGCTGTGGGTGTCGACCAGCAGGCGCCCGTGCGCCCACAGCGCCAGCGCACACGAAGGCGCGATGGACGCGTGGGCGATCCAGGGCTTGGTGTAGCGGGCGCCCAGGGTGCGGGCCAGGGCGTGTTGCTCGCCAGCCCGCAGCGGGGTGGTTTCATCATGCCCGGCCGCGGCTGCCGCGGCTTCAAGCCCCGGCGCCGTCACGCTGCGCACGGTGCTGGGCAGCTGTTGAAGGTCATCGGCCTCTTCGGCGGCATCGGGCGGCACCTGCCAACGGACGCTGGCCTGCAGTGCGGCGCAGGCAGCGTCGGCCTGCGCCGAGCGCATGGCCACCACGCCCAACAGGTTGCCACTGTGCAGCACGCGCACCACGCCCGGCAAGGTCTCCACGGCCGCCGCATTGAAACCCAGCAATCGCGCAGCCAGGCGCGGCGGGTGCAGCACGCGGCCGTGCAGCAGCGGTGCGTCGGCCGGCTTCAGGTCGTGGATGAACCCGCCGCCACGAAGCTTGGTGGGCAGGTCCAGCCTGGGCACCGACTGGCCGAGCACCGAACCGTCCGTCGGCCCGCAGGCGGCCGGGGCGGCCAGAGCGCCCGACCGAAGTGCCAGGCAGGCCTGCCGCAAGGCCAGGCCCGCTTGCTGCACCGACAGGCTGCCCGAGGTGACACCGTCATCGGGGCTGTGGTCGGTGCTGACTGGCGCAAGTTCGATCTGCGCCATCGGCACACCCAGCGCGTCGGCGGCGATTTGGGCCATGGCGGTGCGAATGCCTTGCCCGATTTCCACCTTGCCCGTGCGCACCTGGGCACGGCCATCGGCCTGCCAGTGCACCCGCTGGGCCTGCGGATGCGCGTTCACGGCTGGGCGGCGCCGGCGCTGCCGTGCAGCTCCGCGCCGCAAGCGGCCGCGCGAAGCACCGCGCGCACGATGCGGTTGTGGGCACCGCAGCGGCACAGGTGCCCTTCAAGCGCTGCGCGCACCTGGCCTTCGGTGGGCTGCGCGCAGCGGCGCAACAACGCAGCGGCGGCCACCAGCATGCCTGCGCTGCAGTAGCCGCATTGCGCCGCCTGCTCGGCGACAAACGCGTCCAGCAACGGCGCGGGCAGCGCCCGGGCCGTGGTGATGTCGTGGCCGTGGCACGCCCACAGCGGGGTGTCGCAGGCGGGCACCGAGCGGCCGTTCAGCAACACGTGGCAGGCGCCACAGGCGCCCTCGCCGCAGCCGAAGCGGGCGTCGCTGATGCCCAGTTCGTCCTGCAGCACGTCCAGCAGCCGCACCTGCGGCCGGTCAGGCACCCGGTGGTGCTGGCCGTTGACGCACAACATCATGGTGTCGGCCATGGCGTGGGTACCGGCGCTGCTGGCCTATTCGGCGGTGGCACCCGAGATCTTCACGATGCGCGCCCACTTGGTGATGTCATCCTGCAGGTAGCGGCTGAACTCGTCCACGCCCATGCTCATGGCCGTGGTGCCTTGCCCCGCCCAGGCGCGGCGCACGTCGGGGTTGTTGGTGATCTTGTTGACTTCGGCGTTGAGCTTGTTGATGACGGCCGGCGGCGTGCCCTTGGGCGCCATCAGGCCGAGCCAGAGGGTGGCTTCATAACCCGGCACGCCGGCCTCGTTCATGGTGGGCACGTCGGGCAGCACCGACGAGCGCACCTTGCCGGTGGTGGCGATGGCGCGCACTTTGCCGGCCTTGACCTGCTCGGCCATCGTGGGAATGGCGTCGAACATCATTTCAAGCTGGCCCCCCAGCACGTCAGAACGCGCGCCGGCGCTGCCGCGGTACGGGATGTGCACCACCGAGATGCCCGCCATGGCCTTGAAGAGTTCACCGGCCATGTGGTACGGCGTGCCCGGCCCCGAAGACGCATAGGACAGCTTGCCCGGCCGCGCCTTGGCGGCCTTGACCAATTCAGCCAGCGAGCGCACGGGCACCGCAGGGTGCGTGACCAGCACCAGGTCGGAATAGCTGATGGGCGCCACCGGCACGAAGTCCCGCGTCAGCACAAAGGGCTTGTTGGTGATCAACGACTCGTTGACGGTGTGCGTGTTGCTCATCAGCAGCAGCGTGTAGCCGTCGGGCGCGGCCTTGGCGACGGCGTCGGTGCCGATGACCGACCCGCCGCCCGGGCGGTTGTCGACGATGAAGTTCTGGCCGGTGCTTTCCTGCAGCCGCTGCGCGATGGCGCGGCCGAACACGTCGGCAGAACCGCCAGGGGCAAAGGGCACGATGATGCGCACCGGCCGGCTGGGGTAGTCCTGCGCCAAGGCGGCGCCCGCCATCAAAGCCGCGACCAGGCCGGCTGCACAGCAGCGGGCCGCACGGCCCAGGGGACCAAGTGGGCCGAGGGGCCAGAAGGCGGACAAGGAAAGGGGGGTCTGCATCGCTGGTGTCTCCGCCGGTCAGCCCGAAATTGGGCCGAATTGGTATTATGTGGACGTGAAGCTTTGCACTCTAGCGGCGGCGGACTGAACTGTCCATGCGCAGCAGCCCTGAGGGCTGCCGAAGGGCCGGCCCGGGCCGTTCAATGACCCAGCATGTTCTGGCGCACGTGCACCAGGTGCGCCAGGCACAAGGCGCGCGCCTTCTCGGCGTCGCGCTGGCGCAGCGCCTGCACCAGGGCGCGGTGCTCGGCCTCGTATTCGCGCCGCCGCTGGGGCGTGGCGCTGCGGCGCTTGAGCACCGCCCATTCGTCCTGCGAGCGCACCTCGTTCATGGTGTGCAACATGGCGGTGATGAAGCCGTTGTGAGCCGCCTGCGCGATAGCCGCGTGCAGCGCCGCGTCCCAGCGTTCGAACTCTTCCAGCGTGGCTGCCGCTTCGGCTTGGGCGTTGCATTCGTCCATGCGGTCGAAGTCGGCGGCGGTGGCGTTGCCCACACACAGGTCGATGACGGCCGGCTCCAGCACCAGCCGGGCGTTCATCAACTCGGCCGGGCTGACCGCCAACGCCGCCTGGGCCGGTGCCGCCCAGGCCGACAGGGCCTGCTGCACCTGGTCTGACACATAGGTGCCGCTGCCCACGGCCTGCGTGATGAGCTGACGCTGCTTGAACTCTTGCAGCACACGGCGCACAGTGCTGCGGCTGACGCCGAAGGTGTCGCTCAGCTCTCGCTCTGCCGGCAGGCGGTAGCCGGCGCGCCAGGTGCGCGAGCGCAGGTTCTGCAGCAAGGTTTCGCGCAGGTGGTGGGCCTTGTCCATGGCGGTGGGCGGAGCGCAGGCTCGATGGATTGGTTGTGAATGGTAGCATTTGGGCAAACATCACCGGAGACACCCCATGCGCTTGGCCACCGTGCAATACCAGGGACAGCGGCGCACAGGCCGTTTGGCCGCAGCCGGCAGCGCAGCCGCGCACGAGATCGAGCTTTTCGACACCAGCGCCCTGAGCGAAGACGAGCGCCATCGCGGTCTGCTGACGCTGGTTGAAAAGGCGGCGGCCGGCGCGCCGTGGCCGTCCGTCAGCGCACGTGTGCCCTTGTCAGCGGTGCAGCTGCTGGCGCCCATCCCGGTGCCGCGGCGCAACCTGTTCTGCGTGGGCCGCAACTACCACGCGCATGCCCAAGAACTGCAGGCCAGCGTGTTCAAGGACAACTCCAAGGCCGTCGACAGCTGGCCCATCGTGTTTTCCAAGGTGCCTGAAACGGTGGTCGGCCCCGGCGACGCCGTGCGCTTCCTGCGCAGCGTCTCGCAGCAGATCGACTACGAGGCCGAGCTCACCATCGTCATCGGCCAGGGCGGCCGCAACATCAGCCGTGCCGATGCGATGAAGCATGTGCTGGGCTACACCATCATCAACGACGTGACGGCGCGCGACGTGCAGATGCGCCACGGGCAGTGGCATCTGGGCAAGAGCTTCGACACCTTCTGCCCCATGGGCCCCTGGGTGGTGACAGCCGACGAACTCGACGGCAGCAACACCCGCGTGCGTTGCTGGGTGAACGGTGAACTGCGCCAGGACGCGCGCACCACCGACCTGATCTTCGACATTCCGGCGCTGGTGGAGACCTGCTCGCGCGGCATCACGCTGCACCCCGGCGACCTGATTGCCACCGGCACCGCCGCCGGTGTGGGCATGGGCATGAACCCGCCGCGCTGGCTGCAGCACGGCGACTCGGTGCGCATCGAGATCGACGGCCTTGGCGTGCTGGAAAACCCCTTTGTGCAGGAGGACCTGTGATGAACACCACGCGCCGCAGCGCCATCAGCCGCACCATTGCGGCCGGTGTTGTCACTGCCACCTGTGTGGCCCTGTCCGCCCTGTGGGCCAGCACCGCACAGGCGCAAACCAGCTGGCCCGACAAACCCATCACGCTGATCGTGCCCTTCCCGCCTGGCGGCGTGGCCGACACTGTGGCGCGCCCGGTGGCCGAGGCGCTGGGCAAGGAACTGCGGCAGACGGTGGTGGTGGAAAACAAGGTGGGCGCCGGTGGCGCGCTGGGCATCGGGCTGGCAGCGCGCGCACCGGCCGACGGCTACACGCTGCTGCTGAGCCTGTCTTCCATCTCCATCCTGCCCGAGGCCGACACGCTGCTGGGCCGCAAGCCCAGCTTCGCGCTGAACCAGTTCAAGCCCATCGCCCGCTTCACGGCCGACCCCACGGTGCTGGTGGTGCGCGCCGAAGCGCCGTGGAAGACGCTGGCCGAATTTGTGGCCGACGCGAAGAAGCAGCCGGCTGCCTACAACTACGGCAGTTCGGGCAACTACGGCACCATGCACGTGCCGATGGAAATGCTGAAGGCCAGCGCGGGCTTTCGCATGACCCACATTCCGTACACCGGTGCCGGCCCGGCACTGCTGGCGCTGCTGGGCGGGCAGGTTGACGCCGTGTCCACCGGCCCCAGCACGGTGGCCGCGCACATCAAGAGCGGCCGGCTGCGCGCGCTGGCCCACTGGGGCGACAAACCGCTGAACGCACTGCCCGACGTGCCCAGCCTCACACAGCTGGGCTACGCAGCCAACTTCGTGCAGTGGTCGGCGCTGTTTGCGCAAGCCGGCACGCCGGAAGACATCGTGCAGCGGCTGCGCGCCGCAGCGCGCAAGGTGGCTGCCGACCCGCAGGTGGTGCAAACCATCAACCGCGCTGGCAGCCCCATCGAGTATCTGGACGCGCCCGAATTCCAGACCTACTGGGACGCCGACGCGCGGCTGATGACACAGGCCGTGCGGCGCATCGGCCGCGTGGACTGAGCGCCGACCCCACCGCGCCCACGGGGGCCAGCCCAACGGCCACCGTATTCTTCATGCCTCGGGGGCCCGCAGCGCGCTGGCCCTGCTTGCGCCGCCTTGGCGGCAACGGAAGAGACCACAAAATGAAGGTGTGCATCGTCGGTCTGGGTGCCGTGGGGGGCGTGTTGGCCGGCTGGATGGGCTCGCGCCTGCCTGCGGGCAGCGTTCAGTTGTCGGCCCTGGCGCGTGGTGTCACGCTGCAGGCGCTGCGCCAGCATGGCCTGCGGCTGCGCGAAAACGGGCGCGAGACGACGGTGCAGCTGCAAGCCGACGACAACCCCGCCGCGCTGGGCCCGCAAGACCTGGTGCTGGTGGCGGTGAAGGCGCCATCGTTGCCCGCCGCCGCGCCGGCCATTGCGGCGCTGTGCGGGCCGCAGACGCAGGTGCTGACGGCCATGAACGGTGTGCCCTGGTGGTTTTTTGCAGGCGGCGTGCCAGCGGGCAACCCCTGCGCCGGGCTGCAGCTGCAGGCGGCCGACCCCGGCGGCAGCATCGCGCGCCAGGTGCCGGCGCAGCAGGTGCTGGGGGGTGTGGTGCACCTGTCCAGTTCTTGCCCCGAGCCCGGCGTGGTGCAGCACCACAACGGCAACGGCCTGATCATCGGCCGCGCCGCCGGCCCTGGTGACGCGGCTGCCGAAGCCGCACTGCAGGCGGTGGCCGGCCTGCTGCAGCGGGCCGGCGTGGCGGTGACGGTGTCGACGCACATCCAGCGCGACGTGTGGTTCAAGTTGTGGGGCAACATGACCATGAACCCGGTGTCGGCGCTGACCGGTGCCACCAGCGACCAGATCCTGGACGACCCGCTGGCGCGCGGCTTCATGACCGCGGTGATGCGCGAAGCCCAGGCCATCGGCGCGGCCATTGGCGTTGGCATCGACCAGCAACCCGAAAGCCGCCATGCCGTGACGCGCAAGCTGGGCAGCTTTCGCACCAGCATGCTGCAGGACACGGTGGCCGGCCGGCCGCTGGAGATAGACGCGCTGCTGGGCACGGTGCGCGAAATCGGCCAACACCTGGGCCAGGCCACGCCGTACATGGACGGCCTGCTGGGCCTGGTGCGGCTGATGGCCCGCGAACGGGGCCTGTACCCCCGCGCGGAAGCCGCCGCGAGCTAAGGCAACGCCCCAATCCTTCGGCTCAGGGCTCAAGGCCGAAGGCCCCGGCCACCTGCCGCTGCCAGCCTGGCGGCCCCTTTCCGGTCGCCAGTGGACATTGGCCATTGGCCATTGGTCATTGGTCATTGATCACTGGTGATTGGTCATCGGCCTTTTGCTGATGGCCGGCCCCTGGGCTGCGCCATCTGCCAATAAATGCCGTCTCTCCCATACTTACTCCGGGGTTTGTCAACCCCCTAAGTCAATAGCATTCGCAATCATTTGAAACAAAGCAGATTCAACGGTCAGCACGGGTGTGGGCACTCACAAAAGCCCAGACCCGTGCCGTACCGGCCCCTGCACCACCCGTTTGCATTCAAGATTCCTTTTGCGCTGTGTGCCCAGGTTGGCCGCCCATGGCACAGCCTTGTTCGCAGCATCCATGGTCCTGTCACTGGCCGCCAGCCCCGCTGCGCAGGCCCGGGCGGCCCAAACCGAGCGCGGCTTCCTGCCGCGGTGTTCCTGGGACAGCCCGGGCACCAACCCCTACCGCGGTGAACTGGCCGCCGCGGTCGACCGCTACACCGACATTCCCGCCGCCACGCGCGCAGCGTTGAAAAAGCGCATGGCCGAGCAGCGCTATGACGACATTGCCGTCATCGGGCGGGGCCACATCACCGGCGCTGCCCGCTACGGCGCAGAACTGCGCGACATGCACTTCGGCAATGGCCGCGTTTGCCGCACGGTGACCCGGCAGCGCTGGCCCGCCGGCGCCGAGGAACGCGGCCTGGTGTACTGCGAAGGCGCCCACTGCGTCATCGTACCCACGGTCTGCCGCAACGTCAGCCGTGTCACACGCCTGCCGGCCACCGCACGCACAGACGCCGACACTGGTGGCGCCGGGGGTGGCTCGCGCGTCGCCGCGGCAGTGCCCGCCGGCGGCGAACTGCAGTTTGAAGCGCCCGGCGCTGGAACGAGCACCGGAACGGGCAGCGGCGCGCTGCCTGGGACCGGGCTGCAGGCCCTGACCTTGGTGGGCGGCGCCTTGGCAGTGACGGCCGCTGTTTCCGACCCTGTTACAAACGTCGGCGCCGCCGGTCCCACCTTCCCATCGATGCCGGGAGGCGGCCCGCCGCCGCTGGCTCTGGACGACAGTGGCTCGTTTGGCCAGGGGGCATGGGGTGGCAGCGGCACTGACAACACCTTCAGGGCCGGCCCGCCCGAGCCGCTGGCGCCGTACGCGCCCTACCTGGGCGGCAGTGGCGCGGGGTTGCCCAGCCTGCCTGGCCTGCCCAGCCTGCCTGTGGCGCCCAGCGCACCCGTGCCAGAACCGGCCGCGCTCGCCTTGTGGCTGCTGGGCCTTGGTGGGCTGGCCTGCCGCGCGCGCAGCAGGCACCGGCCGCAGCAGCCACCCGCGGAACCGGCACGCTGAAGGCTTGAACGCGCATCACGCCTGTGGCGTGCTGCAGCGCACACTGCTGCACGGCGCCCGGGCTCGCGGCTGACCCTGGCCACAGCACTGAACGGCCATTCGCCGTATCCTAGGGATAACCCCAGGCTCCTTTTTCGACGCACCGCTGCGAGCGCCTGGCGCCGGACCAACACCTTCTGGACACATCCCGTGGACCGCCATTTCCTGACCCCACTGTTTGCGCCCAAGGCCATCGTCGTGTTTGCCGGCGACCGCGCCAGCGCGGCGCCCACGCGCGAAGCGCAGTGCCTGCGCGACGCGTTGAGCGCAGGCCCCTACAGCGGCCTGGTGACCTGGCTGGACATCGGCACGACCGGCACCCTGGCCGACCTGGCGCAGTCGCGCGCCGACCTGGCGCTGATCGCATTGCCGGCCGAAGAAGCCACCGCAGCGCTGGAAATCGTGGGCCGCATCCGCTGCCGCGCGGCCGTGATGCTGAACAGCGACGTGCCTGCAGCGCAGTGCACCGAATGGCAGCAAACGGCCAAACGGTACGGCATCCATCTGCTGGGGCCCAACACGCTGGGCCTGCAGCGCCCTGCGCTGGGCCTGAACGCCAGCAGCCTGGGCCCTATGGCCGCGCAGGGCGCACTGGCGCTGGTGTCGCAAAGCGGCGCCCTCACATCGGCCATGCTGGACTGGGCCAGCATGCACAACGTCGGTTTTTCCACCGTGGTGTCGCTGGGCCCGAACACCGCCGTGGACCTGCCGCAGGTGCTGGACTTCCTGGCCGGCGACGCCGCCACGCAAAGCATCCTGGTCTACATGGAAGGCACACGCCAGCCGCGCCGCTTCATGAGCGCGCTGCGCGCAGCGGCCATCGCCAAGCCGGTGGTGGTGATGAAAGCCGGCCGCAAACCCGCCGGCGCCCAGGTGGCGCTCACGCACTCGGCGGCCATCGTTGGTGCCGACGACGTGTTTGACGCCGCACTGCGCCGCGCCGGCGTGGTGCGCGTGCGCCAGTTCACGCAGCTGTTCTCGGCCGCACAGTGCCTGGCTTCGCGCTTTCGGCCGGTGGGCCAGAACCTGGCCATCATCACCAACGGCGGTGGCCCGGCCGTGCTGGCGGCCGACTGGGCCGACCGCATGGGGCTGACGGTGGCGCAGGTGGACGACCTGGGCGAAAACGCCAGCGGCGCGCAGTATGTGGAACACCTGCAGGTCGCATTGCAGGCGCCGGGCATCGACGGCGTGGTGCTCATCCACACCCCCAAGGCCGGCATCGACACGATGGCGGTGACACAACCGATTGCACAGGCCTACACGCCTTCGGGCAAGCCCGTGCTGGGATGCTGGATGGGCGAGCGTAGCGCGCAGCCTTCACGCGCGCTGCTGGCCACGCACGGCATGCCGGTGTTCCGCACGCCCGAAGCCGCGGTGGACGCGTTCTTCAGCATCGCCAGCTTCTACCGCAACCAGCAGCTGCTGCAGCAGGTGCCTCCGCCGCTGTCGCACGGCCCCGCGCCCGACACCGAAGGTGCACGGTTGCTGATTGAAAACGTGCTGGCCGAACGCCGCGAGGTGCTGACCGAACTGGAAAGCAAGTCGCTGCTGGCGGCCTTCCACATTCCGGTGACGCGCACCATGCTGGCCCGCACGGCCAATGAAGCCATGTTGATCGCCAGCCAGCTGGGCTACCCTGTGGCGCTGAAGATCGACTCGCCCGACGTCACCCACAAGAGCGACGTGCAGGGCGTGGTGCTGAACGTGCACAGCGCCGCGCAGGTGCGCGACCGCTACCAGGACATGCTGCAGGCCGTGGCCCGCGCCCAGCCCGGCGCTCGCATCAACGGCGTCACCGTGCAACCCATGGTCAAGCCGACCGCGGGCGCCGGCCACCGCCGCGAGGTGTATGTCGGGCTCAGCACCGACGAGGCCTTCGGCCCCGTCATCACCTTTGGTGCCGGCGGCACGATGATCGAGTTGATCAACGACCGCGCGATGGAACTGCCGCCGCTGAACCAGTTTCTGGCGCGCAGCCTGGTGCAACGTGCCCGCGTGGCCGAAACGCTGCAGGAATGGCGCGGCGCGCCGGCCGTGAACATGGCTGCGCTGGAAAACCTGCTGCAACGTGTGAGCGACATGGTGTGCGCACTGCCGCAGCTGCGGCAGATGGACATCAACCCGGTCATCATCGATGAACATGGCGCCGTGGCCGTGGACGCCCGCGTGGTGGTGGCCGACACCGCCCAGCAGCCGGGCAGCTTCAACCACCTGGCGATACTGCCCTACCCCACCGGCCTGGAACGCGAATGGCCGCTGCCGCCGAAACCGGCTGATGGCGACGGTGCCGTGCCGGAAAGCGGTGCCGGCCGCTACCGCATACGCCCCATCCACCCCGACGACGCCGAGATGCTGCAGAACCTGGTGCGCAACGTGTCGCCCGAAAGCCGCTACTTCCGTTTTGCCAGCGCCATGCAGGAACTGCCGCTGCGAATGCTGGCCCGCTTCACGCTGATCGACTATGACCGCGAGATGGCGATGGTGGCGGTGGTGGAAGAACAGGTGCCCGGCAACGACGGCAGCACGGTGGTCGCCGAGCGCATCGTGGGCGTGAGCCGCTATGTGGCCAACCCCGACGGCGAAAGCTGCGAGTTTTCATTGCTGGTGGACGACGCCATGAAGGGCCAGGGCCTGGGCACGCGGCTGATGCAGGCCATCATGGACGTGGCCCGCAGCAAGGGCCTGACCGAGATCATGGGCCTGGTGCTGGCCAACAACACCGCCATGCTGCGGCTGATGGCGCGCCTGGGCTTCCAGATCGCACCCTTTGCCGAAGACCCCGACTTCAAGGTCGCTGCGCAGCCGCTCTAGTTCGCCGCTCTAGTTCGCCGCTGTAGTTTGCCGCGTCAGCCCGCCGCGTCAGCCCGCCGCTGTAGCCCGCCGCCGTATTGCGCAGCCTTAGCGCCGCGCTTTGTCCCGCCGCACCGGCCGCGCATAAGGATCGGCAAAACCCAGCGCCTGCATCAGCTGCGATTCACGCGCTTCCATGTCCTGCGCGTCGGTTTCGTCGATGTGGTCCATGCCCTGCGCGTGCAGCGCGCCATGCACCAGCAGGTGGGCATAGTGGTGCTGCAATTCCAGGCCCTGCGCCAGGGCTTCAGCGGCCACCACGGGCGCGCACAGCACCAGGTCGGCCACCACCACGGGGGCCTGCTCGTAGTCGAAGGTCAACACGTTGGTGGCGTGGTCCTGCCCGCGGAAGTCGCGGTTCAGCGCCAGGCCCTCTTCTAGGCCCACGATGCGCACTGTCATCTGCGCCGGTGCCGCCAGCGCCGCTTGCAGCCAGCGGCGCACGCGGTGGCGCGGCAGCTGCGCACGGGCGCTGGTGTCGGCAAACTGCAGCGACAGTTGCAGCGCCGGCCGCGCGGCCCATCCTGGCAAGGGCACGGGCGGGGGCACCGGCGAAGGCACGGGTGAGGGCACAGGAGTTGCCGCGCGGGCCTTGCTTGCGCGCGCCGCCATCAGCGCCCACCCGGCGCGCCGCCGGCCTGCTGGTCCGCGCGGTCGTAGGCCTGCACGATGCGCGCCACCAGCGGGTGGCGCACCACGTCGGCCGCCGTGAAGTGCGTCAGGCCAATGCCTTGCACGCCGGCCAACACCTGCTGCGCGTCCACCAGGCCACTGACCACGCCCTTGGGCAGGTCGATCTGGCTCACGTCGCCGGTCACCACACAGCGGCTGCCAAAGCCGATGCGGGTGAGGAACATCTTCATCTGCTCGCAGGTGGTGTTCTGCGCTTCGTCGAGGATGACAAAGGCATGGTTCAGCGTGCGCCCGCGCATGAAGGCCAGCGGCGCAATCTCGATCAGGCCTTTTTCGAAGGCCCGGGTCACCTTGTCCAGGCCCATCAGGTCGTACAGCGCGTCGTACAGCGGGCGCAAGTAGGGGTCGACTTTCTGCGCAAGGTCGCCGGGCAGGAAGCCCAGTCGCTCGCCGGCTTCCACCGCCGGCCGTGTGAGCACGATGCGCTGCACACCCTGGCGTTCCAGCGCGTCCACCGCGCAGGCCACGGCCAGGAAGGTCTTGCCGGTGCCGGCCGGGCCGATGCCGAAGGTGATGTCGTGCCCGAGCATCTGGTGCAGGTATTGCGTCTGATTGGGCGTGCGGCCGCGCAGGTCGGCATGGCGGGTGTGCAGCGTGATGGTCGGCGCCTCGGCCACCGCCACCGCCCCCGCACCCGGCACGTCGCCGGCAGGTGCCGACAGGGCGTCGACCAGTATCAGTTGCAGGGCCTGCGGCGAGATGGGCGATTGCGCCCGCGCATACAGCGTGTCGAGCAGCGCCACGCCCTGTTCCACCGCAGCACGGCTGCCTTCCAGCCGGAATTCAGCACCCCGGCGTTGCAGCTTCAGCGCCAGCGCGGCTTCGATGTCGCGCAGGTGGCTGTCCAGTGGGCCGCACAACTGGGCCAGGCGCCGGTTGTCGGGGCTGTCAAAACGGTGCAGTCGAATCAAGAGGCTCGGTCAGAAAACGCACAAGGCCCGATTGTCGCAGTCCTTCTGGGGGTGCGGCGCCGCGTCAACGGCATGCAGAATCGTCGGTTGCAGGCCGTACGCATCAAACCCGTGCGCAGCCAGCGGCCGAGGCTTGCCGCTGCACCCACGGCCCCTCCCTTCTCTTTCAACCCTCTTCGGCACCCCCCCACTCCAGTGTCCATGACCTGCAGCCAACCCCTGATTCGCACCCTGATGTTGCTGGTGCTGCTGGGCGCAGCCTGGCTGGCGCCGGTTCAAGCCCAGACGCTGGTGTTGCGCAGCGCCATGACGGCGCCCGGCGGCGGCGACCGTTATCCCATTGAATCGG
>JAYSXE010000033.1:0-28650 GCA_043717565.1 Burkholderiales bacterium | reverse complement strand
GCTGTATGCCGTCCAGCGTGGCCACGCGCACCATCACCTCGTTGCGCTGCCGTTCAGGAAACAGCTTCAGCACTGCAGACGCGTGGTCGAAGTCCAGGTGCACCAGGATGGCGGCCACGATCTGCGGGTGTTCGTTGCGCAGCAACTCGGCCACGCTTTGCGGGTCCATCCACTTCAGGCTTTCGATGCCGCTGACGTCGCTGCCCTGCAGGATGCGGTCCAGCAGCAGGTTGGCCTTGTCGTCGCCCAGCGCGCGGCGCAGCACGCCCTTGACGTATTCGCTGCTGTCGGCCACCAGCATGCGCTCGGTGCCCGCCACTTTCGAGAAGTCGTCCAGCACCTTGTCCACGCGCTCGCTGGTCACGGTGCGCATCTTGGCGATGGCCTCGCCCAGCGCCTGCACTTCTTTCGGCGCCAGGTGCTTGAAGACGGCAGCGGCTTCTTCTTCGCCCATGCTCATGAGCAGGATGGCGGCCTTGTCCACGCCACTGTCTTCTTGCGCTGCTGCCATCGGGTTGCCTGTGGGTGGGAAGTGGGTGAGGGGTGCGGGTCAGGCGCCTTCGCCACTGACCCAGCCGCTGACGATGTTGGCCATGGCCACCGGGTTTTCGCGGGCCAGCGTGCGGGCAGCCTCGAGCCGCGGGTCCACGCCGGGGGCGGCCAGTGCCTGCAGCTGGTCGGGGGCGGGCAGGGCGGTGTCGCCGGCCACCACCTCGTCGACCTGGCTGCCGGGCTCGGGTGCGGGCGGTGGCGCGGTGGCGGCCACCACGGCGGGGCGGATCAGCTTGGTCACGATCAGCAGCGCCACCACGGCCAGCGCCAGCGGCGCAGCAGCGCTCTTCAGCAGGTCCAGCAGCCAGGGCTGCTTCCACAGCGGCGTGTCGTCGGCCGGTGGCGGGGCTTCGACGCGGAAGGGCGCGTTCACCACCTTCACCACGTCGCCGCGCTCGGCGTTGAAGCCGATGCCCTGCTGCACCAGTGCGGTGAGCTGTTCGATTTCCTTGTCGGTCAGCGGCGTGGTGGTGGGCTTGCCCTTGGCGTCGGTGCCGGTGCGGTGGTTCACCACCACGGCCGCGCTCAGGCGCTTCACGCTGCCCACTGCGTTCTTGGTGACGGTGGTGGTCTTGTCCACCTCGAAGCGCGTGGCGGCTTCCTTGCGCGTGCTGTTGCCGCCAGCGCCGCCGCCGGCACCCTGCAGCGGCTGCGCCGCGCCGTTGATGGGGGCGGTGGCTGGTGTGGGGGGCTGGTTGGCGGTGGCCCCGGGCACGCCAGTGGCGGTGGCCGGGCCGGGCTGGGTGGACTCTTCGCTGCGCTGCTCGCGCACCGCGGGTCTGTTGTCGTTGCCCTGGTTTGGGCGGTAGGCCTCGGCCGTCTGCATGACCTGCGAGAAGTCGATGTCGGCGCTGACACTGGCGCGCAGGTTGTCGCGGCCCACCACCGGCAGCAGCAGTTCCACCACCCGCTTCAGGTGGCTGGCTTCCACCTCGCGGCGGTACTGCAGCTGCTGCGAGTCCAGGCCCGCGGCGCTGTCGTCGTCATTGGGGCCGCTGAGCAGCGCGCCGGTGCTGTCCACCACGCTCACGGCCTTGGCCGACAGGTCGGGGATGCTGCCCGACACCACGCGCACGATGCCGGCAATCTGGTTGCGGTCGAGCGTGCGGCCGCCGTGCAGCGTCAGCACCACCGAGGCCGAGGGCTTCTGCTGTTCGCGGAAGAAGCCGTTCTGCGCCGGCAGCGCCAGGTGCACACGCGCCGACTTCACCGAGTCCAGCGCCTGGATGGTGGTGGTGAGCTCGCCTTCGATGGCGCGCTGGATCTTCATGCGCTCCTGGCCCTGCGTCTGGCCAAAGTTGTTCTTGTCCAGCAGTTCGTAGCCGGCACCGCCCACACCGGTACCACCCGCGCCGCCGCTGGGTATGCCGGCAGCGGCCAGCTTCATGCGCAATTCATGCACGCGGCCCGAGGGCACCATGATCGTGCCGCCGCCTTCGGCGAAGCGGTAGGGCACGTTCATCTGTGTCAGCTTGTCGACCACCTGGCCGCCGTCCTTGTCGGACAGGTTGGGGAACAGCACCCGGTAGTCCGACGTGCGCGCCGAGCCGAACATCAGCCCCAGCACCACCAGCAGGCCCACCACGCCCAGCACGGCCATGGCCTGGGTGCGGGCGGGCAGTGCCATCACCCGGGCGGCAAAGCCGTTCGACGCGGGGACCAGGGTGGTGGGTTGGGGCTGCGCTACGGCGTTGTCCATGGACTGATGGGCGGGCAAGGGCGCTGGGTACTGCGGGTCGGGGTGGGCTGGGCCGGTGCCCGGGGCTGAAGACAGTGCTTCGCCCAGGGCTGGCCATGCGGTGCATTGTTGGGTGGGCCGGCGCGGCACAGTGGCCTGAACAGGCCAGCATTGCGGCTGTTGATCGGCCCATGCGAGCGTGGCCCGGCGCCCTACAGTGCGCAGCGTGGCAGGGCCTGGAAAGGGCCCTTCAGCCGTTCGCGTTTCAACCCGCTTTCACGCCGCCCAAGGAGTGCGCCATGTCCGACCTGCGCATCAAGGCCTTTGACTTCCAGGCTGCCGTGGCCCGCGCCGGCCTGCGCCCGGACGGCATGCCCCGCACCGACGCCGCGCAGGGGGTGCAGGGCGGCTTCAAGGCGGCCATGGGCCAGGCTCTGCAGGAGGTGAGTGCTTCACAGCTGCAGGCGCAAAGCCTGCAACGCGAGCTGACGCTGGACAACCCCACCGTGAGCCTGGAAGAAACCATGATGGCGATGCAGAAGTCGCAGCTGGGCTTTCAGGCGACGCTGCAGGTGCGCAACCGGCTGGTGCAGGCGTACAGCGAAATCATGAACATGCAGGTGTGAACCTGCGGGTTCAGCAGCATCGCTAGCGCCTGATGCTCGAAATCATGAACATGCAGGTGTGAACCTGCGGGTTCAGCACGACGGATAACGGCCCAGCGCGCCCGTCGGGCTGCAGATGCGGCTGCGCCCCAGCGCCAGCATGTCCACGCGCAGCCTTTCGCCGCGTTTCGATTCGAAGACAGCGGCAGTGACCGCCTGTGCCGTGCCGTCGGGCTGCAGCACCAGCTGGCGGCCCTGGCTCATCTTCACGCCGGGGTGGTCCAGCCCGGCCACGCTGCGGTGGCCGCAGCTTCGGGTGACGGCGCAGGCGCAGTCGCTCAGCCGTTGCAGCACACCCGGCGCAACGCCCCAGCACCAGGGCTGGCCGTCGGCCCCGGGCACGGCGCTCACGACCATTTCCTGGCCCCGCCGTGCGGCTTCGAAGCGGGCTTCGGTCAGGTCCGCGGCCAGGGTTTCGGCGGCCATGGCCAGGCGCTGGCGTTCCAGCCGCGAGCCCATGGCGGGCAGGGCCAGCGTGCACAGCACGGCCAGCACGGCCAGCGCCATCATCAGCTCGATCAGCGTCAGGCCGCGGTCGTCTGCGTGCCGCGCTTGGCGCAGGCTGTGGGCGGGCGGTTTCATCGGTTCCAGCACAACGCGCTGGGCCCCGTGTGCGGGTAGCCCTGGTCAACGGCCAATGACAGCGCCGGGCAGGCACTGTCTCGGCTTTGCGGGCCTTGTGCCGTGGCCACCGCGGTATACGACTCGCCCGCACTGCGCTGCAGTTGCAGCTGGTAGCGGCCCTGGGGCGACCGGGCCGGGCTGCCGCGCAGTGCCGACAACTCGGCGCTGTACATGCCGTGCAGCGCGCGGTACTGCTCCTGCGCGTGCTGCAGGCGCGTCAGGGCGTCCACCGCGTCCAGGCGGCCGGCGCGCAGCTCAAGGTGTCGGCCCACCGCCAGCACCAGCGTGGACAGCACGCCCACCACGGCGCAGACGACCAGGCATTCGATCAAGGTGTAGCCGTGCAGGCCCTGGCGCAGCGGAAAGCCGGCGCCGGGGGGGCGGCGCCGCGATGGGGCCGCAGGGGGCAGCGAAGCGCGCATGCCGGTGCTGCTCAGCCCGCAGCCAGCAGCCGGGTGCGTTTCTGGGCCTGGTCGATCCAGCGTTGCAGCACGCGCAGGGCGCCGGGGTTCACCGGCCGCCATGAACAGCCCAGGCGAACGCCGCGTTCAGGCCCTTCACCGCAGCTGCTGGAAGCCACGTGGCGAATCGTCAGTTCCACCGGAAAGTGGGTTTGCGCGTCGAGTTCGATGCGCACGTCGCGCAGCACCGCGCCGGGTTGCAGCGGCGGCACGTCGGCTGGCTGCCACAGCGCGCAGCCGCCCAGGCTGACGTCGACCACGCGCAGGTTCAGCTGCATGTCGGCCAGCGCGGGGTGGCGCAGGCGCGCGCCCGGCGTGTGGCGGTGCATCGGCTGCACGCGAAAGGCCTGCCGGCGCTGGAAACGGAACACCTCGCTGGGCACGCGGCATTGCAGCGCCCGGGCCGACGCGCCGCGCACCAGCATCAGGTCGTGCAGGTCGAACTGCAGCTTCACGCGTTCCAGGTAGGCCACGGCCATGGCTTCGTCGCTTTCCACCAGGACGTCCAGGTGGTGCGAATCGTCACGGGCGCAGAAGTTCAGCCGGTCGGCGCCTTCGTCCACACCAAACAGCGTGGTGCTGATGCACGTGCCGTCGGGGCCGGAGATGAGCACCGGCGCGCCGCTGGCGCGCAACTGGTCCAGCAGTTCCAGCCGTTCGCGCGGGTGCTCCACGCGGAACGGCGCCCATTCCGGTGCCGGCGCAATGCCGGCCTGCGGTGGGGCGGTGGGCAGGGCCTGCATGGCTGCCGGGGACTCAGTGCAGGGTGCGGCGGCGGCCGGCGATGGAATCGTTCAGGTCCTGCAGCCAGGGTTCGGCCAGGTGGCGGATTTCGGCGTCGTTGACGAGGATGCGCTGCATGATGCGCGACTTCTGCCGCGCCGCTTCCTGCGCGTCGACGGCGTCCTGGCTGGCGGCCACGGCACCCGCGCTGCGGGCCGCGTGGGCCGGCGGCTCGGCGCCGCTGTCATCGCTGTCGGTGTGTTCCTGCGCCGCATGCTTGAGCTGGCTGATCAGCAGCACGCAGGCACCCTCGAGCTTGACCACTTCGTCCCAATTGCCGTCACGGGCGGCGGACAGCATGTCGGCACTGGCCTTTTCGATCGCTTCGTAGTAGGAGAGCAATTGCGGATCCATAGCGGTGAGGGGTGGAAGGGAACTGGGCACGGTATCGTTGCGGCGCAGGCTCAGGGCTTGGGCTGGTCGGCAATGGCCGTCCAGGCTTCCTGCAGCGGCTGCACCAGCTGCTGGCACTCGTCCAGTGCCGCTTCGTCGTTGTGCAGGTTGGCCAGCGTCAGGCGCATGGCCAGGTAGGCGTACAGGTCGTCCAGGTCGCGCGCCAGCGAGCCGCCGGCCTTCAGGTCCAAGCCGGCACGCAGGCCTTCTTCGACGATGCGTACGGCGCGGCCGATGGCCACACCTTTGGACACCGGGTCACGGCTGCGGATGGCGCCGCGGGCCTGGGCCAGCGCCTCCATGTAGCCGTCGAAAAGCATCGCCACCATCTGGTGCGGCGAGGCTCCGGACAGGCGCGTTTCCACGCCCACTTGCTGGTACAAACCGCTGCTGCTGGTGCGGCGCGGGGAATGCTGGGCGAAAGGGCTGCTGTACATCGTGCGTCTGATAAGTGACGTTGCTGATGCTTTTGTTATCGGCCCGGGGGTGGGCCACTTGAGACTGGGCCCAAGGCGCCTGAGCGGGCTTTTAGGTGTCTAAAAGAACGCCAGTTTTCGCAGCCCGTGCCAGTGCTGTGGCGCGCAGCCCGTGCCCGTGCCAGTTCCGCGGCGCGCACGTCATGCGCTCTTCACGAGCTGCACAACGCGCTGGCCGCGCAGCCAACGGCAGCGGGGCCAAAAAGCAGCACGCCGGCTGGGCCGCCCCTTGCGCCGGGACAGGCCAGCCGGCGTGTGCCGGATGCGGTGGTGGTGTGGGCTGTGTAGTGCCAGCGTGCGGGCCTGCGGGCCCGCGGCCTGTTGCCGTCAGTTGTTGCTGGAATTGGCGCTCAGGTTCCTGAGCGCCTGCGTGACCGAACTCGACAGTGAATTCAGCCGCGCCAGGTTGCCGTCCAGCGCGGTGTACTGCTGCACCAGCCGCTGCTGGAAACGGTCCACGCGGTCACTCAGGCGCGCCTGGGCTTCGCTGTTCGTGGTCAGCTGCTTCTGCAGGCCCTGGGTGCGTGTGGTCAGCGTGCCGTCGGTGCCCAGCACCTGCGAGGCCAGTTCGACATAGCGCCGTGCGAAGCCCGAATTGCCGGTGTTTTCGCTGTCCAGGTTGCTGAAGGCCCGCTTCAATTCGGCCGGCCTTTCCAGCGCCGCGTCCAGCTTGACGCTGTTGACCGAGAGGGTGCCGTCGCGCTGCAACTGCAGCCCCAGGTCCGACATGCGCGAAAAACTGCTCGAAGCGCCGCTGGGGCTGTTGATCAGGCCGCGCAGCTGGCGCTGGATGCTGCCCACGGCGCTGTCGCCCTGCAGCGGGCCACCTTGCCGGCTGGTGGGGTCGTAGCGGGTCAGCTCGTTGATGTTCTTGGACAGCTCGTTATAGCTGTCGGCAAAGGCCTGGATGGACTTCTTGATGTTGTCGGTGTCGCTGCTCACCGAAACCTCGGCCGAGCCAAAGTTTTCCTTGCGCAGCTTGAAGGTCACGCCTTCCACCACGCCGGTCAGTTCGTTCTTCGCCGAGCTGACCGGTATGCCGTTGACCACCGCCTGCGCGTTGGCACCGGACTGCTTCAGTTCGGTACCGGTGGTGCCGTTGGCGGGATCGAAGGCGAAACGGGACAGGCCGGCGTCGTCGGCGGCCGCGCCGTCGTTGTCGGTCACTTGCACGCGAAAGCCGTTTTCCTTGCCCGATTCGGTGGAGCGCAGCGACAGCCGCACACCCGAACTGTCGGTGACCAGCGAAGCCGTCACGCCGCTGCCCGTGGCGTTGATCTTGTCGCGCAGCGTGGTCAGCGTGTCTTCCGGTTCAACGCTCACGGTGGTGGGGTCGCGGCCGACGTGAGGCACGAACTGCAGGGGCTGCTGTTCCCATTCGCCCAGTTCCAGCGTCAGGGTACCGCTGCCCACCGGTGAATTGGCGTTGGCCAGTGACGTGGCCGTGACCACCGTCTGGCTGCTGGCCAGCTTGCTGACGCTGACGCTGTAATTGCCTGCGGCCGCGCCGCTGCCACCACTGACCGCAACTGCGGTGTCGTCGCTGGAACGCACGCTGCTTTGCGACCACAGCGCGGCATTGTTCAGTTTGCTGGCCGCCGTCTGCAGGCCGCTGAGCAGGCTGGACACCCTGCCGTACGAAGACACCTGCGTCTGTAGGCCGCTGGCAGCCGTGCGCATTTGCTGCAGCGGTTGGCGCTCGACGGCCACCAGCTGATTGACCAGGCCGCTGAGGTCAGCGCCACTGCCGATGCCTAGAGAAGTGATGGCGGGCATGATGAGTCTCCAGCGCAGCTCCAAGTACCACGGGCGACGGCGACATGCCACGCCCCCTGGGTCGCCTGCTGCGCGTCAGGCCTTACCCATGGTGAACATATCGGCAGCCGACTTTCGCTGACTTAGGTGCACTGAGTGTCCACATGTAACGGTCACTGCGGCTCGATTGATATCGGCCGCGCGCCTGGCGGACTGAAGCTCAAAGTGCCCGCTTTTACAAGCGCCCGCCCGGTCTCGAACCCGGCGCCGGCGGTGTCGGCGCGGCCCGTTATGGGTTCAGCGCTGCAGCAGCGACAGCACCTGCTGCGGCAGCTGGTTGGCCTGCGCCACCATCGCGTTGCCGGCCTGCTGCAGGATCTGGGCGCGCGACAGGTTGGCGGTTTCCGCTGCGTAGTCGGCGTCCATGATGCGGCTGCGGGCGGCCGCCTGGTTTTCGCTGGCCACCATCAGGTTGCCCACCACGTTCTCGAAACGGTTCTGCACGGCACCGAACTCGGCGCGCTGGGCGTTGACCGAATTGATGGCGCTGTCGATGCCCGACAGCGCAGCCTGCGCGCCGGCGGTGTCGGTGATCTGCATCGTGGGCAGTTCGGTGCCGCTGATGACGTTGCTGCCCACCACGCCGGTGATGTCGGTGTTGGAAGCCCAGTCAAACGGTGCCAGCGTGAGCTGGTCGATGTTGGTGCTGCTGTTGGCGCCGATCTGGAACACCGACGCGTCGGTCGTGTTCAGGATGCTCAGGCCGTTGAACTGCGTGCCGCTGAGCGTCCGTGTCACTTCCTGACTGAGCTGCACAAATTCCTGGTTCAGGCTGTTGCGGTCGTCGGTCGTGTTGGTGCCGTTGGCCGATTGCACCGCCAGTTCCCGCATGCGCTGGAACAGATCGCTGACCTTGCCCAACGCGCCTTCACCCACCTGTGCCATCGAGATGCCGTCGTTGGCGTTTCGCATCGCCACGTTCATGCCCCGCACCTGGGTGTGCATGCGCTCGGCGATGGCCAGGCCGGCGGCGTCGTCCTTGGCGCTGTTCACCCGCAGTCCTGAAGACAGGCGCTGCATGGACACCCCCAGGCTGGCCTGGCTGGTGTTCAGGTTGCGCTGCGCATTCAGCGACACAAGGTTGGTGTTGATCGTTTGTGGCACGGCGTTACTCCGGGTGGAACGGCTGTCGTTGCGGTGAACTGGTCTGGCGGCTTGGGTCTGGCGATTCGACCCGCCGAAGCAGTGAAACGCATGTGAAGAAGATTACGTCGGACCGTTACGGTCGGTCAGCGGGAATAGAACCGTCTATGCCGTGCTTATGCGACCCCGCTTCACCCGCCCATCCCCCAGCACGGGCCCGACGCCAACCCCCAGTGAGCCGCCGGTCCGGCCCAAAGAAAAAGGGCCCGCCGGATGGCGGGCCCTTTTTTGAAGGACGGTCTTGCAACGCGCGCACGGTCTGGGGCCGTGTCGCCGGCCAAGGCCACGCAAGTGGCCTTGGAGCCGCGGCTTATCGCAGCAGTGACAGCACCTGCTGGGGCAGCTGGTTGGCCTGCGCCACCATCGCATTGCCGGCCTGCTGCAGGATGCTGGCCCGCGACAGGTTGGCCGTTTCCGTGGCGTAGTCGGCGTCCATGATGCGGCCGCGAGAAGCGGTCTGGCTCTCCGAAGCCACCATCAAGTTGGACACCACGTTCTCGAAGCGGTTCTGCGCCGCGCCGAACACCGAGCGCTGGGCGTTGACCTTGCTGATGGCCGAGTCCAGCGAGGCCAGCGCGCTCTGCGAGGTGGCGGCATCGGTGATCTGCACCGTGGGGGTTTCCGAGCCGGAAATCACAGCCGTGCCCAGCACGCCGGAGATCTCGGCCTTGTCGGTCCAGGCAAAACCGTCGATCTGGATGCGGTCGATCGTCGACACGTTGTTGGCACCGATCTGGAACACGGTGTTCTCGCTGGACGCCAAGATGCTCAGGCCGTTGAACTGCGTGCCACCCAAGGTACGGGTGGCTTCCTGGGCCAGCTGCACGAATTCGTCGTTCAGGCTGATCCGGTCCGATGCCGTGTTCGTGCCGTTGGCCGACTGCACGGCCAGTTCCCGCATGCGCTGGAACATGTCGCCGACCTTGCCCAGCGCGCCTTCAGCGGTCTGCGACAGCGAGATGGCATCGTTGGCGTTGCGCACGGCCACACCCATGCCGCGAACTTGTGAATTCATGCGTTCAGCAATGGACAGGCCGGCTGCGTCGTCCTTGGCGGAGTTGACGCGCAGACCTGAAGACAGGCGTTGCATCGAGACCGCCAGCGATGATTGGCTGGAGCTCAGGTTGCGCTGCGCATTCAATGAAGACAGGTTGGTGTTGATGGTTTGGGGCATGCAAAGTTCTCCAATCGGTTAATGACCACAGGCATATGCCTGACCTCACTCCGTAGCTCGCTACGGCCAGCACACGGCGTTCAGTCTGCAGCCCTCGTTCCGGTCGTTCTTTTCCATGCAAACGACCAGACTGGGGGCCTGCCCGGGCCTTCTGATGCCGACTTCGTCACTGCACTGCCGTGCTGTGGCCGTTTAGGCGCGTTGGGTCCGGGTCCCGCACCCACCGTAATGAGCGCGTTGAAGCAGTTTTCGTCGTCATGGTTCAGAGCTTTAGCCTTTTTCAGTGTCTTTTTTGGCTTGCTATTTGAAACAGCCGTCATTGGGCTTGCATTTCCGCGGCTGGGTGCGCGGGGCGGGCGGGGATCATCTGGACCACTCCCGTCCTCTTCATCTGCCCAGGGCCCCACCCCACATGCAAGCCGCTTTGCCTATTGCCCACATCCCTGCTGCAGACGCCAGCGCCCGCGCGCACGGCAGCGCCTTGCACGGCGCGCCCGAAGACGACATCGAAGCCGCTGAACGGTATTGGGAACAGGGCCGCCGCGACGCAGCCGCCGGCCAGTGGGCGCAGGCCGCACTGAACTTTGGGCAGGCCACGCTGGCCCACCCCGAGCAGGCCAATTTCTGGTTCAACCTGTCCAACGCGCAGCGCCACCTGCACCATTTCGAGCGCGCCGTGGAAGCGGCGCAGCGCGGCCTGGCGCTGGAACCGGCCGACCCCGTGGGGCTGCACCTGCTGGGCGAAACCCTGTCCAAGCTGCACCGCTATGTCGACGCGGTGCGCGCCTTCGAAGCGCTGGAAGCCACCGGCAGCAGCGACACCAGCGCCATGCTGCAGCACGCCGGCATGTTGCAGGCCCTGCGCCAGCCCGCGGCGGCTTCGCAGGTGCTGCTGCGCGCGTTGACCATCACCCCGCACCTGGCGCGCGGCCATGCGCTGCTGGCCGACGCGCTGCGCGACATGGGCCTGAAGCGTGAAGCCGTGGAATGCATCAAGACCGTGCTGGAACTGGAACCCGGCAACCTGGAAGCGTTGTCCCATATGGCGTTCGAGAAGCGCCATGTCGCCGACTGGTCGGGGCTTGACGACGACCTGGCGCGCATCCGCAAGGCCCTGTCCGCCGTGGACGCGCACCAGCCGCGCGTGGCGGCCGTCTTCGCACTGTTGTCGCTGCCCCTGTCGCCGGCTGAACTGCTGCACGCCGCGCGTGGCGAGGCCCTGGTGCTCAGCCACGACGTGCAGCCGTTGCCGCCCAGGCACGGCCAGGTGGAAGGGGCCGACGATCCCATCAAGCTGGGCCTGCTGTCTTTTGACTTCCGCGAGCACCCGGTGTCGCAACTGCTGGTGCAGACGCTGGAACTGATCGACCGCAGCCGGTTCGAGCTGTTCCTGTATTCAACCGGCCCTGACGACGGCTCTGCGCTGCGCCAGCGCGTGCAGGCTGCAGCAGACCATTTTGTGGACCTGCGCGGCATGAGCGACCTGCTGGCCGCCGAACGCATCCGCGCCGATGGCGTGCACCTGCTGGTGGACCTGGCGGGCCACACACGCGGCCACCGGCTGGGCGTTTTTGCGCGCCGCCCGGCGCCGGTGCAAGCCAGCTACCTGGGTTTCCCTGCCAGCACCGGTGCGGCCTACATCGACTACATCGTCGGCGACCCGTTTGTCACCCCGCTGGAACACGCCAGCCACTACAGCGAACAGCTGGCGCAGCTGCCGGTGTGCCTGCAGCCCAACGGCCGCTGGCGCCCGCTGCCCGTGGCGATGACACGCGCCGAAGCCGGCCTGCCCGAAGACGCTTTTGTGATGTGCGCCTTCAACCACACCTACAAGATACTGCCCGCCGCCTTTGACGTCTGGTGCACCGTGCTGCGCGAGGTTCCCCGCGCCGTGTTGTGGCTGAAGCAGACCAACCAGCAGCTGCACGGCAACGTGCTGCGAGAAGCCCAGGCCCGCGGTGTGTCGCCCGACCGCATCGTCTTTGCACCCATCGTCGGCTACGCGCAGCACTTTTCGCGCCTGGCGCTGTCCGACGTGTTTGTCGACACCTGGCCCTACAACGCGCACACCACCGCCAGCGACGCGCTGTGGGCTGGCGTGCCCGTGGTCACGCTGCACGGCCCGACCTACGCGTCGCGCGTGGCGACCAGCATCGTGCGCGCCGCCGGCCTGGGCGACCTGGCCTTCGGCAATGGCGACGACTACCTGTTGGCACTGCGTGCGCTGGCGCTGTCGCCCGAACTGCTGCAGCCCTACCGGCAACACCTGCAGCAGCACCGCCTGCAACTGCCGCTGTTCGACTGCGAAAACCATGCACTGGCGCTGCAGGAACTGTTTGGGCGCATGGTGGGCCGCTGGCGAGCCGGGCTTGCACCGGCGCACCTGCCGGCCCAACTGCCGGCCCAACTGCCAGCCCAACTGCCAGCCAACCCGTCCGCCCCCGCCGGCCCGAACGCCGCCGACGCCACCCCCACCGACCCGACTGCCACGAGCGAAAGCCCAGCATGAGCCCAGCTGCCCACACCACGCGACCCTCTGCAACCCGCAGCACCACGGAAACGGCCCCCCACGGCGCAGCGGCGCCGGCACCGGGTGCCGGCGAACCGCTGCACTGGTGCGTGACCACGCGCACCGGCCTCACGATGGCGGTGCCGCCTTCATTGCGCAGCATGACCACCTATGTGCTGCTGGAACAGGAAAGCTGGTTCGAGCCCGAGATGAGCCTGCTGCCGCACCTGCTGGCCGGCGGCGTGAATGCGCTGGACATCGGCGCCAACCACGGCCTGGTGGCGCTGGAGATGGCGCGTTGCTCGGGCAGCGGCCATGTCTGGGCTTTCGAGCCCACGAAGGCGCCGCGCGAGGCGCTGCAGCGCAGCCTGCACCTGAACGGCCTGCAAGACCGCGTCACGCTGGTGCCCAAGGCCCTGGCCGAAGCCCAGGGCCAGGCCCAGTTTGAGGTGCACGACAACAGCGAACTCAACGCCCGCGCCGGCAACCTGGGCCAGCCGCGCAGCAGCAGCCGCACCGAGACCGTGGAAGTCGACACACTGGACCACGCGTTGACCAAGCTGGGTGTGCAGCAGCCCATCGGCTTCGTGAAGCTCGACGCCGAAGGCGACGAGCTGCGCGTGCTGGCCGGTGCAGCGCGTTTCCTGGCCGAACACTCGCCGGTGGTGATGTTCGAGTTCAAGCACGGTGCCAAACCCAACTGGCCGCTGCTGCGCGCGCTGACCGACCTGGACTTCGGCCTGTTCCGCTGGAGCGCCGAACTGGAACTGATGCTGCCCTTTGACGCCGCCACCGCAGAAACAGCCTTTGCGCTGAACCTGCTGGCCGTGCGCCCGGCGCAGCAGGCCTTGTGGGCCGGGCGCGGCCTGCTGGTCACGCCGCAGGCCTTGGCCGAAGCACCTTTGCCCGACCTGCAAGCAGCGGCCCAGGGCTACGCCGCCGCGCGCCAGGCGGTGCAAGCGGCTGCGCACGCAGGTGGCCGCGGTGGCCCCACACCGGCGCAGCGCGTGCTGCTGATGATTGAAGCGCGCCAGCACCTGCTGCTGGCCACCGAGGGCGATGCCGGCCCGGCCGCCTGGGTGCTGCTGGTGCACTGCCTGCAGGCCCTGGGCCAGCCGCTGGCGGCGGTGCAGATGGGCGCCCAACTGCTGGCGCACACCTCCGCCGACGACTGGGGCGCTGGTGTGCCCGATGACAGCCTGCCGCCGCTGCACGCCCAGCGCATCCGCCCGCGCAGCACCGCCACCGGGCCTTGGCTGCGCCAGATGCTGGCCGAATACGTGGCCCAGCAGTCGGCACACTCGTCGTACTTCGAAATGCCGGCACCGCACCGCTGGTCGGCTTTACTCGAACACCCCGACCACAGCGCAGAGGTCGAGCGCCGCTACCTGCTGGCCCATGTGGTCAGCGACCGCGTGGCGCCCCTGTCGGGCCTGCAGCGGCTGCGCCATCTGCGGGCCTTGCGGCCCGACCAGGACCTGAACGCCACGCTGTGGTGCGGCCTGATGGAGAGCATGCAGGTCATGGGCAAGGCGGCTGAAAAGCCGGCCCCGGCCCACGCTGCCGAGACCGCTGGCAATGCGCACGCCGAAACGACTGCCGCTGCCACTGGTGCCCAGTCGCAAACTGCGCTGCCTGAAGACCCCGCGCAGGTGCTGCAGGCACTGCCGGTGGTGGCGGTGGCCATCGTTGACGTGGGCGCCAGCGAAGTCACCAGCAGCAAGACACCCTATGCCGGGCTGGTGGCCACCGGCCGCGGCTGGGTCACCGGCTTTGAACCCGACGCGCAGGCACTGGCGCAGTTGCGCCAGATCCACGGCAACAGCCTGCACCACCGCTTCTGGCCGCACGTGGTGGGCGACGGCCACCCGGCCACCTTCCGCGAAACGCACTGGTCGCTCACCGCTTCACTGCTGGAACCCCACCGCGCGGTGCTAGACCGGTACCAGAACCTGGGTCAGCACGTGGTGGTGAAGTCGCGCCAGCCGGTGCCCACCGTGCGGCTGGACGACGTGCTGGCCGCCGGCGGCATGGACCTGCTGAAGATCGACGTGCAGGGCGCCGAGCGTCTGGTGTTTGACGGCGCGCGCGCGCGCCTGGACGAATGTCTGATGGTCTGGACCGAGGTGGAATTCGTACCGCTGTATGAAGGCCAGCCGCTGTTTGCCGAGATCGACCAGCGTCTGCGGGAACATGGCCTGCAGTTCCTGTGCTTCACCGGCCTGGCCGCGCGCGGACTGGCCAGCTGGCCCGTGCACGCGCCGCAGACCATGGGCCAGCAGCAGTTGTGGGCCGACGCCATTTACATCCCCACCCCCGAGCGCCTGAACCGCCTGGGCCTGGACGCCGCCGCCCGCCTGGCGCTGCTGGCGCACCACGTGGCCCTGGCGCCCGACCTGTGCCACGCCTTGCTGCAACGCGTGGACGAACTGGCGGGCAGCTGTCTGGCCCCGCGTTACCTGGCGGCTTCGTTCGCGGCGTGCGGCGTCAGCCCGGCCAGAAACGCCTGACAACGCGCCAGCTGCTGCAGGCTGACGTATTCGTCGGCCTGGTGTGCCTGGTTGATGCTGCCCGGGCCGCACACCACGGTGGACATGCCGGCGCGCTGGAACAGCCCGGCCTCGGTGCCAAAGGCCACCAGCGTGGTCTGTTGTGAACCGGTCAGGCGCTGCGCCAGCCGCACCGCCTCTTCGTCGGGCAGGGCCTTGAAGGCCGGCATCGACGCAAACTGCTGGAAGCTGAAGCCGCTGTCGGCCTGCACCGCCTGCATGGCCGGTTCCAGGCCGGCGGCGTAGTCGCGCACGCGCTGCTGCCAGGCGCTGGCGTCACTGCCGGGCAGGTCGCGGAATTCATAGTGGAAGCGGCACTCCTCGGGCACCACGTTGTCGGCGATGCCGCCTTCGAACACGCAGGTGGCGGCGGTGGAAAAGGGCACATCGAAACCGGCCTGCTGCGGGCCGGATTCGCGCAGTTCGCGCGCGATGTCGGCGATGTGGGCCACCACGCGCGCCGCCGCTTCCACGGCATTCACCGCCATCGGCGTCAGTGAAGAGTGGGCCGCCTTGCCGCGCACGCAGCAGCGCCAGCGGTGCACGCCCTTGTGGGCGATGGCCGGCACCATGTCGGTGGGCTCGCCCACCATGCACAGCGCGGGCTGCAGGCCGGCTTCGCGCAGGTCGGCCAGCAGGCGGTGGGCCCCGAAGCCACCCACTTCCTCGTCATAGCTGAACGCGTAGTGCAGGGCGTGCGGCAGGTCGGCCTGCAGCCAGGCCTGCGTCTGCGCCACCACCAGGCCGATGAAGGCCTTCATGTCGGCACTGCCGCGGCCGTACAGGCGGCCGTCCTGCACCTGCGCCGACAGCGGCTCCAGCGTCCAGGCCTGGCCTTCCCAGGGCACGGTGTCGGTGTGGCCCGACAGCACCACGCCTGCGGGCTTGCCCGCACCCAGCGTGGCAAACAGGTTGGCCTTGGTGTGCGTGTCGTCGTAGGTCAGGCGGATGGGCACCTGCAGGCTGCGCAGGTGGTCGGCGATGCACTCGATCAACGGCAGGTTGCTCAGGTGGCTGCGCGTGTCCATGCGCACCAGGCGCTGGGCCCAGGCCAGGGCATCGGGGTTCAGCGGGTTCAGGGGATTCATGGGATTCGGGGGGGTCAGAGAATTCATGTCTTGCTCGCTTCCGGTGGGGGCCCGCTGGGCAGCAATTACCATGTTGCCGATGAGCACCCCAACAGTATCGCCTGCCCCTGCGGCCGACCCGGCCGCCCTGCAAGCACCAGGCCCCGAGGACATCCGCACCGCGCAGCGGCGCCTGCAAGGCCATGTGCGGCACACGCCGCTGCTGCGCCTGCCCGGCAGCGCGTTGGGCGTGCCTTGTGCGCAGCTGTGGCTGAAGCTGGAACACCTGCAGCGCAGCGGCAGCTTCAAGGCACGCGGCATGTTCAACCGCATGCTGTCGCTGCCCATTCCGGCGGCTGGCGTGGTCATCGCCTCGGGTGGCAACGCCGGCATTGCGGTGGCCAATGCGGCGCAGGCACTGGGTGTGCGCTGCGAGGTCTTCTTGCCCGAACTCGCCACGCCCGCCAAGCGCGCCGCGCTGGCCGCGTTGCAGGCCCACGTGGTGGTAGGCGGGGCCACCTACAGCGAAGCGCTGGCCACCTGCCTGCAGCGCCAGCAGGCCAGTGGTGCGCTGCTGATGCATGCCTACGACCAGACCGAGGTGGTGGCCGGCGCCGGCACGCTGGCGGCCGAAATCGAACAAGACGCCGGGTTGCCCGACCGCGTGCTGGTCAGCGTGGGCGGCGGCGGCCTGATCGCCGGCATCGCAGCCTGGTTTGCCAGCCGCTGCCGCGTGGAGGCGCTGGAACCGTTTGGCTCGCCCACGCTGCACGCCGCGCGCGCTGCGGGTCAGCCGGTGGACGTGGCCGTGGGCGGGCTGGCGGCCGACGCGCTGGGCGCGCGCCGCATCGGCGCCATCGCCTGGCAGGTCAGCCAGCGCCACGTGGTGGCGGCGCACCGCGTCAGCGACGAGGCCATCACTGCCGCGCAGCGCCTGCTGTGGACCGAACTGCGGCTGGCGGTGGAACCGGCGGCAGCTTTGCCGCTGGCGGCGCTGCGCAGCGGCGTGGTGCAGCCGCAGGCGCACGAGCGCATCGCGCTGGTGCTGTGCGGCGCCAATTTCGACGCTGCCAGTCTGGTGTGAAACATCGCCACTGAAAGGGCACCTGCACATGACCACCCTGCTGGGCAAGCCCACGTCCATCAACGTGCGCAAAGTGCTGTGGTTGTGCGAAGAGCTGTCGCTGCCGGTGCAGCTGCAGGCCTGGGGCAGCGGCCACCGCAGCACGCAGGTGCCGGAATTCCTGGCGCTGAACCCCAACGGCCTGGTGCCGGTGTTGGTGGAAGCCACACCGGCCGGTGACTTCGTGCTGTGGGAAAGCAACACCATCTGCCGCTACCTGGCCGGCCGCCACGGCCGCAGCGACCTGCTGCCCACCGCGCCGCAGCCGCGCGCGCAGGTGGAGCAGTGGATGGACTGGCAGGCCACCGAGCTGAACAACGCCTGGCGTTACGCCTTCATGGCGCTGGTGCGCCGCAGCCCGCAGCACGCCGACGCCGCCGCCGTGCAGGCCAGCGTGGACGCCTGGAACCACCACATGGCCGTGCTGGACGCGCAGCTGCTGCGCACTGGCGCCTTCGTGGCAGGCCCGGGCTTCACGCTGGCCGACATCGTGCTGGGCGTGTCGGCCTGCCGTTGGCAGCAGGCGCCGATGACGAGGCCAGCGCTGGCGGGCGTGGCCGCCTGGCAGCAACGCTTGGCCCAGCGCAGCGGCTACCGGCTGCATGCCGACAACGGCATGGCCTGAGCCCCGGTACACCGCCGTTGGGCATGCAAGGCCCCGTTTGCCCGGCTTGGCGGCCCCCACAAACTGTCGCGAACGGTCGCCTGCGGATCGGTGGCAACCCCCGGTGTGGCCGCCACGCCAGGTCTGCACAATGAATCACGTTGGGCGGCATCCCCCGCCTGCACCACCACCACAGGAGAGAACCCCATGCACTCACGCACCTTGTTCAGCCTGGCGGCGGCAGCGTTTCTGGCCGCGTGCCAGACCGCGCCGGTCGCCCCTTCAGCCGCCGTCACGGCGCCGGTGCAGCAGGCCTGGCAGCAGGGCCGCATGCCCGAGCAGGCCGGCTCCACGCTGGCGCCCGTGGCGGGCAAGCTCACGGTCACGCCGGCCAGCGACATCCCCGTGGCCAGCCTCAAGCTGCCGCCCGGCTTCAAGGCCGAGGTCTGGGCCAGCGGCATGCCCGGTGCGCGTGCCATGGCGCGGGCCGACAACGGCAAGATCTACATCGGCACGCGCGGCATCGGCCGCGTCTATGAACTGACCGACAACGGCACCTCCCGCACCAGCCGCGTGCTGGTGGAAAAGCTGGTGCAGCCCGCCGGCGTGGCCTTTGCCAACGGGTCGCTGTACGTGATGGCCATCGACAAGGTGCTGCGTTACGACGGCATTGCCACCAACCCTGCCGCCGCGCCGGTGGACATCACGGCCGCCTTCCGCCTGCCCAAGGAACAGCACCACCAGTGGAAGTACATCGCCTTCGGTCCCGACGGCAAGCTGTACGTGCCCTTCGGCGCACCGTGCAACATCTGCGAGCCGGGTGAGGAATACGCACAGATCCGCCGCTACAACCCCGACGGCTCGGGCATGGAAGTCATCGCCCGCGGCGTGCGCAACACGGTGGGTTTTGCATGGCACCCGGTGACCAAGGAAATGTGGTTCACCGACCATGGCCGTGACTGGATGGGCGACGACGGCCCGGCCGACGAGCTGAACCGCATGACCAGCGTGGGGCAGAACTTCGGCTTCCCGTACTGCCACGCCAACGGCATTCCCGACCGCGACCTGCCCAAGGCCAACGCCTGTGCCGGCGTCACGATGCCGGTGCAGACCATGGGCCCGCATGCCGCCGTGATGGGCGCGCACTTCTACACCGGCAACATGTTCCCGGCCGAGTACCGCAACACGCTGTTCGTGGCGCGCAAGGGTTCGTGGAACCGCACGCAGAAGTTCGGCTACGACGTGGTGACGGTGCGCACCGACGCACAAGGCAACAACCCCAGCATCAAGGCCTTCATGACCGGCTTCCTGGACCCCAGCAACGACAACTTCAGCGGCCGGCCCACCTACATGCTGCAATTGCCCGACGGTTCGATGCTGATCAGTGACGAACAGCTGGGCGCCATCTACCGCATCAGCTATGCCCCTTGAGCGGTCCCAGACAGCGCCCAGTTGCCGGGTGAAACTGCCCGGGCCTGCGGCGCTGCTGGCGCTGGCGGTGTGGTGCGGTCTGGCGGCACCGGCCGGGGCGCAGGCCCCACCGGCCGGGCCCAGCCCGGCCACGCTGGCAGCCTGCGCTGCCTGCCACGGACCGGGCGGCAATTCGCCCAGCCCGGCGGTGCCTTCACTGGCGGCGCAGCCGCGCACCTTCATCGAAAACCAGCTGGTGCTGATCCGCGAGGGCCTGCGCGACGTGCCGGTGATGAAGGCCTTGATGGCCGGCATCGACGACGCCGAGGTGGTGGCGCTGGCACGCTACTTCGCGGCGCGGCCACCGCAGCCGGCACCCGGCGCGGTGCAGGCCGAGAAGGCCCGCGCCGGTGCCGAAGTGTCGCGCCGCGCGCTGTGCGCCGGCTGCCACCTGCCGGGTTATGTGGGCCAGAACCAGGTGCCGCGGCTGGCCGGCCAGCAAGAGGCCTACCTGCTGACGACCATGAAGATGTACCGCGACAAGCCCGAGCCCGGGCGCGACACGCTGATGTCGGGGCCGCTGCAGGGCATGAAAGATGCCGATCTGGAAAACCTGGCGCACCACCTGGCACACCAGGGCAAGTGAGTTGCCCTCCGTGGCCGGTGGTGCGCTGGGGTTCAGGTTGCTGATCGGCCTTTCGATGGCAGGCATCGGTGCGTTGCTGCAGGCGTCGGTGCACGCATTGCTGGTGCTGAAACTGCCGGGCACGCGCTGAAGCGCGCCGCGGCCCGTACCCTCAGGGCCCAGGCATCCGGCAATGTCAGCAGCGGGCCGGCGCAGGCCGGAAGCGCTCGATTCACCAGGGCCTGCAGCCTGCCATCAGCGCGTGGCGCGGCGCCCCACCGCCGCGGCACCCAGAAGAGCCAGCGACACCAGGGCCAGAGAGCCAGGCTCGGGTACCTGGCTGTTGTTGTTGGCCACAAAGAACAGCTTTTCATAGTTCGTGCTGCTGTTCAGCCCGGCGATGCGGTTGATGCTGTAGCCGCCCGTGAAGTTGAAGGTGTGCAGACACATGCCGGCGTCAGCGCTGCCGCATTCGTAGTTGTACGGCGTTTCGTTGGCGCCCGCAAAGCCCCACGACCAGAGATCCGAGTACCACCACTGTGAACCGTTGGAGAGGTGGTAGCTGCCCGTGCTGTCGCCGGTGTCGATGATGGCGTCTGCGCGGGTGGTTGCAGCCAAGGACAGCAGGGTTTGCGAACCGGTCTCGCGGCCGGCCATCATGATGAAGTCGCCCTGGCAAACATTGAGCACGTTCTCACCTGCACTGCCGATGGTTGCAGCCATGGAGGCTGAATAGCACTGCGTCCAGCCGCCAGATGTGACGGTGCTGATGGCCACGCCGGCCTGCGGGCCGACCGGCATGAAGGTGGGCGCTGCATGGGCACCCGCCACACTGACAGCGGCTGCAAAAGTGGCGATGAGGGCATTGCGAAAATTGTTCATGAGTGGCCTCGGAAGTTTGCTGTGTGTTGATGGTTGCTGCCTGGGTGGGGCAGCGATGTCCAACACCGATTGCAAGCGTTGTGCCCACTTCGGGGGGCACGCCTGCCCGCGACGCAGTTGCCCGCACCGACCGTGACGCCGTGCACCAACTGCCTCCCAGAAGAAGACTTTTTTCACACCCATGCAGTGCGCAGCGCAACCGCTGCTGGCCGTTGCGTTGCCGTCAGTGCGGGGCAGCCCTGCGTGTGCTGCCGCACCCGTGGGGCAATTGCCCCGGCGGAAGCGCCTTACAACTCAGCGTGTCAGGCACCGCGGCGGCCCAGGGGCATTTGCCCCAGGCCTGCACCAGCGCCTATGCGCCGGCCCGCGGCGGCATGCGGCTGCAGAGGCTCAGGTCAGGCGGCGTTGCTGCGCCATTCGGCGCAGCCTCATTGGGCGTCGGGCAACTTCCAGTCGTCATCGAGAAAGCCGATACCCACCGCGCTGCAACTGGCGGTTTGTCTGTGCTGATGGCGTTGGCGCTGCCGGGCACGCGCTGAAGCAAAGGGCCGGCGCGGCGCAGCCAGCGGCCCGCCCCCCTTTTCCGCTTGACGGCCATGCAGCCGCCGCGCTCGGGCCCCCGCCTGCTGTGGCTGCGCTGTCACGGCTTGTGCGTCAACGCACGGACAACGCTGCGGGCTGCCCACACCATGACCACATCCTGTCCGTCAACCGTCTCCACCACCCTGGGCCGCCTCATGACCTCGATTCGTTTTGCTCCACTCGGTTTTTCGATGCTTTCAGTGATGGCCCTGGGGGCCTGCATGTCGACGATGGCGCCTTCAGCGTCAACACCCCCTTCGGCCGAGGCGACCCCGCCGATGACGCACGGCGCGTCGTCGGGTAGCGCGCCCATGATGACGATGCCCCAATCGGGGATGGCGCCCATGGCGCCCATGGCTGCGGGCACCGTGGCGATGGGCGCTGTCCTGGCCGGCGCGAATGAAGTGCCTGCGGTGGTCAGCAGCGCCAGCGGTCGGGTCGATGCCACCTACACGGCCAGCAGCAACACGCTGACCTGGAAGGTCAGCTACACCGGCTTGAGCGGCCCCGTCACCGGCGCCCATTTCCACGGCCCGGCCAAGGCGGGGCAGAACGCCGGCGTCGTGGTGCCCGCCACCGGCAGCATGGCCAGCCCCATCAGCGGCAGCGCCACGCTCACCCCCGCCCAGGCGGCGGACCTCACCGCCGGCAACTGGTACTTCAACCTGCACACCGCCGCCAACCCGGGTGGCGAGATCCGAGGTCAGGTCGGCGTGCGGCCTTGAAGCCGTGCGCTTCGATCGCTAGCTTCAGGAGGCACTGTCTGTGGTGACCAAGATTCGAACCGGCCAGGCGCCCGCTTCGCTAACCCGGGCGCAGTTCCACGACCGCTTCGTGGTGCGCTTCTACGACCCGGCCTTCATCGACGAAAGCGCAGCCATTGCGCGGCTCGAGGACATTGCCTGGCAGGCGATGCAGGAAGGGCGCAAGGCGCCGATCACCAAACCGGCCGGGCGCGGCTTCGCCGACCCGGCCTATGAGCTTTCGGTGCAATGGATCGAGACCCGCAAGCGCCTTGCCGCCGCGCAGAAGCGGTGGGCCCGTGCGGCTACACCTTCGCGCGTGCTGCTGGTCTGCGGCAGCGCCCGCAACGACGGCACCTGCCCCGGCGAGGTGTCGAAAACCTGGCGCCTGACCGAATTGGCGCAGCACGTTGTCGAGAATGCCGGTTTTGACGCCGACGTGCTGGACCTGAGTCTGGTCACGTCGGAATACGGCCGCAACATCCACCCCTGCAAGGGCTGCGTGTCCAGCGCCATGCCGCTGTGCCACTGGCCCTGCAGCTGCTACCCCAACCACGCGCTGGACCAGGCCGACGACTGGATGGCCGAGATCTACGAGCGTTGGGTGGCAGCGCATGCCGTGATCATCCTGGCGCCGACCTACTGGTACCAGTCACCCAGCCCGCTGAAGCTGATGATCGACCGCATGGTGTGCGCCGACGGCGGCAACCCCGACCCGACGACCACGCACGGCAAGCATGTGGCCGAGGCCAAGCGCATCGAGCAGCAGGGTTGGGACTACCCCAAGCATGTGGCCGGCCGCGCCTACGGCGTGGTGGTGCATGGCGACGTGGCGGGCGTCGAGGCGCACCGGCGCAACCTGACCGACTGGCTGGACTGGATGGGCCTGATCGACGCCGGCGGTGCGGCCAAGCTGGACCGCTATATTGGCTATTACGGCCCCTACTTCGACAGCCACGAGGCGCTGGACAAGGACAAGGCCGTGCAGGCAGAGACTCGCAACGTTGCGCGGGCGGTGGTGCAGGCCGTGAAGGAACTGCGCGCCGGGCGCTTGAGTCAGCCCGACAAACGCCTCGAGCGGCCGCGCCCCAAGTGAGGCCGGTGCCCCCGTGCGGCGCGCCCTTTCACTTGGCGTCGTTCAGCTTCCAGTCGTAGTCCAGGAAGCCGATGTCCGCACCGCCGGCCTTGATGCGCTCGCGGTCGGCCGGCGCATCGGCCAGCTGGTTGGCATAACGCCCGGCAAAGGCACCCAGGCTGGCGATGCCCTTGTACCCGGCCTTGAAGTCGACGCCGTACCAGTCGAAGATCTTGCTCAGCTGCAGTTTGCCGTCGGCAAAGCGGTTGCGGCTGCGGTCGCTCATGAAACGCAGCGTCTGTTCGTCCAGCTGCGCTTCCAACCGGTCGGCCACAAAAGCCTCTTCGCGCAGCATGGGGCAGCCCACGCTGGCGCAGTTCACGGCGAAGTGGATGCGCGGGTCGTCATAGCGTCCCTTGGCACGCAGGGTGTCGTGCTCGATGTTGTCCAGGCTCATCTCGGTGCCCAGCAGCTTGATGAACTTGGGCTTCCACGGGTTGGCCAGCAGCGTGCCCCGGTCCTTGATCGATTCCAGCCGCGGGTAGCGGGTCAGGATCAATTCCACCGTGAAGGCGTTGTAGGCGTTGATCAAAAAGGCCATCTGCTGCGCCTTGCTGAAGCCGGCGAATGCCGTGGCGCTGACGGCCGACAGGCTGTCGGTGTAGGCCTTCAGCGCCGACTTGTCCGCTGCCATGCCGGCATAGCGCAGCTGCGAAGCCTTGCCGCCGTCCAGCAACACCACGTGCTTCTTCAGCAGCTGCGCCCACGCGGCGTGGCTGTGGTCGAAGGCCGCCTGGGCCCACGCGGCAGGCGAGCACACTGTCAGAAGCACCACGGCCTGCAGCACGGCGCGGCGGCCTGGCAGCGGGGCTGTGCAGGGCAGGGCCTCATGGGGCGTCGAAGGCGGGCGGTGTGGGTGGTGCTTCATGGGCGGGCTTTCTCAGGCGGTGCGTGGTCGCACCAGCGCTGCTGTCGATTGTGCGCCGAAGGCCCTTACAGCCGTTTTTCGCTGCTGCAGGCCCCTCGCAGGCGGGTACAGTGCGCGCCACCGTGAGCCCTTCACCCCACACCGTACTTCCCGCCCCGGAAAGTGGCGCGCCTGCGCCACGGGGCCCCGTGCCATCGGCAGTGGCAGGGCCTGTGCGGCGCCTGGGGAGCTGGCTGCAGGACGCGGCGGCCGACACCCTGCTGACGGTGACCTTCGTCGGCGAAGTGCTGATGGCCACGCTGCGGCTGCTGCGTGGCAAGAGCGGCATGCGCGGCGCCGACCTGTGGCGGCAGATCGACGACACCGGCCCACGCTCGCTGCCCATCGTCATGCTGACGTGTTTTTTAGTCGGTCTGATGCTGGCTTACATGGGCGGTTCGCAACTGGGCCGCATGGGCGCGCAGGTGTACATCGCCGACGTGGTGACGGTGGGCATGGTGCGTGAACTGTCCGGCCTGATGACGGGCATGATCCTGGCCGGCCGCGTGGGCTCGGCCTTCGCGGCGCAGATCGCCACCATGAAGGCCGGCGAAGAGATCGACGCGCTGGTGGTGCTGGGCGTTGACCCCATCGACCACCTGGTGCTGCCGCGCTTGATTGCGCTGCTGCTGGTGGCGCCGCTGGTGATGGCTTTTTCCGGCGCCGCGGGCATGCTGGCCGGCCTGGTGCCGGCGACGATGGTGTACGACGTTTCGGCCGCTGAATACCTCAGCCGCAGCGTGGAAGCGCTGACCTGGACGCACCTGTGGATCGGCCTGTTCAAGGGCACGCTGTACGCCGCGCTGCTGTCGCTGGCCGGCTGCCGCGAGGGCCTGTACGCCGGCCGCAATGCGCAGGCCGTGGGCGAAGCCACCACGCGCGGCGTTGTCAAGGGCCTGCTGTGGATCATCCTGGCCGCCGCCGGCACCACCATCGTGCTGCAGAGCCTGGGATTCTGACGTGCTGACGGTGCAGACGCCAACCGCCACCCTCGCAGCCGGCGCCGCACCGGCCACCAACGGCCCGGGGCTGCCGATGGTGGAGGTGCAGTCGCTGACCGTGGCCCACGGCCAGCAGGTTGTGCTGCACGGGCTGGACTTCAGCATCTGGGCGGGCGAGATCTTTGTCATCCTGGGGGCCAGCGGCAGTGGCAAGAGTTCGCTGCTGCGCAACCTGATCGGCCTGCAGCCGCCGGTGGTGGGCCGCGTCTTCATCGAGGGCCAGGACCTTTACGACGGCAGTGACGCGGCACTGCAGGCGCTGCGGCGCCGCTTTGGCGTGATGTTCCAGGCCGGCGCGCTGTGGAGCGCCATGAGCGTGGGCGAAAACGTGATGCTGCCGATGAAGATGTTTTCCGGCCTGTCGCGCAGCGAATGCCGCCGCCGTGCGCTGGACAAGCTGGCGCTGGTGGGCCTGCAGGCCGACTTCGACCGCATGCCCGCGGCGCTGAGCGGCGGCATGCGCAAGCGCGCCGCGCTGGCGCGCGCGCTGTCGCTGGACCCCCCGCTGCTGTATCTGGACGAGCCCGGCTCGGGCCTGGACCCGCTGAACGCGGCCCGGCTGGACGCCCTGGTGCGCCGCCTGCGCGACGACCTGGGCACCACGGTGGTGATGGTCACGCACGACATCGACAGCGCGCTGCAGCTGGCAGACCGCATACTCTTCCTCGATGAGAGCACCCGCACGATGACCGCTTTGGACACGCCCCAGGCCCTGTTGCACGGTGGCCCGCCGCGCGTGCGCGAATTCCTGCAGCGCGGGCGTGACAGCCTGCCGGCGGCGGCGCCGCCAACCCCACCGCCATCGCCATCGTCTCCACCACCTGCAACACAGGAGCTGCCATGACGCCGCGCCCCAACGCGCTGCGCATCGGCCTGTTTGCGCTGCTGGGCGTGGCCTTGCTGGCGGCGGCCATCGTGTCGGTGGTGGGCCTGCAGATCTTCCGCACCGGCGACCGCGTGGTCATGCACTTCAGCGGTTCGGTCTACGGCCTGCAGGTGGGGGCGCCGGTGGTGTTCCGCGGCGTGCGGCTGGGTACCGTGCGGTCGGTGGGCGTGTCGCGCGTGAACGGCCGTTTTGCGGTGCCGGTGCGCGCCGAGCTGGACCACGCCAAACTGGTGGCGCTGGTGGGCGCGCCAGCCGGGCAGCAGGCGCCGCTGGCGGTGCTGCTGCAGCAGGGCCTTTCAGCGCAACTGGCCACGCAAAGCCTGCTGACGGGGCAGCTGTATGTCGACCTGGACCTGCGCCCGACCGCGCGGCCCGTGGCCGCAGCCGCCAACGCAGCGCTGGGCGCCATGGCGGCTGATGGCGAGGTGGAGATTCCGACATCGCTGACGCGGTTTCAAAGCCTGCAGGAACAGCTGGACCGTGTGGACGTGCAGCGCATGTCCGACGACTTGGCCGCCACACTGGCCGCAGCGCGCGGCCTGGTGGCGGGGCCCGAGCTCAAACAGGCGCTGGCCGAGTTGACGCAGGCCGCGGCCGGCCTGTCGCGCGTGTCGGCCACCTTGAACCAGCGCGTGCCGGTGCTGGCCGACCGCGCCGCGCAGACGTTGCAGCGCACCGGGGCCGCGGCCGACCGCATCGGCAGCGCAGCCGAAGGCATTGGCGGCAGCGTGTCGCGCGCCGGTGAACGCGTGGGCCAGGCCAGTGACCGTATGGCCACTGCGGCGGACAGCGCACGGGTGCTGCTGTCGCCGGGCTCACCCCTGATGGGCAGCGTACAGGGCGCCGCCGACGAATTGACCCGCACCGCCGCGGCGCTGCGCGAAGCCACCGGCGACCAGGGGGCCACCGTGCAACAACTGCAGCGCGCCATGGCCGACGTTTCGCGCGCCGCGCGCGCGGTGCGCGAACTGGCCGAGCAGATCGAACAACAGCCGCAGTCGCTGATACGCGGCCGGGAGTCCCCGCCATGAACGCCTTGAACCTGTTGCAGCCCTGGCGGCTTCCACCTGGGGTGCGGCGCACCGCCGCAGGCGCGGTGGCTGCGCTGGCGGTGGCGCTGCTGGCGGCCTGCGCCAACCCTTCGCCACCGCCCATGCTGTACCAGCTGCGCAGCCAGCCCGAGGGTGCCGCAGTGACGGGTGCGATGGGTGCGGCGGCGCCCGACGCACCGTCCGCCGCCGCAGCGCCGTTGCAGTTGCAGTTGATGCTGCCGGTGACGCTGCCCGAGGTGCTGGACCGCGACGTCATCGTCGTGGCGCGCGGCCAGGCGGGTGTGCAGGCGCTGGCCGGCCACCGCTGGGCCGAGCCGCTGCGCGACGCCGTGCCGCGCCTGTTGCGCCACGACCTTTCGGCGCTGCTGTCGCCGGGCGCTGTGTGGGCGGCACCGCTGCCTGCGGGGTTGCAGGTGCAGCGCCAGTTGCGCGTGGACGTGCTGACCTTGCAGGCCGACGCCAGCCGATCGCAGGTGCAGATGCAGGTGCGCTGGACGGTGTCCGACCCGGTCGGACGCCTGCCCGCCCGGACCGGCGTCGAAAACCTGGCCAGCCCGGTTTCCGGCAGCGATGTCGACGCCCTGGTGGCCGCCCACCGGCAGGTGCTGTGGCTGCTGGCGCAGCGGCTGGCGCGCCTGGTGCCCTGACGAGGGGCTTCTCGCCAGCGGCTGGCGCCCCGGGCTTCGTCACCGATTGCCTTGCGGCCGAAAGGCGGGGCAGGCCCGCCATATCGCTCAGGCGCCGTGCAGCGCCTTCAGCCGCTGCGCCTGGGCCATGGTTTCACGGTAACCGGCGTCGATGGCGCGCTGCCTGAATTCCTGCGACAAGCTGACCCAGTAGCCGAAATGCGGGTGCAGCAGCAGGTCGGCCGCTGCCGCGTCGGGCGCTGTCAGCGCCCTTTTGCGCAGGTCGCCCTCGCGGTAGCGTGAAGCCTCGGCCGGCGCCCTGTCCTCGTGTGCCGACGCGTCCACCGCCAGCACGCGCTGCGCGCCCAGTTGGCGCGCCAGGCGCACCGGCAGTGGCATGAATCGGTCCGCGTCCACATGGCGCAAGCCACGTATGCGCACCGGCGTGAACTGGCCTTCCACTGCTGCCGAAGCCTGCACGGCCAGCCCGGCGTCGCCGCGCGTGAAAGCCACGGTGCGCCCGCTGCCGCTGGCGTTCAACTCGTGCGTGACGCAGGCCACGCGCAGCGGCAGGCGCTCCATCAGCAGGGGCTGCTTGCGCTGCTGCAGCTGTTCACGCACCAGATCGGCCAGCGGGGCGCCGCTGAGCCTTTCGCCTTCGCCGCCCCACACGCGGGCCACGCGCGCCAGGCTCATGGGGCCCAGGCCCAGCGCCAATTGCTCCAGGTCCCGGCCGGCCACGCCGGCCCCCCGCAGCACGGCCACCATCGACCCCACCGAAGCGCCCACCAGCAGGTCCGGCGCCAGCCCCAGTTCGTCCAGCGCCTTGATCACGCCCACGTGCACAAAACCGCGCGGCCCGCCCGAGCTGAAAACCCAGGCCACGCGCGGCGGCGCAACCAGGCCCGCTTCGGCTGGGGCGTCGGCGCCGTCGTGGTTGGCATCGGTGTTCGCGGCGCAGCCGCCCAGCGTGGCGGCCAGCAACAGGGCGCGGCGGCTCAGCGGTCGCATGGCGTTGGCGGTGTTTTCATGGGTGCAAGGGCACAGGCGTGGTGACGCGTGCTACAGGCTGCCGCGTCCTTCCCTGGCGTGAAAGGCCTGAACGGTTTCCCAGGCCACCGCCTGCAGATGTGCCGCCACATCGGCGGGCAGGCCCGCGGTGTAGTGCAGGCCCACGGGGTTGGT
>JAYSXE010000320.1:0-11915 GCA_043717565.1 Burkholderiales bacterium | reverse complement strand
ATGCTGTCCACCGGGCAGCTTTCTTCGCAGAAGCCGCAGAAGATGCACTTGGTGAGGTCGATGTCGTAGCGCGTGGTGCGCCGGCTGCCGTCGGCGCGCACGTCGCTTTCGATGGTGATGGCCATGGCCGGGCACACCGCTTCACACAGCTTGCAGGCGATGCAGCGCTCTTCGCCGTTTTCGTAGCGGCGCAGCGCGTGCAAGCCGCGGAAGCGTGGCGACTGCGGCGTTTTTTCTTCCGGGAACTGGATCGTGATGTTCTTCTGCAGGAAGTGGCGGCCCGTGAGCGCCATGCCCTTGAAGAGCTCGGTCAGCATGAAGCTGGACAACACGTCCTTGACGGCGGTGAAAGTGCTCATGGGTTCATCACTTCCAGATGTTGAATGGCGTCTGCATCCACAGGCCCACCACCACCAGCCACACCAGCGTGATGGGGATGAAGATCTTCCAGCCCAGGCGCATGATCTGGTCGTAGCGGTAACGCGGGAAGGTGGCGCGCACCCACAGAAACATGGTGGCCACACAGAAAACCTTGATGGCCAGCCAGATCCAGCCCGGAATGAAGTCCAGGAATGCAAAGGGCGGCAGCCATCCGCCCAGGAACAGCAGGGTGGTCAGCATGCTGACCAAAATCATGTTGGCGTACTCGGCCAGGAAGAACATGGCGAAGCTCATGCCCGAGTACTCGATCATGTGGCCGGCCACAATCTCGCTCTCGCCTTCCACCACGTCAAACGGGTGGCGGTTGGTCTCGGCCAGGCCCGAGATAAAGAACACCACAAAAATCGGCAGCAGCGGCAGCCAGTTCCAGCTCAGGAAGCCGGCGCCCAGGTCGGCAAAGCTGCCCTTGCCCTGCTGCATCACGATGTCGGTGAGGTTCATGCTGGCCGACACCATCAGCACCACCACCAGGCAGAAGCCCATGGCGATTTCGTAGCTGACCATCTGCGCGCTGGCACGCAGCGCGCCCAGGAAAGCGTACTTGGAATTGCTGGCCCAGCCGGCGATGATGACGCCGTAGACCTCCATCGACGTGATGGCCATCAGGAACAGCAGGCCGGCATTGACGTTGGCCAGCGCCACGTCGGGGCCGAATGGAATCACCGCCCAGGCCGCCAGCGCCGGCATGATGGTCATCACCGGGCCCAGGAAGAACAGGCCCTTGCTGGCCGCCGTGGGGCGGATGATTTCCTTGAAGATGAGCTTTACCGCGTCGGCGATGGGCTGCAACAAGCCCAACGGGCCCACGCGGTTGGGGCCCAGGCGGATCTGTGTGAAGCCGATGCCCTTGCGTTCCCACAGCGTCAGGTAGGCCACGCAGATCATCAGCGGCAGCACCACCGCCACGATCTTCATCAGGCTCCACACCACCAGCCAGCCGGTACTGCCCAGCAGGTTGGTGCCCATTTGATGCAGGGGTTCAAACATGGCCATGGTCCTGGGCTGTCATACCGCTTCCAGGGTGATGGCGCCGAACATGGCGCCCAAGCCCACCGTGCTGGGGTGGCCAGCGGCAATGCGCACGGCATTGGGCGCCAAGCCCGCGTCTTCCTGGGCCGGCAAAACCACCGCCGTTTCGCCTTGGCCCACCAGCACCTTGGCGCCAGGTTCCAAACGCAGTTGGCGCCATAGGGCGCTGGGCACACCCACCAGCGGTGCGCGCGCGTCAGACGTAGCTTGTAGTGAAACGGCGCGGCGCACGGTGGCGTCGGTGCTGTAGATAGGCACATCGGCCACACGTTCCAGGCCCTGGGCGGGTGCGGGCACGGCCTGCGCAACTGCACTGCTGCCGACCTCATTCGTCAAGCGCTGCGACAGGTTCGCTGTGTCGCCCAGCGCTGCGGCCGTCACGCTTTCAACGGTCTCGAACTCAAAGCCCGGCAAGCCCAGCAGGTTGCCCAGCACGCGCAGCACCTTCCAGCCCGGGCGTGTGTCGCCCAGCGGCTTGACGACACCGTGGAAGCTTTGCAGGCGCCCCTCGGCGTTGACGAAGCTGCCACCGGTTTCGGTGAAAGGTGCGATGGGCAGCATCACGTCGGCCACATCGGCGGCCACGTCCTTGAATGCGGTCAAGGCCACCACCAGGCCCGAAGCGGCCAGCGCCTTGCGCGTGGCCGCGGCGTTGGCGGTGTCCAGCAGCGGTTCGCAGTTCAGCAGCAGCAGGGCCTTCATCGGCTGCGTCAGCATCTGGCCGGCGTTCAAGCCACCAACGCCTGGCATGGCGCCCACCAATTGCGCACCCACGCTGTTGCCGGCTTCGCCCAGGTAGCCACAGCGGGCACCACAGGCCTTGGCAATCCACTGCGCCAGTGCCAACAGGGTGGCGGCCTGCGGGTGTTGTGCAGCGCCCTGCCCCAATAAGACAGCACCGTTCTGGCCCGACAACAATGAAGCCGCCACCGCCTGTGCAGCTTCACTGGCGCCAGCTGCCATGGGAGGCGTCTGCCCCTGGGCCTGGGCCACGGCAGCGGCCACCTCGGCCAGCGCCTGCACCCAGCCACTGGGCGCCACCGCGCGCCGGCTGGCCATGGGCATCAGCCAGTCGTCATGCGTGGCGTGCAGGCTGTGCACCTGGGCACCGCGCTTGGCGGCCTGCCGCAGGCGTTGTGCGAACAGCGGGTGGTCTTTGCGCAAAAAAGAACCGACGAGCAGGGCGCGGTCCAAATGCGACAACGCAGCAATGGGCAGGCCCAGCCAGCGCGCCTGCCCGACCGGTGCAGCATTGCCGAAGTCGGCGTGACGGGTGCGGTGGTCGACACTTTCGCTGCCCAGGCCGCGCATCAGCTGGCCCAGCAGGTACAGCTCTTCATTGGTAGAACCGGCATGGCCCACGGCGCCGATGGCGCTGGTGCCGAATTCGGCCTTCACCCGCTTCAGGCCGTCGGCCACGTAGTCCAGCGCCGTCTTCCAGTCCACGGCGCGCCATTGGCCGCCTTGTTTGATCATCGGCTCGGTCAGCCGCGTGTCGCTGTTGAAGGCTTCGTAGCTGAAGCGGTCGCGGTCGGCGATCCAGCATTCGTTGACGTCTTCGTTTTCCAGCGGCAGCACGCGCATCACCTTGCCGGACTTGACCTGCACGATGAGGTTGGCGCCGGTGCTGTCGTGCGGGCTGACGCTCTTGCGGCGCGACAATTCCCAAGTGCGGGCGCTGTAGCGGAAGGGCTTGCTGGTCAGCGCGCCAACGGGGCAAATGTCGATCATGTTGCCCGACAGTTCGCTGTCGATGCTGCGGCCTTCGGCGGTGGTGATCTCGCTGTGCTCACCGCGGTGCACCATGCCGAGCTCCATCACGCCGGCCACTTCCTGGCCAAAGCGCACGCAGCGGGTGCAGTGGATGCAGCGGCTCATCTCTTCCATACTGATGAGCGGGCCCACGTCCTTGTGGAAGACGACGCGCTTTTCTTCCTGGTAGCGGCTGCTGCTGCCGCCATAGCCCACGGCCAGGTCCTGCAGCTGGCACTCGCCGCCCTGGTCGCAGATAGGGCAGTCCAGCGGGTGGTTGATGAGCAAGAACTCCATCACCGACTGCTGCGCCTTGGTGGCCTTTTCGCTCTTCGTGCGCACCACCATGCCATTGGTCACCGGCGTAGCGCACGCGGGCATGGGTTTGGGCATCTTTTCGATGTCCACCAGGCACATGCGGCAGTTCGCCGCGATGCTCAGCTTCTTGTGATAACAGAAGTGCGGCACGTAGATGCCGGCGGCGTCGGCGGCGTGCATGACCACGCTGCCGTCTGCAACCGTCACTGTCTTGCCGTCGATGTTGAGTTCAGCCATTTACGTTGTGTGCAGTGCGCAGTGTTCGGGTCCGCCGGGTTCAGACGAGTGAAACCGTCTTGGCCGCAGCCATTGCCGGGCTGGCAACGGCCGGGCGGGCACCCGGGCCCACCATGCAGGTCTTGTGTTCGATGTGGTACGCAAACTCGTCGCGGAAGTGCTTGAGCATGCCTTCCACCGGCATGGCCGCAGCGTCGCCCAGCGCGCAGATGGTGCGGCCCTTGATGTTGAAGGCGACACTGTCCAGCAGCGCCAGGTCGTCGGCGCGGCCCTTGCCGTGTTCGATGCGGTCGATGACGCGCCACAGCCATCCCGTGCCTTCGCGGCACGGCGTGCACTGCCCGCAGCTTTCGTGCTGGTAGAAATAGCTCAGGCGCAGCAGGCTGTTGACCATGCAGCGCGAGTCGTCCATGACGATGACGGCACCCGAGCCCAACATCGAGCCGGCCTTGGCAATGGCGTCGTAGTCCATCGTGATGTCCATCATCGTTGCGCCAGGCAGCACGGGTGCTGATGAACCACCAGGAATCACGGCCTTGAGCTTGCGGCCGGTGCGCACACCGCCGGCCAGTTCCAGCAGCTTTGAAAACGGCGTGCCCAGCGGAACCTCGAAATTGCCCGGCTGGTTCACGTCGCCCACCACACTGAAGATCTTGGTGCCGCCGTTGTTCGGCTTGCCGCATTCCAGGTACTTCTGGCCACCGTTGTTAATGATCCAGGGCACCGCGGCAAAGGTCTCGGTGTTGTTGATGGTGGTGGGCTTGCCGTACAGGCCGAAACTGGCCGGGAACGGCGGCTTGAAGCGGGGCTGGCCCTTCTTGCCTTCCAGGCTTTCCAGCAGCGCGGTTTCTTCGCCGCAGATGTAGGCGCCAAAGCCGTGGAAAGCATGCAGTTGGAAGCTGAAATCGCTGCCAAGGATGTTGTCGCCCAACAGGCCGGCGGCGCGCGCTTCTTCCAGCGCTTCTTCAAAGCGGTCGTAAACCTCGAAGATCTCGCCGTGGATGTAGTTGTAGCCAGTCTTGATGCCCATCGCGTAGGCTGCAATGGCCATGCCTTCGATGACGATGTGCGGGTTGTAGGCCAGGATGTCGCGGTCCTTGCAGGTGCCCGGCTCGCCTTCGTCGCTGTTGCACACCAGGTACTTGGCACCCGGGAACTGACGTGGCATGAAGCTCCACTTCAAGCCGGTGGGAAAGCCTGCGCCGCCACGGCCGCGCAGTGCGCTGAGCTTGACCTCGGCGATCACCTGGTCCTGCGTCATGCCTTCGTGGCCCGCCACGCCGTCCTTGGCCAGAATCTTCTTCAGAGCGGTGTAGCCGCCGCGCGCCACGTAGTCGCCCAGGCGCCAATTGCTGCCGTTCAGCCCGGCATAGATCTGCGGGCCGATGTGGCGGCTGTGGAAACAGGTCTCGTGGCCCTGGGCCTGGAATTTCGAGAGGTCAAGCATGGGGCTGAGCCTTCAACATCTGAATCAGTTCGTCCAGCCGTTCAGGGCTCATGAAGCTGAGCATCTGGCGGTCGTTCACCAGCAACACCGGTGCGTCAGCACACGCGCCCAGGCATTCGCTGGGCTGCACGGTAAAGGTACCGTCGGCTGTGGTGCCGTACGGTTCAACACCCAGCTTCTTGCAAACGTGGGCCAGGGCCTTGTCGCCGTCGCGCAACTGGCAAGGCAAGTTGGTGCAGACGTTGAGCTTGTAGCGGCCCACCGGCCGCTGGTTGTACATGTTGTAGAACGTGGTCACCTCGTGCACCGCGATAGGCGCCATGCCCAGGTAGGCGGCGATCACGTCCTCGGCAGCGGGTGGCACGTGGCCGTGTTCTTGCTGCACGATGGACAGGCAGGCCATCACGGCCGACTGCTTGTGGTCGGCCGGGTATTTGGCCACCTCGCGCGCAAAGCGCGCCAAGGTCGTGGTGGTGGGCGTGTACACGCCTTCGGCGTGATGGGGGGTCGCTTGCATCATCTGTCGATTTCGCCGAACACGATGTCCATGGTGCCGATGATGGCAACGGCGTCGGCAATCATGTGGCCGCGCGCCATTTCGTCCAGCGCCGCCAGGTGTGAGAAACCCGGCGGGCGGATCTTCAACCGGTAGGGTTTGTTGGCGCCGTCGGCGACGAGGTAAATGCCGAACTCGCCCTTGGGGTGTTCCACCGCTGCATAGGCCTCGCCTTCGGGCACGTGCATGCCTTCGGTGAACAGCTTGAAGTGGTGAATCAGCTCTTCCATGTTGGACTTCATGTCCAGGCGCGAAGGCGGCGCCACCTTGTGGTTGGCGGTGATCACCGGGCCGGGGTTGGCCCGCAGCCACTGGACGCATTGCTGGATGAGGCGGTTGCTCTGGCGCATTTCTTCAATGCGCACCAGGTAACGGTCGTAGGTGTCGCCGTTCACGCCCACCGGCACGTCGAAGTCGAGCCTGCCGTACACGTCGTAGGGTTGCGTCTTGCGCAGGTCCCAGGCGATGCCGCTGCCGCGCAGCATCGGGCCGGTGAAGCCGAGGTTCAGCGCGCGCTCGGGCGTGACCACGCCGATGCCCACGGTGCGCTGCTTCCAGATGCGGTTTTCCGTCAGCAGCGTTTCGTACTCGTCCACCATCTTGGGGAAGCGCTGCGTGAAGTCGTCGACGAAGTCCAGCAAGCTGCCGCTGCGATTGGCGTTCAGGCCGTCGATGGCCTTCTGGTTCTTGATGCGGCTGACGCGGTACTGCGGCATGCTGTCGGGCAGGTCGCGGTACACACCACCAGGGCGGAAATAGGCCGCGTGCATGCGCGCACCCGACACCGCCTCATACATGTCGAACAGGTCTTCGCGCTCGCGGAAGCAGTAGATGAAGATGTTCATCGCACCGCAGTCCAGGCCGTGTGCGCCCAGCCACATCAGGTGGTTCAGCAGCCGCGTGATTTCGCTGAACATGACGCGGATGTATTGCGCACGTTCGGGCACGTCCACGCCCAGCAGCTTTTCGATGGCCAGGCAGTAGGCGTGCTCGTTGCACATCATCGAAACGTAATCCAGCCGGTCCATGTAGGGCAGGCTCTGGATGAAGGTCTTGCTTTCGGCCAGCTTTTCGGTGGCACGGTGCAGCAGGCCGATGTGCGGGTCGGCGCGCTGGATCACTTCGCCGTCCAGTTCCAGCACCAGGCGCAAAACGCCATGCGCAGCGGGGTGCTGGGGACCGAAATTCAGCGTGTAGTTCTTGATGTCAGCCATGTTTCGCTGTGCTCAATGCGTTCCGCCGTACTGGTCTTCGCGCACCACACGCGGGACGATCTCGCGCGGGTCGATGGTGACGGGCTGGTAGATGACGCGCTTCTTCTCTGCGTCGTAGCGCATCTCGACGTGGCCCGTCGTCGGGAAGTCCTTGCGCATCGGGTGGCCGATGAAGCCATAGTCGGTGAGGATGCGGCGCAGGTCGAGGTGGCCTTCGAAGATGATGCCGAACAGGTCGAAGGCTTCGCGTTCGAACCAGTTGGCCGATGCCCACAGCGGCGTCACCGACGCCACTGCCGGCAAGTCATCATCGGGCGCGAACACCTTCAGGCGCACGCGCCAGTTGTGGCTGACCGACAGCAGATGAGACACGATGCAGTAACGCGCCCCGTCCCAGGCTTCGTTCTTGTAGTCGCTGTAGTCCACGCCGCACAAATCCATCAGCTGCTCGAAGCGCAGGCTGGCGTCGTCGCGCAGGATGCGCGCCGCGTCGGCATAGACGCTGGCGTGCACGGTGACGGTGATCTCACCGCGCTCGCGCACCAGCTTGTGCAGCTTGGCGCCCAGCGCCGCCTCTAGGGCTGCTTGCAAGTTGTCCAGTTTCTGGGTCATCAGCGGCTCGGGTGGGTTCTGTGCTTCGGGCGGTGCAACAAGGTCTGTGAAGGTGGGCGCCAGTCTCAGCGCGCAATGGTGTTCTCGCGACGGATCTTCGCCTGCAGCTGCAGGATGCCGTACAGCAACGCTTCAGCGGTGGGTGGGCAGCCCGGCACGTACACGTCCACCGGCACGATGCGGTCACAACCGCGCACCACAGAGTAGCTGTAGTGGTAATAGCCGCCCCCGTTGGCGCACGAGCCCATGCTCAGCACCCAGCGCGGTTCGGCCATCTGGTCGTAGACCTTGCGCAGCGCCGGCGCCATCTTGTTGCACAGCGTGCCGGCTACGATCATCAGGTCGCTTTGGCGCGGGCTGGGGCGGAACAACATGCCGAAACGGTCGATGTCGTAGCGCGCAGCGCCGGCGTGCATCATTTCGACGGCACAACAAGCCAGACCAAAGGTCATGGGCCACAAGGACCCGGTCTTGGACCAGTTGATCAACGTGTCGATCTGCGTCGTGACGAAGCCTTCTTTGAGAACGCCTTCAATACCCATGGTTTCAGTGCTCCACGCGGGTTGTGCCCAGGACAGCCAGGCTCATTCCCAATCGAGCGCCCCTTTCTTCCATTCGTAGACGAATCCGACCACCAGGATGGTCAGAAAAACCATCATGGCCCAGAAGCCCGTGGGCCCTATTTCCTTCAGCGACACAGCCCAGGGAAACAGGAACGCGATTTCCAGGTCGAACAGGATGAAGAGGATGGCCACCAGGTAGTAGCGCACGTCAAACTTCATGCGCGCGTCTTCGAAAGCTTCGAAGCCGCATTCGTAGGGGCTGTTTTTTTCGACGTCAGGCCTGTTGGGGCCAAAGATGAAGCCCAGCACCTGGGGTGCGACTCCGACCCCCACACCCACCAGGATGAAGAGGATGACGGGCAGGTAGGGGTTCAGGTCCATGACGGTTGTTGTTGGTGTCTAACGCCACTGCGCCATGCCGCGTTGCCCGCGGCAGGACACAACGGTTCTTGATGCTGCCGAAGCTTGTCAAGCCACCTGGCCTGTGTGCGGTGCTGAATGTGTAGGCGAATGCTGACACAAAGCTCACACCCAGCCGGGCCGGTGGTCTTCCTCTTCTTCTGACGCCCTCACTTGGTGCCGACGGCGAGACTCGAACTCGCACAGCTTTCGCCACTACCCCCTCAAGATAGCGTGTCTACCAATTTCACCACGTCGGCGCGGCGTCACTTGCATCAATAAAGGCCCAGAAGCCCGCTAGTAAAAGGCATTCGGGACAACCCGAGATTCTAGTCTGAAAACAGGGCCTGTTTCTCGGCCTGAGGTGCCGCTGCGGGTGCGTCGCCCGTGCAGCTGGCGCGCCGGCAACGGGGGCCAGCACCGCAAACGGCCAGGCGGTATTGCAGCCAGCGGCTGCAAGAACAGCAGCCGCTGGTCCCCAGCCCGAAGCGGCCCTTACCTGGATGCGGCTGGCGCTGCCGGTCCCGCTGCAGCTGGGGCTGCCGGAGTGGATGGAGTGGCCATTGGCGCAGGCACACCAGCAGCCGCAGCAGCCGACGCAGCGGCGGGCGCGGGCTGCACAACCGGTGCTGCACCCGGAATGGCGCCGGGGATGGCACCCGTAGCCGGGGCGCTGGCCGCGATGGCCGGCCGGTCCAGCACGCTGCTGCCCGACTGCGACCGGGTCGCGTTGCTGCGGGTGCCCATGTAGGTCAGGGCCAGCGTGCACAGGAAAAACACGGTGGCGCAGACGGCGGTGGCGCGGGACAGGAAGTTGGCACTGCCGGTGGCACCAAACAGGCTGCCTGAAGCCCCGCTGCCAAAGGAAGCCCCCATGTCGGCGCCCTTGCCGTGCTGAATCAGCACCAGGCCGATCATCACCAGGGCCGACAGCAGTTGCACGGCCAGGATCAGCGTCATCCAGATTTGCATGGTCAGGGAACTCCAGGAATCGATTGTGTGGTTGTGGGCCGGTGGCGTGCCTGATGCAGGATCAGGGCGCTGCGCGGCAAATGGCGACGAAGTCGGCAAGCTTCAAGGAAGCACCGCCGATCAAGCCGCCGTCAATGTCGGTCTGAGCAAACAGCTGGGCCGCGTTGTCGGCCTTGACGCTGCCGCCGTAAAGAATGCTCATGTGCTCGGCACGGCCCGTGGCGGCCTGCAACTGGGCGCGCAGCACGGCGTGCACCGCCTGCGCTTGTTCGGGGCTGGCCGTGCGGCCGGTGCCGATGGCCCACACCGGTTCGTAAGCCACCACCATCTCGGCGGCACAGTGGGCCAGGGTGTGGATGACGGCGGACAGCTGACGCTTGACCACGGCTTCGGTCTGCCCAGCTTCACGCTCGGCCAGCGTCTCGCCCACGCAGACGATGGGAGTCACGCCGCGCGCCAGGGCGGCCTGGGCCTTTTGCGCCACCAACTGGTCGGTCTCCGCATGGTAAGCACGCCGCTCGGAATGGCCGACGATGACGTAGCGGCAACCCAGTTCCAGCAGCATGGCCGCCGACACTTCACCAGTGTAGGCGCCCTGTTCGTGTGCTGAAACGTCTTGCGCGCCCCAGCGGATGTCGCTGCTGGCCAGCGTGGCCGCCACATCGTTCAGAAACAACGCCGGCGGGCACACCGCCACGTCGCGTGCAAAGGGCCGCGCGGCCAGCAAACCGGCCAGCAGCTCGGCATTGGCCACGCGGCTGCCGTGCATCTTCCAGTTGCCCACCACCAGCTTGCGTCGCATCTTCAGGCCCCTTGCCAGTTCAGAACGATCTTGCCGACGTGCGTGCTCGACTCCATCAAAGCATGGGCCTGCGCAGCGTTTTCGGCGGCAAAGACCTCATGAATGATGGGCTTGACCACGCCACTTTCCAGCAGCGGCCAGGCCTGGGCCCGCAGGGCCTTGGTGATTTCGGTCTTGTAGGCCACCGAGCGAGGGCGCAACGTGGAACCGGTGATGGCCAGGCGCTTGCGCAACACCACACCCACATCGATCTGCGCCTTCACGCCGCCCTGCACCGCAATCAGGGCCAGGCGGCCGTCTTCGGCCATGCAGTCCAGCTCGCGCGCCACATAGTCGCCGCCCACCATGTCCAGCACCACGTTGGCGCCGCGCTGGTTGGTCAGCTTCTTCACCTCAGCCGCGAAGTCCTGCGTGCGGTAGTTGATGGCGTGGTCGGCGCCAATGGCCACGCAAGCGGCGCATTTGTCGTCGCTGCCGGCGGTGATGATGACGGTGGCCCCCAGGGCCTTGCCCAGCTGGATGGCCGTGACACCAATGCCGCTGGAACCGCCCTGCACCAACAGCGTTTCGCCGGCTTTCAAGCCCGCGATCTGGAACACGTTTTGCCAGACGGTGAAAAAAGTCTCGGGCAGGCTGGCCGCCTGCACCATGGAAAAGCCCTTGGGCACCGGCAGACACTGGCCGGCTGGTGCCACACACAACTGCGCGTAGCCACCACCCGCCACCAATGCACAAACCGGGTCGCCAATGGCCAGGCCCGCTGCCGCAAGGTCTTGCGCGGCACCGGCAGCCACCGTGCCGGCGATTTCCAGCCCCGGCAGGTCAGACACCCCAGGCGGCATCGGATACAGCCCCTTGCGCTGCAGCACGTCGGGGCGGTTCACGCCCGATGCCTGCACGGCGATCAGCAATTCACCCGGCTTCACGGCGGGCGTGGGCCTTTCGCAAGGCTTCAGAACTTCAGGGCCGCCGGGTGCGGTGATCTCAATGGCGCGCATGGTTCAAGCAGCAGGTGGGTTGCGGGCTGCGGTGGTTATTCCGGTTGGCGCGGGGTGTCGCTTGCCGGTGCCGCAGGCACTGCACCTTCGCCACCTTCAGCGGGCGCGGCGTCGCGGCGCGGACGGTCGTCACGGTCGCTGCGCTCACGGCGCGGGCGGTCGTCACGGTCACGGCGCGGGGGGCGGTCGCCGCGCGGCTCGAAACGCTCTTCGGGCATGCCTTCAGGCCGCTCGATCAGCGCCTTCATGCTCAGCTTGATGCGGCCCTTTTCGTCAGTCTCGAGCACCTTGACCTGCACGACCTGGCCTTCTTTCAGGAAGTCCTCGACCTTCTCGACCCGCTGGTGCGCGATCTGGCTGATGTGCAACAGACCGTCCTTGCCCGGCAGGATGTTGACCAGCGCGCCGAAGTCCAGGATCTTGGTGACTGCGCCTTCGTAGACCTTGCCGATCTCGGCCTCGGCCGTGATCTCGGCGATGCGCTTCTTGGCGTGCTCGGCCTTGTCGGCGTCGGTGCTGGCGATGGTGATGGTGCCGTCTTCGCCGATGTCGATGGTGCAGCCGGTTTCTTCGGT
>JAYSXE010000319.1:0-5051 GCA_043717565.1 Burkholderiales bacterium | reverse complement strand
CAGCGCCGCCCTGCCGCAAGAAGCCCGGCGCATGTTTCATGGCCGGGGCGGGCTGCACCCCGGTTGCGAGCACTGGGTGCTGGACGCCTTTCCGCCCGTCTGGCTGCTGACGAGCTTTCGGCCCGTCGACGAAGCCGACCAGGCCGCGGTGCTGGCCGCACTGCAAGCACGCTGGCAACAACTGGCCCCGGGCGAGCCGCTCAACGTGGTGCTTCAGCAGCGCACGGGCGGCCGCAGCGAAACCACGGTGCTCGCCGGCAGCGTGCCCGAACCGCACGTGGTGCGCGAAGCCGGCCATCAGTACCTGCTGCACCTGCTGCGGGGCCAGAACCACGGGCTGTTTCTGGACATGGCCGAAGGCCGCCGCTGGCTGGGCACCCAGGTGGCGGCCCGCGTGCAGCCCAAGGTGCTGAACCTGTTTGCCTACACCTGCGCGTTTTCGGTGGTGGCCCTGCACCACGGTGCACGGCAGGTGGTGAACCTGGACATGAGCGCGGGCGCCCTGGCCATCGGCCAACAGAACCACCGCTTGAATGGCTTCGGCACTGGCGCCAGTTTCCTGGCGCACGACCTGTTCACGACCTGGGGCAAGGTCACCCGCGGCGGGCCTTATGACCTGGTCATCGTCGACCCGCCCAGCTACCAGGTGGGCAGCTTCGTGGCCACCAAGGACTACCCCCGACTGATGCGCCGCCTGCCCGACCTGCTGGCGCCGGGTGGCCAGGCTCTGCTGTGCCTGAACGCGCCCGAGCTGGGCACGGCCTTCGTGCAAGACCACATGCAGGCGCAGGCCCCCGGACTCGGCTTCGTGCAGCGACTGCCCAACCCTGCTGCCTTTGCCGACGTGGATGAAGAGCGTTCGCTGAAGGCGATGGTGTACGACGCACCCGCTTGACGGGCCCTTGGGTATGCTGGCGGCCGTCTTCACTCAAAAACCGGCCCCACGATGTTGAACCAGCTGTCCACGCCCGTCTGCCTGCTGGATGAAGGCCGCATGCTCATGAACATCCTCCGCATGCAGGCCAGGGTGGCGGGGCTGGGAGCGCGCCTGCGCCCGCACGTGAAGACGGCCAAGAGCGTGGCAGTGGCCCGGCTGCAAGAGCAGGCTGGCGCCAGCGGCATCACGGTGTCCACGCTGAAGGAAGCCGAGGTTTTCTTCGAGGCCGGCTTCAACGACATCCTGTACGCCGTCTGCATCACCCCGCACAAGCTGCAGCAGGCGCGGGCGTTGCGCGAGCGCGGCTGCAAGCTCACTGTGCTGGTGGACTCGTTGGTCGCGGCCCAGGCCCTGGCGCCGGCGCTGCACGGCGGCCATGCGTTCGACGTGATGATCGAAGTGGACACCGACGGCCACCGCGCCGGCATCGAACCCGACAGCCCCCTGCTGTTGCAGGTGGGCCAGGCCATCCACGACAGCGGCGCTCGCCTGGCCGGCGTGATGACGCATGCCGGCGCCAGCTACGACTGCCGCACCCCCGAAGCCCTTCAGGCCATGGCCGAACAAGAGCGCAGCCGCTGCGTGAAGGCGGCGCAGCGCCTGCGCGAGGCCGGCCTTCCCTGCGCCGAGGTCAGCGTGGGCAGCACACCCACCGCGCTGTCCGCGCAGCATCTGGCAGGCGTCACCGAGGTGCGCGCCGGTGTCTACGTGTTCCACGACCTGGTGATGCAGGGCATTGGCGTGTGCAGCCTGCAGGACATTGCGCTGTCGGTGCTGTGCACCGTCATCGGCCACCAGTTCGACAAGGGCTGGGTGCTGGTGGATGCAGGCTGGATGGCCATGAGCCGCGACCGCGGCACCCAAGGCCACGCCGTGGACTACGGCTACGGCGCGGTGTGTGACGAAACCGGCCAGGTGATACCGGGGTTTGCAATGACCGGTGCCAACCAGGAACACGGCATTCTGGGCTGGATGGACGGCCGAACAGACGCACAACTTGCCGAGCAATTCCCGGTTGGCACACGGCTGCGCATACTGCCCAACCACGCCTGCGCCACGGCGGCACAGTTCCCGGCCTACACCGTCCTGACGGGCGACGGCGGTGCCGTTGAATGGCCCCGCTTCAACGGCTGGTGAGTGCCAACGGCCCGCTTCCAGCCCCTCTGTGGACCAGGGCCAGCGCTTGCGTGGACTTGCCGAACCCTCAACCCAGGCGGCGCACCGCCAAGCCACCGAACACCAGCGCCAGCCCCACCAGCCCCATGGCGCCGGGCTCGGGAACCTGGATGCCCAAGGAGTCCAGGCTCAGGTCCCAGCCGTCATCGCCATTGATCACCAGCTTCAGTGTGCCGCCCGCAGCCAGCGCGTTTTGCGCCGCCGGGTTCAGCGCGAAGGTGTTGGTGCCGCTGCGGGTGTTGCCCGGGATGACGGAGAAACCTTGCGAGATGTTGTTGACGAAGAAGTCGACGCGTATGGGGTTTCCGTCAGAACGCAGGATGGTGTACGCGATGGATGCAGCGCCAGCGGCCGTGGTGGGCACGATGCCGGCGCCGATCGTCCAGCCCAACGTCACTTCGGAATCCCGGCCGTTGGCGTTGGCCACTTCCAGCGAACCCACCGGAAACGCGGCGGCACCGATGTTGACCCTGGAACCGGTTCCGTTGATGTCGTTCGGGCCCGTCAGCAGGTTGTGGGACACCCAGCGTGCGAAAGGCAGGCCCGGATGCGCAGCCACCACCGTGGCCCCGCTCCCGGGCTGGTCGATGACCACCGTGTCGGGGTGGTTGAAGTCGTCGATCAGCATGAACAGGGCGTGGGCGTTGCCGCCCGCCAGCAGGGCCGTCAGTGCAACCACCAAGGCGGGACGGTGACGCATGAAGAATGCTCCTGTTCCCCGTGGGAACCCATACCGACAGCCGTCGGACGAGGGCTTTCAGCAGTTGCAAGCACGCGCCATGCCCGCAACGAGGCGGCCTTCCGGGTTGCAGTCCCAGATCCTCAAACAGTGAACTTTTCTGCAGAAATCATGGTATTTCGGTGCCTGAAACACCGGCCATTCCATACCTTCGACTTGTTTTATCCAGCCTGAAGAACTTCAGGACCCCACAACATAGGGGGAGCCCAAGGAAAACCCCAATTGCCGATGCCGTTGCCGCTTTTGTTGCTCTGTAAAGCTTCTCGACACGGAATTCACACTTTTGCTTACACCGGCGTGTGCAGCAGCGTGCGGGTGACCCGACCGCGGCGGTTCGCGATGAACGTTGGCCGTGTAGCGAGCGAAGTGAACAGACAGAAGCGGCCTCTCACGGGCCTGTGAAAGGCGCGGCACCCCCGACTACCACCGGAGCGCGGGGGCCTGGGGGGGGGGCGTCAGCTTCTCAGGTCGCCAGCCAGGCTGGCCAGCGTTTCCGCGGCCAGTGTGATGTGCGCCGGGTAGTTGCTGTGGTCGCAGCCGATCTTCACGCTTGCGCCAGCCCGAACAGCGTCGCGCTGCGCCTTGCTGAATTCAAAGCGCGCAAAGTGAACGGCCGAGGTCTTTTCTTCGTTTTCGCGGTCCAGGTCTTCGTCGGCGATGGCGTACACGCGGGCGTGGCCTTCAACCTCGACGAACAACCGGTCTTCCACGCCAATCAGGCGCGCCAGTTCGCGCTTGCGCTCGTGCGCGTCGGGGTATTCGATCAGCACCGTGGCTTTCCAGTTGCTGCCGTCAGGCACCAGCGGCGCGTAGGCGTCGATCTCGCTCTGGATGCCGTCTTCGTCGAAGATCTTCTCGATGAACAGCATCTCCTGGATCTGGCGCCGGATGGTCTTTTCGTCCTCGAACTGAAGCGTCATGTGGTCGCCCAGATGCACGCTGCGCAGCTTGCGGTGCGCAATGACTTCGGCCTTGGCGGTCTTGCGCAGCTTCGAATAAGCCTCCAGGGTCAGCAAGCTTTCGCGGCTGATGGGGGTGGTGGTGTTGCTCATCGGTTTACTCCAGTCCGTAGGCCCTGCGCACCAGGCTCAGGGGGTGTTGCAGCGCCTTGGCCGGGGTGCCGGCCGCTTCCATGCCCTGGGCGATGTGGTGCCCGGCCAGTGCGCAGTCGCTGCTGATGTAGTCGGGCGTGTCCTTGGCCATGGCCTTGAACACCGGCTTGCCGATCTTCATGGCCACCGGGTGTGTGGGCGTCTTCACGCCGTAGGTGCCGGCGTGGCCGCTGCAGCGTTCCACGGTGTTCAGCTTCACCTGCACCGTCTGTCCGATCAGCTTGAACATCTCTTCGGTCTTCTTGCCGATGTTCTGCACCCGGCCGTGGCAAGGGATGTGGTAACTGACACTGCCCAAGGCCGTGTTGAAGTCGGTCTTCAACAGGCCGTCCTTGTGGCGCGCGATGAAGTATTCGAACGGGTCGAACATCGCCTTCTTCACCAACTGCGTGTCGGCGTCCTGCGGGAACATCAGCGGCAGTTCCTGCTTGAACATCAGCGTGCAGCTGGGAATGGCGCTGACGATGGCCCAGCCTTCCTGAGCATAGCGGGCCAGCACGGGCATGTTGGCGCGCCAGCTGCGTTCCACCGACTCCAGGTCGCCCAGTTCCAGCTTGGGCATGCCGCAGCACTGTTCCTTCTCGACGATCTCGTAGGGAATCTGGTTGTGGTCCAGCAGCTTGACCAGGTCGGCGCCAATGCCGGGCTCGTTGTAGTTCACATAGCAGGTGGCGAAGATGGCCACCTTGCCCGGCGTGCGCTGGCCGTTCACGGCCGGGTGGGTGGTGTTGTTCATGGCCCGGCCCCAGCGGAAGCGCTGGTCGGCCAGCGTGGGCATCCAGGCGTCGGGGTGCACGCCCAGCCGGCTGTCCATCTGGTGGCGCATGGCCTTGGTGCCGTTGACGGCATTCACCACGCTGACCACGATGGGAATGCCCGCAAACTGCCCGTGCACGTCGGTGCTGGCCAGGAACTTCTCTTTTGCGGCCACGTGGCCGTTCTGGTGCTTGATGGCCTTGGCGCGCAGCATCAGGTGCGGGAAGTCCAGGTTCCACGGGTGCGGCGGTGTGTACGGGCACTTGGTCATGTAGCACAGGTCGCACAGGTAGCACTGGTCCACGACGTTCCAGTACGCCTCTTTCTTGAC
>JAYSXE010000318.1:0-34866 GCA_043717565.1 Burkholderiales bacterium | reverse complement strand
TCTTCCTGGCCGCTGCGCCGTTGCAGCAGCGCTTCGCCTTCTTCACGGCCGTCGCGGCCGAAGTGCTTGTGCAGCAGGTAGACCATGGCCCACAGGTGGCGGCCTTCCTCGACGTTGATCTGAAACAGGTTGCGCAGGTCGTACATGCTGGGCGCCGTCAGGCCCAGGTGTCGCTGCTGCTCGACGCTTGCCGGTTCGGTGTCGCCCTGCGTGACGATGATGCGGCGCAGGTTGGCGCGGTGCTCGCCCGGGATCTCTTGCCAGGCAGGCTCACCCAGGTGGTCGCCGAAGTGGATCTTGCGGTCCTTCTCGCCCGGGTTCAGGAAAATGCCCCAGCGGTAGTCGGGCATCTTCACGTGCCCGAATTGCGCCCAACCCTCGGGGTCGACGCTGGTGGCGGTGCGCAGGTAGACGTCGAAGTTCTGGCTGCCCTCGGGGCCCATGTCGTCCCACCACGACAGGAAACTGGGCTGCCACTGTTCCAGCGCGCGCTGCAGCGTGCGGTCTTCGCTGAGGTTGACGTTGTTGGGGATCTTCTGGCTGTAGTCGATGACACTCATGGGCTGTTTTCTCGGTGATGAACAGAAAATATTCGGTGCGTTCAGTTTGATGGTTCGGATGCCGTCGCGAGCGGGCCGAGGTCGCGTCGAGCACCGCAGCCACACACCCGTGTGGCGAGGAGCGAAAACGCGAGATCGGCCGGCGCAGCAGGCAGACGCACCTTCAAACCCGGTTCCAGTCGAACTGGGCCTTGTCGCCCTTGCCGTAGACCTTCAGCGCGCCCTTGTCACCCACGGCGTTGGGGCGCTGGAAGATCCAGTTCTGCCACGCCGTCAGGCGGCCGAAGACGCGGGTGAACATGTTCTCTGGGCCGTTGAAGCGCAGGTTGGCTTCCATGCCGGTCAGCGCGTCGGGGTTCATGGCCACACGCTCTTCGATGGCGATGCGGGTTTCGTCGGCCCAGTCGATGTCGTCAGGGTTGCTGGTGACCAGGCCGAGAGCGAAGGCAGCGTCAGCGTCCAGCGGCAAGCCCGCCTTGGCACGCACGGCCTCCAGCACCGGTGCTTCGCTGTAGAAGCGGCGTTGCAGGCGGCTTTGGCCGGTGCACATGGGGTACAGGCCAAAATTGGCTTCGCCCACCGTGATCTTCGGTGCCTGTGCTTCGTCGTCAGGAAGGGCCAGGTGGTAGCTGCGGTCGCAGGCCAGGGCCAGTTCCAGCAGGCTGCCGGCGAAGCAGGAACCCGGCTCGATCAGCGCAAAAAGGCTGCGCGAAGAAACGTCGATGCGGCTGAAAGTGCGGCGCAGCAGCCCGATGGTTTCGCGCACCAGCCAGTGGTCCTTGTGCGCCAGCAGGGTGCCGTCCATGGCCAGCACGGCCGCGGCGTCGCCCTGGGTCTTCAGCAGCCAGGTGCCGATGTCAAGTTCGTTGGTGCGCATCTGCAGGATGGCGTCTTCCAGTTCACGCGCCATCTGCAGCGGGTACCAAGCGGCGCCTGCGGCCTCGATGCCGGCCAGGTCGGCCGGCTGCGCTCCTGTGGGCGCCTTCACGGTGAACACGGCCACGCGCTTGCTGCGGTCGATGGCCACTTCAACATGCATGTAGCGCAGCGCGTTGTCTTCCACGGCGCAGGCCAGCGGCGTCAGCGCCACACCGCGGCCGTTGGCAGGCCGGTCGCTCAGGGCCGCCAGCTGCCTGGCACGTTCCTGCACCTTGGCTGCAAACTGCGCCGGCTTGGCAATGTCGTCCACCAACCGCCAGTCTTTCGCGCGCTGGCCGCGCACGCCTTCCACGCTGGTGCAGAACAGGTCGGCCAGGTCGTGGCGCACCTTCTTCTTGTCGGTGACACGTGTCAGGCCGCCGGTGCCGGGCAGCACCCCCAGCAACGGCACTTCGGGCAGGCTGACAGCGCTGCTGCGGTCGTCCACCAGGATGATCTCGTCGCAGGCCAGCGCCAGCTCGTAACCGCCCCCTGCACAGGCGCCGTTGACAGCGGCCAGGAACTTCAACCCGCTGTGCGCGCTGCTGTCTTCCAGCCCGTTGCGCGTTTCATTGGTGAACTTGCAGAAGTTCACCTTCCAGGCGTGGCTGGAAACACCCAACATGAAGATGTTCGCGCCGGAGCAGAACACTTTCTCCTTGGCACTGGTGACGACCACGGCGCGCACTTCGGGGTGTTCGAAACGGATGCGCTGAATGGCGTCATTCAGCTCAATGTCCACACCCAGGTCGTAGCTGTTCAGCTTCAGCTTGTAGCCCGGGCGCAGCCCGGCGTTTTCGTCGAAATCGGCGGCCAGTGTGGCGACCTCGCCCTCAAAGCTCAGCCTCCAATGGCGGTACTGGTCTGGGCTGGTCCGGTAGTCAACGCGTTGGGTGTTGGTCATTGAGAGTCTCCTGGGAGATATGCAATATGGTGCGCCTTTTGGCTCAGCAGCGACATGAATGATAATGCATACAAAGAGATTCGTCAACGGCAAAATAGTGCCCATCTTCGAAACCGAACGCCAACAGCCCAAAGAATCTGAAGTTCACGCAGGGAGTTGCAAAGCCTGTCGCACCGTGCCGCGCAGCACCTGGAAGGTTTCATCCAGCGGCAGCGCGCTGGTGTTCACAGCGAACTCGGCTTTCGAATAAAAAGCGGCGCGGCCTGCCAGGATGCTTTTCAGGTCTTCCATGGCCTCGCGGCTGGCGGCCATGGGGCGCAGGTCGCCCTGGGCCGTGACGCGCCGCATGTGGTCTTCGGGTGCGGCCTGCAACCACACGGTGGTGCAATGACTCAGCAGCTGGTTGAAGGTGGCAGCGTCGCTGACGATGCCGCCCGGCGTGGCGATCACGGCTTCGGGGTAGATCTGGATCGCTTCTTCCAGCGCCCGGCGCTCATAGCGCCGGTAAGCGTTCTGGCCATACAGGCCCTGGATCTCGCTGATGCTGCAGCCGGCGAACTTCTCGATCTCGCGGCTCAGTTCCACGAATGGGTAGGCCAGGTCATCAGCCAGCATCTGGCCCAGCGTGGACTTGCCCGCACCGCGCAAGCCCACCAGCGCCACGCGGGCGCTGCGGGCAGCACCGCCCTTGCCGGCGCTGCCGCCCGTGCCCAGCAGCTCACCCACGGCCAGGCGCACCTGGTGCAGCGTGGCTTCGTCCCGGCGTTCCAGCAGTTCGCGAATCAGCAGCCATTCCGGGCTGGACGTGGTGACGTCGCCCAACAGCTCCGCCAGGCTGCACTGCAGCGCGGCCGCCACCTGCAGCAGCACCAGGATGCTGGCATTGCCAGTGCCGTATTCCAGGTTCGCCAGGTGGCGTTCTGACACATCGGCCGCCAGCGCCACGGCTTTGCGCGTCATGCCGCGGCGGGCGCGCAGCGTGCGAACGCGTGCGCCCAGTGTGGCCAGGAAAGGATGCCGGCCCTCTGTGGTGCCACCGCCGGTGCTGGAATCAGCAACGGGGTCGGGCTCGGGTGCATGCAATATAGTGCTTGACATGGATCGGGGCGAAACGTATCGTACTGGCACGCACAATACTGCATGCATCGCGCCAACGCAAGCACGCGCCCAGTTCCAAGATGAACCCGTCGGACCCTCATCAAGACTTGCCACCGTTGGTGCCGCAGGGGCCCAGGCTTTCACCGAAGCCGCGGCACGCTGGTGTCAGCGCGCACAGGCCTGCGGGCTAAAACCCTCGTTCGCGGATAACGGCCCTCAGGCTTGCAAGCCCTTCTGGAGACAAGACCCCATGCTTTCAACCGCCAGCCGCAGCACCGCAGTCGCCGCACCGCCCGAGAACTTCAACTTTGCGCAGCACCTGCTGCAGGCCAACCTGGCCCGCGCTGCCAAGACCGCTTTTGTCGACGACCTGGGCAGCTTGAGCTACGGCACCCTGGCCGACCGGGTGAGCCGCATGGCTGCCGCGTTGCACCGCGCCGGCGTGCGGCGGGAAGAACGCGTGCTGCTGCTGATGCACGACTGCAACGACTGGCCGGTGGCTTTTCTGGGGGCGCTGTACGCCGGCGTGGTGCCGGTGGCCGTGAACACGCTGCTGACGGCCGAGGACTACAGCTACATGCTGACGCATTCGCGCGCGCAGGCGGTGCTGGTGTCTGGCGCCTTGCTGCCGATGCTGCAGGCAGCGCTGGCCATTGCCGCCAACGAGGTGCGCCTGATCGTGGTGTCGCGCCCGGGTGCGGCGGGGTTTGCGCCTGGCGCGGGCGAAACGGCTGTGCCCCTGGTGGACTTCGAAGCCTTTGTGCAGCAGTCACCTGCGCTGCAGCACCCGGCACCCACACGCGCCGACGACCCGGGCTTCTGGCTGTATTCCAGCGGTTCCACCGGCCGGCCCAAGGGCACGGTGCACACGCACGCCAACGCCTATTGGACCTGCGAGCTGTACGGCAAAGGCGTGCTGGAACTGACTGAACGAGATGTGTGCTTCAGCGCGGCCAAGCTGTTTTTTGCCTACGGCCTGGGCAACGCGCTGAGCTTTCCGCTCAGCGTTGGCGCCACCACGCTGTTGATGGCAGAGCGGCCCACGCCCGACGCCACCTTCAGGCGCTGGCGTGGCGATGTCGGCGGCATCAAGCCCACGGTGTTCTTCGGCGCCCCGACGGGCTTTGCCGGCATGCTGGCTTCGCAGCAACTGCCAGCGCGGGTGGAAGTCGCGCTGCGCATGGCGTCCTCCGCCGGTGAAGCGCTGCCGGCCGACATCGGCCAGCGCTTCCAGCGCCATTACGGTGTGGACATCGTCGACGGCATCGGTTCCACCGAGATGCTGCACATCTTTCTGTCCAACCGCCCGAACGAGGTGCGCTATGGCACCACGGGTTGGCCGGTGCCCGGCTACCACGTTGAACTGCGGGGAGACGGTGGGGGACCGGTGCCCGACGGCGAACCGGGCGACCTGTACATCCAGGGCCCCAGCGCGGCGCTGCTCTATTGGGGCAACCGCACCAAGACGGCCGAAACCTTTCAAGGCGGCTGGGTCAAAAGCGGGGACAAGTATGTGAAAAACGCCGACGGCACCTACACCTACAGCGGCCGCAGCGACGACATGCTGAAGGTCAGCGGAATCTACGTCAGCCCCTTCGAGGTGGAAGCCACGCTGGTTCAACACCCGGCGGTGCTGGAAGCCGCGGTCATCGGCAAGGAAGACGCTGAGGGCCTGACCAAGACCAAGGCCTTCGTGGTGCTGAAGACCGGCGCCGCTGCCGACGAGGCCGAATTGAAGGCCTTCGTCAAGGACCGGCTGGCCCCCTACAAGTACCCGCGGTTCATCGAGTTCGTGGCCGAGTTGCCCAAGACGGCCACCGGCAAGATCCAGCGCTTCAAGCTGCGCGAACGCGAGTCGCAGCCGGCCAAGGGCACTGTCGCGTGAGTTCTGCCTTTGTCGGCATCAGCTGGGCGGGCCGCGGCGTAGACATTGAGTTCCAGTGGGTAGGGCCAACGGAAAGCACAGCGCCGCCGCTGGTGTTTCTGCACGAAGGCCTGGGCTCGGTGTCGATGTGGCGTGACTTTCCGGCGCAGCTTTGTGCCGCGCTGGGCCGCCGCGGGTTGGTGTATTCACGCCCGGGTTATGGCCAGTCTACGCCGCGTGGCGAGGGTGAATGCTGGGGCAACGACTTCATGCACCGCCAGGCGCAGCAGGTGCTGCCGGCACTGCTGGGCGCACTGGGCATCGTAGGGCCGGTGGACCTGTTCGGGCACAGCGACGGCGGCTCCATTGCGCTGCTGTTCGCTGCCCACCACCCGCAGCGCGTGCACCGCGCGGTGGTGCTGGCGCCGCACGTCATGGTGGAGGAAGTCAGCCTGCGCAGCATCCGCCAAGCGCGTGAACACTATCTGCAGGGCGACCTGCGCCAGCGCCTTTCGCGGCACCATGCCAGCGTCGATTCAGCCTTCTTCGGCTGGAACGACGTGTGGCTGTCGCCCGCGTTTGCAACGTGGGACATCACGGCCGACGTGGAGCGGGTGGCAGCGCCCATGCTGGCGGTGCAGGGCCATGACGATGTTTACGGCACCATGGCGCAGATCGACGGCATTGCGGCTGCGGTGCCGGGCACGCAGTTGCTGAAGCTGCCGCAGTGCGGGCATTCGCCGCACCGCGACCAGCCGCAGGCCTTGACCCTGGCCACACAGCGGTTCTTCGGCGGCGGGTATCTCGTGCCCCCAGGCGATGACGTACCAACAGTTGCGCAGCCACATGGCGGGCTCCTTCTTTCTGAACGGTAGGGCACCCTGACAAAGGCAACCTACCCGGCGCCGGTCTTCATCGGCGCGGCCGCCAGCGGCACCTGCCGGGGCCACAACCCAAGGCCCAGCGCCGTTCCGGCCAGCACCACGGCAGCGCCCAGCAACATCTGCAGCGTGATGGCTTCACCCAGGTACAGCGCACCCGAAATGCCAGCCACCACCGGGTTCAAAAAAGTCACTGAAATCGCGCCCACCGAACCAATGCGCCGCAGCAGCCGGTAGTACAGCAGGAAGCCCATCGCCGAACTCGCCACGCCCAGAAACACCACCTCGGCCCAGGCACGGGCATCCGGTGGCGTGGCAGGGGCGGTGGCCCACGCCAACGGCGCCAACACGACTGCGGCCAGGCCCAGGCCACCGGCCGTCAGGGCGATGGTGTCCATCCCGGCCAGGTGCTTGCGGGTGAAATTCGCACCAATCGACCACATTAGCGAGCACGCCAGCATGGCCGCCACGGCCAGCAGCCCTTCAGGGGTCTTGAACGACGCGCTGCCCCAGGTGAGCAAACCGACGCCTGCAAAACCGATGACCAGGCCCAGCGCGCGCCAGCGCCCCAGCCGCTCGGTCTTGCCGAAGTGCGCCAGCAGCGCCGAAAACAGCGGCGCCGTGGCATTCAGCACCGCCAGCATGCCGGCCGTGAGGTGCTGCGACGAATAGCCCAGCAACAGAAAAGGCACGGCGGTGAACACCACCGCCTGCACCAGCAGCGGCTTGGGCTGCGCCCACAGGCCCCGCAACGTGCCGCGCCAGGCCAACACGGGCAGCAGCACCAGCGCGGCCAGTGCCATGCGCAAGGCGATCATCGGCGCCGGCCCGAACGCTGGCACAGCAGCACGCATGAACAGGTAGGCGCAACCCCACAGCAGGCTCAGCAGCAAGAGGTCGATCACGTCACGGGTGCGCATGCGCCCCAGCTTAGCCCACGGGGTGGCGCGGTCGTGTCGCCTGCGCAACGCGTGGTTCAATTGCTGCATGAACACACCACCGCACACACAACCGAACACCGCGCGGACGGGCGCCGACCTGCTGTGCGAAACGCTGCTGGCCGAAGGCGTTGACCTGTGCCTGGCCAACCCCGGCACCAGTGAAATGCACTTCGTGGCCGCGCTGGACCGCCAGCCCAGCATGCGCTGCGTGCTGGGCCTGTTCGAGGGCGTGGTCACGGGCGCGGCCGACGGTTACGCCCGCATGGCCGACAAGCCCGCGTGCACACTGCTGCACACCGGCCCGGGCCTGGCCAACGGCCTGGCCAACCTGCACAACGCGCGGCGCGCCAACACGCCCATCGTCAATGTTGTGGGCGACCATGCCACCTGGCATTTGGACGCCGATGCACCGCTCACCTCCGACATCGAAAGCCTGGCGCGACCCATGTCGCGCTGGGTCGGCCGCAGCGCCGCGCCGGAAGCACTGGGCCTGCTGGCACAGCAGGCGGTGCATGAAGCGCTGCAGCCGCCGGGTGGCGTGGCCACGCTCATTTTGCCGGCCGACCACGCCTGGAGCCCGGCACAGGCGTTGCCGCCGCCGCTGCGAGCGCGCACCGAACCCGCGGCGCCGGCGGTTCAAGCCGGCGCCGGCACCGCCAACGCAGTGCTCGCGGCGCTGAAACAAGGCCCCAGCACCTGCCTGCTGCTGGCCGGCCGCGCGCTGCGCGACGAAGGCCTGGTGCTCGCCGCGCGCATTGCGCAGGCCACGGGGGCGCAGTTGCTGACGCAGCAGGCCAACGGCCGCGTGCAACGGGGTCTGGGCCGGCTGATGCTGGACCGTGTGCCCTATGTGGTGGAAAAGGCCCTGGCCCAGCTCAGCCCCCTGCGCTGCATGGTGCTGGTGGGTGCCAAGGCGCCGGTGGGTTTTTTCGGCTACCCCGGCAAGCCCAGCAGCATGCTGCCGCCCGGCTGCGCCGTGCTGGCGGCCGCGCACCCGGCCGAAGACGAATTGCAGGCGCTGCGCTGGCTGGCCGACGCCGTGGGCTCGCCGCGCGGCCTGGCGCCGGCCGCCACGCTGGCGCAGCGCAAACCACTGCCGCTGCCGCAAGGCGCGTTGACGGCCGACGCCGTGGCGCGCAGCGTGGTGGCGCAATTGCCCGAGCAGGCCATCGTCTGCGACGAAAGCGTCAGTTCCGGGCGCGACTTCTTTGCCATGAGCTGGCACGCCGCGCCGCACGACTACCTGCAAATCACCGGCGGCGCCATCGGCTGCGGCCTGCCGCTGGCCACCGGTGCAGCGCTGGCAGCGCCGGGCCGCAAGGTGGTCACGCTGCAGGCCGACGGCAGCGCCATGTACACGCTGCAGGCGCTGTGGACGCAGGCGCGTGAACAGCTGGACGTGCTGACCATCATCTACAGCAACCGCCGCTACGCCATCCTGCATGGCGAATACCTGGCCGTGGGCGCCGGGGCACCAGGGGCCAACGCCCGGCGCATGTTCGACCTCGACAAGCCGGCGCTGGACTGGGTGCAACTGGCGCAAGGGCAGGGCGTTGAAGCAGCACGTGCTGAAACGGCAGAAGCCTTCAACGACCAGTTGGCGGCGGCGCTGTCGCGGCGCGGCCCGTTCCTGATTGAAGCGGTGATCTGACCCGCACGCGGCACGCAGGGCCAGTCGGGCCTGTCGGGCCTGTAGGACCGATCGAATGGGGCGAACCGTTTGCGCCTTCGCCGAGAATCGCCGCCATGTCAGCAAACTCCCCTTCCACCGCGCTGCCGGTGCTGATCGCCGGCGGTGGCATCGGCGGCATGGCGCTGGCGCTCACGCTGCACCAGATCGGCGTGCCCTGTGTTGTTCTGGAATCGGTGCCCGAGATCAAGCCGCTGGGGGTGGGCATCAACCTGCAGCCCAATGCCGTGCGCGAGCTGATGGACCTGGGCTTTGACGACGCCACACTGGGCACCATCGGCATCGCAGCGCGCGAATGGGCGCTGGTAGGCCGCAACGGCAATGACGTGTACGCCGAGCCGCGCGGCCGGCTGGCGGGGTACCGCTGGCCCCAGTATTCGGTGCACCGCGGCCAGTTGCAGATGCTGCTGTACCGCACGGTGTTGCAGCGCCTGGGCCCGGGGGCCGTGCGCCTGGGCCAGCGGGTGGCCGGCTACCGCCACACCGCCACCGGCGTGGCCGCGCTGGTGGAAAGCCGCGACGGCAGCCGCCATGAAGTGCATGGCCGGCTGCTGGTGGCCGCCGACGGCCTGCACTCGGCCGTGCGGGCGCAGATGTACCCCCGGCAGCCGCCCATCCAGTGGGGCGGCGCCATCCTGTGGCGCGGCGTTTCGCGGGGTGTCCCGCACCGCACCGGTGCCTCGTTCGTGGGCCTGGGTTCGCTGAAGCACCGCGTGGTGGCCTACCCCATCAGCCCGGTCGACCCCAGCACCGGCCTGGCGGACATCAACTGGATCGCCGAGATCACGGTGGACAACAGCCAAGGCTGGACTCAGGGCGACTGGAACCGGCGCGTGCGAGTGTCGGATTTCATCCACCACTTCGAAGGCTGGAATTACGGCTGGCTGGACGTGCCGGCGCTGCTGCGCGGCGCACCCGAGGTGTTCGAATATCCGATGATCGACCGCGACCCCGTGCCCACTTGGGTGGACGGTGCCGTGGCCCTGCTGGGTGACGCAGCGCATGTGATGTACCCGGTGGGCAGCAATGGCGCCAGCCAGGCCATCGTCGACGCACGGGTGCTGGGCGCTGCGATGCTGCAGCACGGTGTGGCGCCACAGGCCCTGAAGGCCTATGACGACCGGCTGTGCGCCGACATTTCTGCATTGGTTTTGCGCAACCGTGGCGCCGGCCCCTTTGCGCTGCTGGGCATGGTGGACGACCGCTGCGGTGGTGTGTTTGACGACATCAACTGCGTGATACCGGCGGCCGAACGCGAAGCCTTCATGGCCGGCTACAAGGCGGCGGCCGGCACGGCCATCGACACCCTGAATGCCGCGCCACCCACCATCGCGCCGGGGGCGCGGGTGCAGCTGGCCTGAGCCGGCCGCACGGCACGGCCCGCAAGGCCGTGCTGCTGCAACCGCAAGAGGCTCTGCACCCTGCACACAAGCGCTGAACAGGAACCACCGTGGCCGCTGGCAACACCGCCCGTCTGTACCGCATCGAAGCACTGATCCGTCAGCACGGCAGCGTCAGCTTCAAGGACCTGATTGCCGAGTTGCTGGTGTCACCCGCCACGCTCAAGCGCGACCTGGAATTCTTGCGCAGCCGCATGGGCGCGCCCATCGAATACGACGCGCTGGTGGGCGGCTACCGCTTTGTCCAGGGTTATAGCGGCCAGCCCCGGCACGAGCTGCCGGGCCTGTGGTTTGACGAATCGGAACTGCACGCGCTGTTGACTGCGCAGCAGGTGCTGGCCGGGCTGGACCCGGGCGGCCTGCTCAGCCGCCACCTGCAACCCCTGCTTGACCGCATACAGCTGCTGCTGGCCAGCGGGCAGGGCGCTGAAGAGGCCGGGCAGGTGATGAAGCGGGTGAAGATCGTCACCGCAGCGCGCCGCCCCGTGCCCAGCCGCCACTTCGAGAGGGTGAGCTCGGCCTTGTTCTCACGCCGGCGCCTGCACCTGCGCTACCTGACCCGCGGCCGCGGCGAGGTGAGCGAGCGTGACGTGTCGCCTCAACGCCTGGTGCACTACCGCAACACCTGGTACCTGGACGCCTGGTGCCACCGCGCCGACGACCTGCGACGTTTTGCGCTGGACGCCATGCAGGAAGCGCAGGTGCTGGCCCAGCGCAGCAAGGACGTGGCCTTGCGCACGGTGCAGGCGCGCATGGATGCGGGTTACGGCATATATGCCGGTGCCACCAGCCAATGGGCGGTGCTGCTGTTCAACCCGCAGGCCGCGCAATGGGCCAGCTGCGAAGAATGGCACCCCCAGGCGCAAGGCGCTTGGCGCGCCGACGGCAGCTACGAAATGCGCTTGCCCTACGCCGACGACAACGAACTGCTGATGGACGTGTTGCGCCAGGGCAACCAGGTGCAGGTGCTGGAGCCGCCCGCACTGGTGGCCGCGGTGGCCCAGCGGTTGCAGGCGGCCGCGGCGTTGTACCAGCCACCTGTTGGCTGAACAGCGCCTGAGCAGCGCCTGATCAGCGCTGGAAAGGGGCAGCCCTCGAAGCGGGCCGCCGTTCAGCTGCCGGGCATGTGCGGTGGGTTCAGCTTGATGGTCTTGTCCGAGCTCTTGCGCAGGCGGATGTTGAGCATTTCAACGCCCAGCGAGAAGGCCATGCCGAAGTACACGTAGCCCTTGGGCACGTGGTGGCCAAAACCTTCGGCCACCAGCACCACGCCCACCACCACCAGGAAGGCCAACGCCAGCATCTTGATGGTGGGGTGGTCGGACACGAAGCGCCCAATGGGGCCGGCGAACAGCATCATCATGGCGACCGAGCCAATCACGGCGGCGATCATGATGCGCACGTCGTCAACCATGCCCACGGCCGTGATGATGGAGTCCAGCGAGAACACCAGGTCGATGATCATGATCTGCAGGATGATGGCTGACATGGTGGCCTTGGCGGCCGACTTCATGCCATGTTCTTCGCCGCCTTCCAGCGACTGGTGGATCTCACCCGTGCTCTTCCAGATCAGGAACAGGCCGCCGGCGATGAGGATGAGGTCTCGCCCCGAGAAGCCCTTGCTCATGATGGTGAACAGCGGTTCCACCAGCCCCACGATCCAGGCCAGCACCAGCAGCAGACCGATGCGCATGAACATGGCCATGAACAGGCCGATGCGGCGCGCGAATTCGCGTTTTTCCTTCGGCAGCTTGTCAACCAGGATCGAGATGAAGATGATGTTGTCGATGCCCAGCACCAATTCCAGGGCGGTCAAAGTGGCAAGGGCGATCCAGGCTTCGGGTGATGTCAACAGTTCCATAACCGGATTGTCACAAGGGTTTGAAGCAAACCCAAACCGTAGGCATTAGCCCCAGCACCTGAAGGTGAAGCCGCGACACGCGCGGAAAGATGTGCTTGGCGAAACCGGGCCCACTGGTATGGTTTTGAAGAGCGCCCACCAGCCGCGGTAGCCTGGTCGGGCTTGAGGGTGACCGGAACGTGCGCGCCCTTGTCGGCAAGCGATCAGCCGTTCAGATGCTGGCTGAACCGGCCTGCGGAGGCAGCCGCACTTCGCCGCGCGGCGGCATGCCCTCGGCCGCGCGCAATTCCTCGGTGGTGGTGCCCTTGCCGTCTGGCGACCATCCCGGTGGCATGAACAGGTGGCCCAGCACCGCGCGCGGGCTGCGTGCGCTGGCCAGGTCCCGCAGCAGGCCGGCCCATTGCGAAAACTCCACCACCAGCGGGTTGTAGCTGGTCATGGGTTTGACCAGGCCGTAGCGGCAGGGCAGGTCGTCCCGTTCCGGGATGTAAGTGCCGAACAGGCGGTCGAAGACCAGCAAAACGCCGCCGTAGTTGCCGTCCAGGTATTCCAGGTTGGCGGCGTGGTGCACGCGGTGGGCTGAAGGCGTGTTCAGCCAGCCCTCCAGCCAGCCCAGCTTGGGTATCCAGGTGGCGTGCAGCCAGAACTGGTACAGCAGGTTCAGCGTCAGCGCCGACGCCAGCAGCCGCAGGTCAAAACCCAGCCACACCATGGGCAGCAGGAAGATGCTGACCCCAATGGCACGGCCAAATGCACCGATGCGCAACGAAGCCCCCAGGTTCAGTTCGTTGGGCGTGTGGTGCACCGAATGGTTGTTCCAGAACCAGCGCACCCGGTGGCCGGCGCGGTGCAACCAGTAGTAGAAGAATTCCAGCAGGATGAACAGCAGCAGCAGCACCGAGCCGACGCTGTTGACCTCAATCTTGGTCAGGCGGTGCGCCTCCACCCAAGGCACCAAGGGCTTGATCAGGGAAAAGGGCACCGTCACGGTGATGAAGATGCGCAGCAAATAGTCGAACATCGACACGCCAAAGGCTCGCCAGTCGTAGCCCTGCCGAATGCTCAGCACCACCCCTTCCAGCACCGACAGTGTGACCACCGTGGGCGCCATCACGAAGAGCAGAAATTGTTCCAGGGGTGTCATGCGCAGTGCCCTCGCTGTTTCAGCTTCCCACCACCACAGTATGCTGCACGCGCCAGCGCAGGCCAGCAGCCTGGGTGGGCACCAGCGCCATGTCCAGGGCGCCCTGCGCGGCAGGGCCCAGCCGCCGCCAGATGCCGTCGCGCGGGTTGCCGGGTTCGCCGGCCAAGAACAGCTGTGAAGTCAGCTCGCCAAAGCTGGCGTGGCGCAGCTTGATGTGGATGTGCGGCGTGCGGCCCGGGTAGGCCACCGGCTTGATGGTGCGAAAGGCCACCGCCCCCTGGGCGTTGGTCAAGGCCAAGCCAAACCCCTGGAAGCCCTTGTCCATGCGGTCTTCGTTGCGTTCGCTGGGGTGGCGGTAAACGCTGTTCACATCGCATTGCCAGATCTCGAATTCCAGCCGGTCGACGGGCTGTCCTTGCGCGTCGACCACGCGCAGGTCCAGGCCCATGTGCTCACCCTGGGCCACCAGCGTCTGGCCCTTGAGGCGCACCTGCGTCAGGTCGGCGTCCCAGTCGCTGTGCTGGGCGCGCCAGCGCAGCGGCGGGTAGAACGGGCCCTCAGTGACCGGGGGCAGCTTCAGGCGCACGCTTTGCGCCCGTGAGGGCAGGGCCACGCTGGCGGCAGCAGTGCCGGCCAGACCCAACACGGCATGCACCAACTGTCGCCGACGCTGAAAAAGGGTGCTCATGGTGAACCTTCCTGTTGGCCTGGTTTCAGAGAGGTGGCAGTGGCGGTGGCGGTGGCAGTGGCAGTGGCAGTGGCAGTGGCAGTGGCGGGTGCAGCAGGGCGGTGCCCGCTCAGCCGGCGAAGGCTTCCACGCGCAACGACAGGTCAACCGCCTGCACGTCCTTGGTCAGCTTGCCCACCGAAATGCGGTCCACGCCCGTGCGCGCGATGGCGCGGATGCTGTCCAGGTCCACGCCGCCCGACGCTTCCAGCAGCGCCCGCCCGGCGTTCACGGCATACGCGCGGTGCATGTCGTCGAGCGTGAAGTCGTCCAGCATGATGCTGGTGGCGCCGGCGGCCAGCGCCTGCAACATTTCGTCCAGGCTTTCCACCTCCACCTGGATGTCCACCTCGGCCTTCAGCGCCTGCGCCGCCCCCAGCGCCTGAGCGATGCCGCCGGCTGCCGCGATGTGGTTTTCCTTGATCAGGATGCCGTGCCACAGCGCCATGCGCTGGTTCTGCCCACCGCCCACACGCACCGCGTACTTCTGCGCCTGGCGCAAACCGGGCAAGGTCTTGCGCGTGTCCAGCACCGCGCAGCCTCGCGGGTTGGGAGTAAGGCCGGCGATGGCGTCCACGTAGCTGCGTGTGCGCGTGGCCACCGCCGACAGGGTCTGCAGGAAATTCAGTGCCGGCCGCTCGGCGCTGAGCGTGGCACGGGCGTCGGCGTGGATGGTGCACACGCGGGTGCCGGCCGCGACCGCCTGGCCTTCAGCCACCCACCACTGCAGCTTCGCGGCCGGGTCCAGCGCCAGGAAACAAGCTGTGAACCATTCCTGTCCGCACAGGACGGCCGCTTCCTTGGCCGTGACATGGGCCACGACGGGCCGTTGCGCGGGCACCAGCAGGGCTGTCCAGTCGCCGCGCCCAAGGTCTTCGTGCAGGGCGTCGCGCACGTTGCGCAGACGCGCTTCGTCCAGGGTTTCGTTGTGGTCGGTCATGGCAGGTTTCGGGCAGGGTTAGGGCCACCGGTGTGCGCCGTCATTCGGCTTTGATCACTCGGCCTTGATGTTCGCGCGCTGGATCACGGCCTTCCAACTGTCGTTTTCATCCTTGTACAGCTTGGCAAACTGCTCCGGCGTGCTGCTCACCGGTTCGGCGCCCAGCTTCTCCAGCCGTTCCACCATGTCGGCGCTGGCCATGATGGTGTTGAGTTCGCGGTTCAGGCGCTGCACCACCGCAGCCGGTGTGCCCGCGGGCGCAAACATGCCGAACCAGTTACTGAACGCCATGCCGGGCACGCCCACCTCGGCAAAGGTGGGCACTTGGGGCAGCGACGTTGAGCGCTGGGCGCCGGTGACGGCCAGCGCGCGGACGCGGCCGTCCTTGATGTGCGACTGCGCTGACACGATGCTGTCCATCAGAAAGGTGATCTGCCCGGCAATCAGGTCAGTCACCACCAGCCCGGTGCCGCGGTAGGGAATGTGCACGACGAACAACCCGCCGGCCCGCCACTTCAGCATCTCAGCCGACAGGTGTGGATAGGTGCCAATGCCGCTGGAACCGAAGTTGTACGTGCCCGGGTTGGCCTTGATCTGCGCAATCAGTTCCCTGGCGGTTGCGGCTTTCGACCCCTGGCCCACCACCAGCACGCTGGGCGCGTTGGCGATGTGGCCCACCGGCGCAAAGTCCTTGAAGGCGTCGTACGGCATCTTCGCGTTCAGTGCAGGCCCGATGGAATGGGTGGAACTTGTGGCCATCAGGATGGTGTAGCCATCGGGTGCGGCCTTGGCCACCATGTCGCTGCCGATGGTGCCGCCTGCGCCGGGCTTGTTGTCCACCACCACCTGCTGGCCCAGGGCGGCGCCCAGCTTTTGCGCCACGGCGCGCCCGATGATGTCGGTGGCGCCACCGGCCGGGAAGGGTATGACCATGCGAACCGGCTTGGCGGCAGGCCAGGCCTGCGCCGAAGCCGCCAGCGGCCAAGCGAGCGGGGCGGCCACAGCGGCGGCCAGGACAGCATTCAGGCCGCGTGCAAAGAGTTTTTTCATTGGGTGCTGAAGTTGAGAGTGGGGCCCGCCAGGCCTTGGCCCGGCGACGAGTGGTCGAGCATAGCAATGGCACCCGTTTCAAGACGCCGCGGTGTTGCTGCGCGAGCACCGCGGCGGCTACAAGACTGCGCGACCTGCGGTTGCCGATTTTCGACAGCACGCGGTGTCGGTCGCCGTGCCCGGCGGCAGCACGGGGCAGGACATGCGGGCGCTGGGCGGCTTCCTGCCCGACATGGTCAGGGCCAATGAAGCCCAGCGCAATTTCCGCATCTTCGTGCCCGACGAAACCCTGTCGAACCAGCTGGGCGCGGTGTTTGAAGCCACCAGCCGCCAGTGGGACGGCGAGGCCCTGGACAACGACGTGCTGGCCTGCTGCGGCGACACGCCGACACTGGAGATACTGGCCGCAGCGTGGCTGCTGCGCCATCACCTGCCCGCGTTGAGGGTGCGTGTGGTGAACGTGGTCGACCTGATGAAACTGCAGTCGGACAGCGAACACCCGCACGTCCTCAGCGCGGCCGACTTCGCTGCCATCTTCACCACCGGCCCAAGATCCGGCAGTGGCAGTGGGCCGCGCTGCCCCGAAACTGAAGGCCCTGCGGTGCCGTCGGGGGCCGCAGGGGGCTCCGCTGGTCAGCGGGTGCCGGTCACGCCGACATCCACCCGGCGGTCGGGCTGCAGGCAGGCGCGCAACTGCGCACCCGGCAGGTTGGCCTTGCACTCACCAGCCTTTGATGGCGATGCCTCGCCCACGCCCTTGGTGCTGATCTTGGCTGCGTCCATGCCGCCCGTGGTGACGAGATAGTCCGTCACCGCCTGCGCGCGCTGCAGCGACAGCGCCAGGTTGTGCGCTTCAGTGCCGATGCGGTCGGCATGGCCTTCGACCACCACCACCTGGAACTGGGTGCCCGCCACGTCACGCGCAAAGTTGTCCAGCGCCTGCCGGCCTTCGGGGCGGATCACCGCCTTGTCAAAAGCGAACAAGGACTCGGCCGAAAAGCTGACGCTGCGGCGTGCCGCGGCCACTTGTGCGGGGGCAGGCTGCGGTGCAGCCATGACGGGCGCAGGCGGGGCGGCTTGCGCCATGGACACGGGGGCTGGTGTGGGCTGCGGGGGCGGCGTGTAGGCCGCTGGCTGATAGCTCGCAGGGCTCATGGCCCTGCGCGTGGATGCGCCGGCACCGAAGGGCACCACGAGGCTGAGCGAGTACACCTGCACGCGGTCGTGGCCGCCAATAGCGTCTCGGATGCGGTACTGCTCGGCTTCGCCGCGCATCAGGAAGTTGGGGGTGAAGGCGTATTGCAGGCCGACACCCGCCTTGTGGTTGAACTGGCGCGAGCTGGGCCGCGGGTCGTAGGTCAGCGGGGCCGGTGTTCCGGTGTTGCTGAAGATGTTGCGCGTCTTGGCGTACTGCCCACCCACCCGGCCCAGCATCGACCAGCTGTCTGACAGCGGCAGGGTGCCCACCAGGTCGAGGCCGCCGCCCTGGATCTTGGTTTCGCCGGCCAGCGAACCACTGGGGTTGGTGGTGGCGCGGTAGCTGAATTTGCCGAGGTTGAAGAAACCGGCTTCCACGCCCACGAAGCGGTTGAACTGGTAGCCCAGAAAGATGCGGTAGGCCGAGTCGCTGCGGTCACGGTCCAGGGTGTTGACGGTCAGTGCCGCCACCGCACCATTCAGCTGATAGGCCGTCATGCCCGCTGCGTTGATCGAGCTGCGCGACTGCCCGAACGACACGCCGCCGAAGGCATGGCTGTTGTCCTGGGCCAGCACGTGGGCCGGTGCCAGCAGGGCGCCCAGGCAAGCCATGGTCAGCAGAGAGAAACGGTGGTTGGTTTTCATGGTGATCATTCAAGGTCGAGAAGCGGGATGCGTGAAGCACGGGGTGTGGCCAAAGGGCCGTTGATGCGCACCGCCGGCCGGCCGAAGTGGCTTCGGATGCCTGGGTTGTAGGCAGGGCGCCATGCCACGTCTGTGCGATGTCGAACGCCCGGCGGGCACGGGCAGCCGCGTTCGTTGTCGCACAGACGGTCGGGCCTGCCACTGGCACGCTCAGTCTTTCAAAGTCGCGAACACGAGAGCTCACGATGCCCCACGCCAGCGCTTCGTTCTTTGTCTTCGAAACCCAGCTCACTGCAGACCTTGCCCTTCGGCGCCTGCGCCGCAGCGGCTTCAACATGAACCTGCTGTCCTTGTTGTGCAAGGGCCCGTACAACGAAGAGGTGTCCGAAGGCTTTTCCGCCCAAGGTGACCCGGCGACTTGCTGGGGCGGTGCGGGCGGCTTCTGGGGTGGCGTCTGGTCGTTGTTGTCGCCACCGGCGCTGTTCATGTTGCCGGGCTTGGGGCTGGTGGGCATGACCGGCCCGCTGCTGACCACCTTCGCTGACGTCATGGAACGCGAGGCGCCGGCGGGCGGCCGGTCGGTGTTGGGGTCTGCGCTGGCGCAAGTGGGCCTGCACGACGCGGAGGTTCTCCGTTACGAAACCGCCCTGGCGGCGGACAAATACCTGCTGATCGTGCACGCCGGCGCCGAGCAGCGCGCAGCCCGGCCGCCGCCACTGGCGGTGGGCGACCCCGGCACCATGGTGTCGCTGCGGGGTGCCGGCCTGCAGCTGGGACTTTGATCCAGTTGCTCGGTCTGAGCCGGGCCATCCAGCCCGTGAGCCCGCACGACCGGTCGCTGCACGTTCAGTTTGACCCGCTGGACAAGGCCCTCCAGTAGGGGCGAAAAGGTTCAAAGGCCTGGTTCACCGGCAGCTTCGGGTTTCCGACCGTGCACTGTGATCGACTCGGGGTCTGTTCGCCTTAGCAAATACAGTGCAGACTCAAGCCCCAAGAGTCGCGCCTTCGCCCCTGGTTGTTGAGCATCGGTAAGGTCCCTTGCACCCGCAGCACCGCGCCAATCCTTGCCCGCACCCATGACCGCCTTTTGCCCGCACCCATGACCGAAAAGACCGACCCTCGCCTGAACCAGTTGCTGGCCGCGCTGCCCGCAGCAGAGTGGCAGCGGTGGCAGCCGCTGCTGGACTGGGCTGACATGCCGCTGGGCCAAGTCATGTACGAGTCGGGCTGCACCCTCAGCCATGTGTACTTTCCCACCACGGCCATCGTGTCGCTGCTGTATGTGATGGAAGATGGCTCGTCAGCCGAAATTGCGGTGGCGGGCAGTGAGGGGGTTGTGGGTATTTCGCTGTTCATGGGCGGCGAATCCACCACCAGCCGGGCCGTCGTGCAAAGCGCAGGTGAAGGTTGGCGGCTGAGTGCCCGTGCGGTGAAACAGGAATTCGACCGCGCAGGGCCGGTGATGCACCTGCTGCTGCGCTACACGCAGGCCCTGATCACGCAGATGGCCCAGACCGCCGTGTGCAACCGCCACCATTCGCTGGACCAGCAGTTGTGCCGCTGGCTGCTGCTCAGCCTGGACAGGCTGACAGGCGACGACCTGGTGATGACGCAGGAACTGATCGCCAACATGCTGGGTGTGCGGCGCGAGGGCGTCACCGAAGCCGCGCTGCGCTTGCAGCGGCTGGGCCTGATCCGCTACGCCCGCGGCCACATCTCGGTGCTGGACCGTCCGGGCCTGGAAGCGCGCACCTGCGAGTGCTACGCGGTGGTGAAGAAGGAATACGACCGGCTGCTGCCCGGCAAGCTGCCGATGTAACTTTCCGCTGTCGGCGGACGCCCAGATGAGGGGCTGTTGTGCGCCTGGCAATGTGCGGCACAGCACCGACCACCCCGCGCGGCCCTCGCAGACTCAAGCCCCGGCCTGGCCGTGCAGCCCCCAGCCGGTTCAGCCAGCGAGCACCGGTGCCCGTGGCCGCGATCAGGCCCGCACCGGAGAGTGGCTTGAGCGCTGAACAGAACCAACTGATCCAATCGCTTTCTGAACGCCACCGCGCGCGCCTGCTGGACATGAGCGAACCGGTGCAGCTGGTGTTCAACGAAGTGCTCTTTGACAGCGGACAGCCGGCCCAGCATGTCTACTTTCCCACACAGGGTTTTGTGTCGCTGGTGGCGCGTGTGGACGAACACTCCAGCCTGGAAGTGGGCATGGTGGGTCGCGAGGGCATGCTGGGCACGCCCCAGGTGCTGGGCGTCAAGGCTTCGCCGCTGCGGGCCCTGGTGCAGGGCCCGGGCGTCGCCTGGCGCATAGCGCTGGAACCCTTTCGCCGTGAACTGGCGCGAAGCCCGGCGCTGCACCGCTACCTGCTGCTGTACGTCTACGTGCTGATGGCGCAGATGGTTACCTCGGCGGGCTGCCTGCGATTCCACCCCATCGGCCCCCGTCTGGCGCGCTGGCTGTTGATGAGCCAGGACCGTGCCCAAGAGGGCCGATTCAGGGTCACGCACGAGTTTCTGTCGTACATGTTGGGTGTTCGGCGCGTGGGGGTGACGGTGGCGGCGGGGCAGCTGCAACGCCAGGGTCTCATCCACTACCACCGCGGCGAAATGACGGTGCTCAACCGGCCCGGGCTTGAAGCGGCTTCGTGCAGTTGTTATGCGGCCGACCGCCGCGTGTACGCCGAACAGCTGATGTAACCATGCAGCAACCGCTTGGAGACTCGCCATGAAACTGACCAACTGGCACTGGGAACAGGACGAAAACGGCCGCTTCGCCCGGATGTCAGGCCCCGTGCTGGAGATGCTGGGTTTCCGGCGCGAGGAGTGGACTGAAGGGCAGGGCGGCGACGGCGGCGCCAGCACGCCGGTGGTGCCGCTGCGGCTGAACGGAGATCGGGCCTGAGTGGTTGGAACGAACTGCGGCGCGCCGTGCTCCGCGCCGTCGAAGCGGCACGCACGGCCTTCATCGCCTTCGAAGCTTCGCCGGGCCCGCTGATCCCGCGTCAACGGGCGGTGATGTTGCCCTTGTCGTCAGACAGAACGATCTCGACGCGACGGTTGGACTGGCGCCCGCCCGACGTGTCGTTGCCCGCAGCCGGGAATTCCTCGCCATAACCCTGCGCACTGACGCGGTCTGCCTGCACACCACGGCCCAGCAGCGCCGCGCGCACCGCTTCGGCGCGGCGGGTGGACAAAGCCTGGTTGCTGCCCGGCGTGCCCACGCTGTCGGTAAAGCCTTCCACCAGCGCTTTGCGCATCGGGTACTGCTGCATGAAGCTCACCAGCTTGTCCATGTTGCGCTCCGCACCAGGCTTAAGCTCGGCCTTGCCGGTGTCGAACAGCACGTCGCCGATGGTGATCACCAGGCCCCGCGGCGTTTGCCGCGCATTCAGTTGCTGGATCTGCGCTTCCAGTTCGCTGTTGCGAATCTGTGCCGCCGAGGTCTGGCCTTGCAATGCCGCGGCCTGCTGCTGAGCGGCCTGCGCCTGCTGGCGGGCAGCTTCAGCCTGGCGCTGGGCCGCTTCGGCCTGCTGGCGTGCCTGCTCGGTCTGCCGCTGTGAAGCGTCGGCCTGCTGCATCGAGGTGTTGGCCTGTTGCCGGGCCAGCTGTTCACCGCGTTGTGCGGCCGCGGCCTGGCGCGCAGCGGCATCGGCTTCGCGCGTGCGCGCTTCCAGGCGCATGCGGTCGCGCTCGGCGGTTGCGCCTGTCATCGCCGCTTCGGCCATCTTCAGGCGCACGGCTTCCTCGGCCATCTGTGTGCGCTGTTCGGCCACGTAGGCCAGGTGGTCGACCACGGCCACGCTGTCGTTGCGCCGGTGTGCAGCCTCGGCCAGCGCCAGGGCATCGGCGGCCAGTCGCATCTCGTTGGCTGCCAGCGTGGCGCTTTGCGGGTCGGCCTGCGCCGACTGGTAGTGCTGCCGCGCCTGTTGCAGCGACGCGTTGTCAGCAGGCAGCGAACTGCAGGCAGCCAGCACGGCCGCAGCCACAGGGGCCAGCAGCCTGACGACGACGGTGTGGCGGAAGGAATGGCGGGTGTTCATGGTTGGAATCCTGAAGAATGGAAAGATGTTGCCTGGCGCCAGGCGCCAGGCGCTCGAGCCTGGCGGGCGGGCTGGCGTTCGGGTCTGACGACTCAGGGCACAGCGGCCGGCGTTGGCGCGCGGGCCTTGCGGTCCAGTTCCTCGCGCAGCACCTTGCTGTCGCTCAACACTGTCTCGGCAGCTTGCCGGGCCTTGGCGGCCATCGACTTGGACGTGGCCACCTGCGCGTCCACCTGGGCTTGTTGCGCCAACCGCGCTGCAGCGGTCATGTCCTGGCTGGCGACGGCGGCGTCGGCCCGGGTCAGCTTGTCGCGCGCGGCGCGCATGTCGGCGGGCGCCCATTCGGTGCCACCGGCGCTGTTGGCCGTTTCCAGCGCAGCCCGTGCCAACGCGAGCTCCGTGGTGGGCGGCGGCGTGCTCGCGCAGCCCAGCATCAGCAGTGAAACCAGGGACAGCGATGCCGCGGCGGCCACGGCGCGAAGGCCTGGTGCGATGTGGCCGTTGAAGCGGGAGTGGGAGTGCATGGTGAGCTGTCCTTTGGCGGGGCTGTGGCGGAGGGCGGTGGCGAGTGTGTTCAACAAACCATTGGGCGGTGCGCAGGGAGATGGACTGGCCCCAAAGCGTGTTGAACGGATGCGCAAGCCTGGGGCCTGCCCGGGCCGGCGTCAGTTAAGCGGCGCACGCAAGCCGAACGGGTTCACACTGCGGCGGCTCGCTTCAAGACGCCGAGGCAGCTACAGCCATGGATCGACCATCAGCGGAGCCGCTGAATCGTTGCAGGCGGGCGTGGCCATCAGAGTGACCGGTGTTGAGATCGGGTGCGCCTTGGTGGCGGGCGCGACCGGTGCGTCGTTGTGCAGCATCGGCCTGCGTTGTCCTGGATCTCTTTGCAGGCTTCCGCACACGGTCTCTGCCTCTTGTAGTTACCATAATATACATCGTACGCAATAAATAAACAGCAGAACGCATCGCAATGCCGACCCCCATGGGCCGTCGCCCACGCGCCCCAAAAGCAAGCGGCGCCTGCTCTTTCGAGCAAGGCGCCGTGGTTGGCGTTCAGGGCGTGCAGCGTTTCAGTCGTGTCGCTCAGGCGGCTCTTCAATGGCTTCGACAGCGGATTCGTCAGCCAAGGACGCGTCACCGTGGGGGTTTTGCATGGTCACGCGGTCCAGCGGGCGGCATTGGTGACGGTTCAGCTGCGCCAGCTTTTCCGACTTTTCCATCGCGGCAATCACGACTTCAGGGTTCAGCATCAGCATGAACGGGTTGTGGGCAATCGTTTGTTCGGACATCCAGTTACTCCAAAGAGCTGCGGAATCAACTCTATCGGCAACTCTAGAGGCCAAGCGAGGGCGTCCGCGGTCGTCCCTGTGCCATAAGGCACGTCAGGCGAATGCTGACACGCCGCTGTGAAATGACGATGAATGCCGGACAGTTGAAGTGCATCCCTCCAAACCCCACCGCGCCGTAGCGATCAGCGGGCAAGCTCGTCCAGCTTGCGCCCGAATGCATCTCGCCCCGCCAACCGCGCAAAGTCCGCCGCAGTCAGGCCCTGCACGTTGCGGGCCTTGGCGTTGGCCCCACGCGCCAACAGCAATTCCGCCGAGGCCTCGCTGCCGTACCGGCTGGCCATCATCAAGGGCGTGGTCTGGTTCGGCGACTCGGCCTCGATCGCAGCGCCTTTGTCGAGCAGCAGCTTGATGACGGCTTCGTGCCCGCCGCTTGCCGCGTAATGCAATGGCGTCCAGCCGGGACGGTTGACGGTGGCGCCCTTGGCGACCAGCGCCACGGCAGCTTCCAAGTTGCCGCGCAAGGCGGCCATCATCAGCGGGGTTTCGCCGGCCGTGTTCACTTGGTCCCACTTCAAGGCCGGGTGCGCCAGCAGCGCCTTCACAACCCGCGGCGATTCTTCCCGCAACGCCAAGAACAGCGGCACCTGGCCTTTGTCGTCGGGCGTGTTGGGGTCGAAACCGGCGCCCAACAGGCTGTTGACGGTGCTGACGTTGTCGAGGTTCAAAGCCCTGAAAAAACTGACCTTGTCATCCGCATGAACGGAAGCAACTGCAGCCAAAACAACGGCGTAAGCAAAATATCTAAAGTAATTTCTCATGATTTCGTCAGCCATGCTGAAGCGGTTTCGGCACTCTCAACCCGTTTGAACAGTTGGTGGAAGTTCGCTGTGGTCGCCGCTGCCACCTCGGCCACGCTCAAGCCCTTGATCTCGGCCAGGAAGGCGGCCACATGCGGCACATAGGCCGGCTGATTGGTCTTGCCGCGGTAAGGGATGGGCGCCAGATAGGGACTGTCGGTCTCGATCAGGCAACGGTCCAGCGGAACCAGGCGCGCCACGTCGCGCAGTTCTTGCGCGTTGCGAAAGGTCAGGATGCCGGAAAACGAGATGTAGAAACCCAGGTCCAGCGCCGCGCGGGCCACCTGCTGGGTTTCGGTGAAGCAATGGAACACCCCTTGCGCACGCCCCTGCCCTTCGCTGCGCAAGACCGCCAGCGTGTCATCGCTGGCGCTGCGGGTGTGCACCACCAGCGGCAAATCGGTGCTGAGCCCCGCCTGTATGTGGTGGGCAAAACGCAGCCGCTGCCAGGCCATGTCGGCCACGCTGCGGCCGTTCAGGCGGTAGTAGTCCAGCCCGGTTTCGCCAATGGCCACCACCCGCGGCAGCGCAGCCCGGTCGCACAAGTCGGCCAGCGTCGGTTCCTGCACGCCTTCGTTGTCCGGGTGCACACCCACCGTGGCCCACAGGTTGTTGTGCCCCGTGGCCAGGCTGTGCACAGTTTCAATCTCTTCCAGCGTGGTGCAGATGCACAAGGCCTTGTCGACCTGGGCCTGGGCCATGGCTTGCAGCAACTGTGGCAACTGCGCCGAGAGTTCCGGGAAACTCAGGTGGCAGTGGGAATCAACAAACATCGGTCAGGCCTTTGGGTTTTTGCAGGCCCACGCCAGTGGCAACGCGCCGCTGATGGGCCAGCGTGGCAGTGCAGGCCGGACCGCGCTGCAGCGGTCAGAGCGTCTGCGTGGGCTTGGACGACGAGATGCTGGTACCCAGCACTTCTTCGATCTTGGACTTCAGCTGGCGCGACTTTTCGTCGTTGGGGAAACGCACACCCACGCCCTGGGTGCGGCCGCCAGAAGCATTCACCGGCGTGATCCAGGCAACCTTGCCGGCCACCGGGAAGCGCTGCGGGTCGTCAGGCAGCGACAGCAGCAGATAGATGTCTTCACCCAGCTTGTAGTCGCGCGTGGTGGGCACGAACAGGCCGCCGTCGGTCAGCACCGGCATGTAGGCGGCGTACAGCGCGCCCCTTTCCCGGAACACCAGCTGAATGACGGCCGGCCGCGCACTGGGCGAAGCCGACAGCCCGCCCCCCACCGCGGTGGGCTCCAGGGGGCCCGCCCGGGACGTGAGTGGCACACGGTCATTCATGACCCCGAGTGTACCGAAGGGCCACCCCGCTTTCCGCGACCTTCGTTCAGCGCCGGCCCTGAAAAGCGCGTGCGCCGGCGGTGACCAGAGCGTCCACGAGCAGCGGTTCGTTCCAGGGGTGTTCGGCATGGCGCGCCACACGCGAGAGCTCGTCGCCCCAGGCGCCCAAGGCGGCCAGCGCACCGGCCGGCGCGCCAGGGGCTACTGGCGGCAGCGCCGTTGCGGGGAAATAGCGCGCAGTGGCACCCGCAGTCACGGCCATGGCGTCGTGACACAGCTTTTGCAACGCGTCCAGTACGCGCGGCACCGGCCAGCCGGCGAAGGCACCCGCCTGGCCGCGGGCCACAGCCTGCGGCAGCAGGGCCCAAGTTGCGCCGTCGACGCCGGCCTGCGCAAGGGCCAGAGCGTCCAGCGGCCGGCCCGAGCAGGCTGCCAGAAGCGCCGCAGCATCGGCCACCCCCTGCCCTGCCAGCCAGGCCTGGCCCACGCCGGCTTCCGGTGCCGGCAGGCGCAGTTGCTGACAGCGGCTGCGCACGGTGGGCAGCACGTGGCTGGTGTCAGACACGGTCAGCACCAGATGCGTGCCGGGCGCTGGCTCTTCCAGGGTCTTCAGCAGCGCGTTGGCCGACTGCAGGTTCAGGGCTTCAGCCGGGTGCAGCACCACCACCTTGCCGCGGCCGCGCGCCGAGGTCTTGCCCGCCCAGTCCAGCATGGCGCGCACCTCGTCAATCTTGATCTGGCGGCTGGGCTTCTTCTTGCTGTCTTCAGCGTCGGGCTTGTCGCCCGACAGCGGCCAGTTGTGCAGTTGCCGCAGGGTTTCCGGCATCAGCACCAGCAGGTCCGGGTGCACGTGGGTATGGAACAGCTTGCAACTGCCGCACCGGCCGCAGGCCAGGTGGGGCGTCGTGGGCGCAGCGGTGGGTGCTTCACACAGCCGGCTCTGCGCAAACACCAGTGCGAAGGCCAGCGATCCCACGCCAGGGCTGCCCTGCACCAGCAGCGCGTGGCCCCTGTGACTGTGCAGCGCTTCCTGCAAGGGCTGCGCCAGCCAGGGCAAGGGCAGCGCCCCGTCGGCCTGCACCAGCAGGGCCGGCGCGCTCACCACCAGCCCCGTTGTTCAACGGCCTGCAACACGCGCGCCCACACGGCCTGGCGTTCGCCACGCGCGTCGATGACGGCGAAGCGGCCGGGTGCCTGTGCGGCGCGCTCGGCGTAGGCTGCACGCACGCGCTCGAAGAACGCCTCATCCTGGGTTTCGAAGCGGTCGGGCTCCCGCGCTGCCGCGCGTCGCTGTGCCGCCGTGGCGGCGGGGATGTCAAACCACAGCGTCAGGTCGGGCTGCCGGCCTTGCTGCACCCAGTTTTCCAGTTGCGACAGCAACGCCTTGTCGAAGCCGCGGCCCCCGCCCTGGTAGGCGTAGCTGGCGTCGGTGAAGCGGTCGCAGAGCACGGTGGCGCCGCGCTGCAGTGCCGGCACGATGCAGTTCACCAGGTGGTCACGCCGCGCCGCAAACACCAGCAGGGCTTCGGTCAGCGGGTCCATGGGCTGGTGCAGCACCAGTTCGCGCAGTTTCTCGGCCAGGTCGGTGCCGCCGGGCTCGCGCGTCAACACCACCTCGGCGCCGCGCTCGCGCAGCCAGGTGGCCAGAGCGCCGATGTGCGAGCTTTTGCCCGCACCGTCGATGCCTTCGAAGGTGACAAAACGGCCCGGCTTCACGCGTGCTTCAGCGGCCACCACGCTGGTACTTGTTGACGGCGCGGTTGTGCTCTTCCAGTGAGGCGCTGAAAACGCTGGTGCCATCACCGCGGGCCACGAAGTACAGCGCCTTGGTGGCGTCAGGCTTCACGGCCGCGCGCAGCGACGCCTGCCCGGGCAGCGCAATGGGCGTGGGCGGCAGGCCGGCGCGGGTGTAGGTGTTGTGGGGCGTGTCGGCTTCCAGATCACGGCGGCGCAGGTTGCCGTCGAATTTTTCGCCCAGGCCGTAGATGACGGTGGGGTCGGTCTGCAAACGCATGCCGATGCGCATGCGGTTGGTGAAAACGCCGGCCACCAGGCCGCGGTCGGCCTTGGACCCGGTTTCCTTCTCGACGATGGAAGCCAGGACCAGCAGTTCGTCGGCACTTTTCAGCGGCGTGGCGGGGTCGCGCTCGGCCCAGACGGCGTCCACCCGCTGCTGCAGGGCCTTGTGCGCGCGCTTGAGCACCGTGAGGTCGCTCACGCCGCGCGAATAGTTGTAGGTGTCGGGGAAAAACCGCCCCTCGGCCGGCACACCCGGCCGCCCCAGAGCGACCATCAGCTGTTCATCGGTCATGGCGGCGCTGGTCTGCTTCAGGTGCGGTGCCTGAGCCAGGGCCTGGCGCATCTGCCGAAAGGTCCAGCCCTCGATGACGCGCACCTGCTCCATGGTTTCAGCGCCCTGAACCATCTTCGCCAGCAACTGGCGCGGGGTGACGCCGGTTTCCACCTCGTAACTGCCTGCGCGGATCTTGCGCGCCTGGCCCGACCAGCGGAAGTATCCGTACAACCAGCGCGGCTCGGTCTGCACGCCGGCCGTCACCCAGCCCTGCGCGATGTCGCGGGGCGTGGCGCCGGCCTCAACCGACAGCTCTGCAGCCTCGCTGGCCAACGGCAGCGGCCGGTCCAGCCACAGGAACACCGCCACCGCCGCAGCCCCGGCGGCCGCCAGCAGCGCCAGCACCAGGCCCAGCAGCACCATCAGCACACCGCCATGAAGGCGGTGCCGGGACGGGGTGCGGGCAGAGGCCCTGTGGGGGTAAGACATGGGGTGGCGATGATAATTGGGCCATGAGCACCCCCGACCTTCCATCACTGCCCGTGGCCCCCAACAGCGAAGGTGTCTGCCGCCTGACCGAATGGGGCCTGATGCGCGCGCAGGGCGCTGACGCGGCCGCTTTCCTGCACGGCCAGTTGACGCAGGACATCGTGCACCTGGAGCCCGGCCAAGCCCGGCTGGCCGGTTATTGCTCGGCCAAGGGCCGGCTGCTGGCCACGCTGGTGGTGTGGCGAGGCGGTGCCGACGACATTCTGCTGGCCTGCAGCGCCGACCTGCTGCCGGCCACGCTGAAACGGCTGTCAATGTTCGTGCTGCGAGCCAAGTGCAAGCTCACCGACGCCAGTGCCGAGCTGCCGTTGTGGGGCGCGGCCGGCTTGTCAGCCCAGCGGCTGCTGGACCCCGGCGCCCGCGTGCCGGTGTGGGGCCAGGCGGTGCAAGAAGGCCAGCATCTCGTGCGGCTGCCCGACGCCTTGGTCGCCGGTGCTGCAGTTCCGCGCTATTTGCTGGCTTCAGCAACGGCGCCGGCGCTGCCCGATATGGCCGAATCGCAGTGGCGCTGGCTGGAAGTGCACAGCGGCGTGGTGCGCGTGGTGGGCGCCACGGTGGAACAGTTCGTGCCGCAGATGGTGAACCTGGAACTGGTGGGCGGCGTGAATTTCCAGAAAGGCTGCTACCCCGGCCAGGAAATCGTGGCGCGCAGCCAGTACCGCGGCACCACCAAGCGCCGGGCTTTTCTCATGCAGGGCCCGCAGGAACTGGCGCCCGGCCAGGAAGTCTTCAGCAGCCTGGACCCCGAACAGCCCGCGGGCATGGTGGCGCTGGCCGGCACCGGCCCGGCCGGCCACGCGGCGCTGGTGGAACTGAAGTTGGCGGCGTTGGAAGGCGGCACGCTGCACGCTGGGTCGGCTGGTGGCCCGGTGCTGCAGGCACTGGCCCTGCCCTACGCGCTGCCTTCGGCTGAAGCCTGAACCGGCGCGAACCCGAAAGACCGCAGGGTGACGACCGAGGTCTATGTGTACTGGCGTATTGGCGCCAACCCGATGCACGAGGCCCTGAATGCCGCATCGGCTTTGCAAAACGCGTTGCGAATGAGATTTCCGCTTCTCAGCACGCGGCTGCTGCACCGCGGTGCTGGCACCGACAAGGCCACGGTGATGGAGATCTACACCCAGGCCGGTGGCGTGGGCGAAACGCTGCTGGGCGCCATCGAAGTCGAAGCTGCGGTGCAGCTGGGGGCGCTGCGGCAGCCGCCCCAGCGCCACGTGGAGCTGTTCACCAGCGTCAGCGAACCCCCGTCGCGCTGACCGCCGCAGCCACCGGGCGCTGCAGGCGCTGGTGCGTCGCACCACCCGCTTCGTAGGGCTGCCCTGCCGCTGCAAAACCCTGGCTGGTCCAGAAGCCAGCCGAGACGGCCAAAGCCTGCACCTGCACGGTGTCAATCGCTGGTTCGCCAAGCGGTGGCTCGGCAAAGCGGGCCAGCAGGGCCCGCACCAGCCACCGCCCGACGCCAGAGCGCCGCACGCTGGCGTCCACCGCGAAACGCTGCAGTTCAGCGCCGCCACCCGCACCTGGCCGCGCCACGCGGGCGCAGGCCACCGCGCGACCCATGCCGTTGCGGGCCACGGCGTGCAGTGCGTGGCGGTCTTCTTCGTCGTGCGGCAGCGCAGCGGGCAAACCCAGCTCGCGCACCAGCACGGCGTCGCGCAGCGGCTGGCACTCCGCGCCCAGGGCGGCCCAGTCACCGATTTCCAGCCGCAGCGGCGGCGCGCCACCTTCAAAAGCCATCAGGCAGTGGCGCAGAGACTCGGGCACCGGTTGGCTGGTCTGCGTGTGCGGGTCGGCAAAGACATAAACCAGTTCGCCGTGCACCAGCACGGTGTCGCCGCGGAACATGGCTGTTTGCAACAGCATCGACGACGTGCCGATGCGCGCGGTGCGGATGCCGACGTCGATGGTGTCGTCATACCGCGCCGATGCCTGGTACTCCAGGGTGGCCTTGCGCACGTACAGGTCGCCCTGCAAAGCCTCCATGGTGTCGTGGTACGGCAAGGCCAGCGCACGCCAGTAGCCGGCCACTGCTGTGTCGGCGTACATCAGGTAGTGGCCATTGAAGACGATCTTCTGCATATCCACCTCGGCCCAGCGCACGCGCAGACGGTCAAAGTAGCGGAAGTCCTGGCGGGTTTTCATGGTGGCCTCTCCGGGTACGGTGTACGGGGTCTGGGTGCGGGTGCCGGCAGGCGCTCAAGGCCCTGCAGCCTGCACCAGCGACTGGGCCGCAGCCTGCAGCGCGGCATCGGCCTCTTTCAGCACACGCCCCATCTTGATGAAGTCGTGCGTCACGCCGCGCTGCAGGTCCAGGTCCACCGGCACGCCAGCAGCGCGCAAGTGGTCGCCGTAGGCCAGGCCTTCGTCCACCAGCGGGTCGCATTCGGCCAGCAGCAGGCATGCGGGTGCCAGGCCCTCGGCGTCCGCGTTCAGTGGTGCAAAGCGCCAGTCGCTGCGCTGGTCGGGCGAAATGTAGTGGTTGAACATCCACTGCACGGTCTCGGCGTCGAGCAGGTAGCCCCGGCCGAAGCGGCTGTGCGAAGTGCTGTCCGTGGCGGCCGCGGTGCCCGGCGTGATCAGCAGCTGCAACACCAGCCGCGCGCCGCCGGGCAGGCCGTGGTCGCGGGCCAGCAGCGCGCACACCGCCGCCAGCGTGCCGCCAGCGCTGTCGCCGGCCACAGCCAGCGGCTGGCCTTGTGATTCGGCTGCCAAGGCCCGCAGCGCCGACCAGGCGTCGTCCACGGCAGCGGGGAACGGATGCTCGGGCGCCAGGCGGTAGTCCAGCGCCACCACCGCCCAGCCGCTGCGCAGCGCCAATTGCCGGCACAGGCTGTCGTGCGTGTTCAGGCTGCCGATGACGAAGCCGCCCCCGTGCAGGTACAGCAGCGTCGGCCGTGGTCCGTCACTGCCGGCGTAGCGGCGTGCGGGCCGCGGTTGGCCGTCACCGCCGGGCAGGCTGAAGTCGTGCACGACGGACAGCTGGGCGCGCGGCAGGTCCAGCATTTCGGCCGCAGCTTCATAGGCGGCGCGGGCCTGCATGGGTGTCAGGCTGTGGAACGGCGGGCGCCCGGCACGCTGTATGCGGTGCAGCAGCGCGGCCATGGTCGGCGTCAGGCCGTTTGGCGGGTGTGGGCGGGCTTGCAAGGCAGCGGCGGGCGATCGGTGCATGGCAGAGACCGGAGGATACTTGTGGCCCATCCCAAACCCGCGCTGCACACCATGGCCCGCATCCAGTACATCACCCAGATCGACATCGACTTTGGCGCTGTCCAGCTTCTGCCGGCCGAGTGCCAACGCACCGGCATGAAAAAACCGCTGGTGGTCACCGACGCCGGCGTGCGCGCTGCAGGCGTTTTGCAAAAGGCCCTGGCGGCCCTGGGCAACACGCCGCATGCGGTGTTCGACGGCACGCCGTCCAACCCCACCGAAGCCGCCGTGCGCGCCGCCGTGGCGGTGTACCGCGCGGAAGGCTGTGACGGCCTGGTGGCCGTGGGCGGCGGCTCCAGCATCGACCTGGCCAAGGGCGTGGCCATTGCCGCCACCCACGATGGGCCGCTGAAGACCTACGCCACCATCGAAGGCGGCAGCCCGCTCATCACCGAGCGCGTGGCGCCGCTGATCGCCGTGCCCACCACCGCCGGCACGGGCAGCGAGGTGGCACGCGGTGCCATCGTCATCGTGGACGACGGCCGCAAGCTGGGCTTCCACAGCTGGCACCTGGTGCCCAAGGCCGCGCTGCTGGACCCCGAGCTCACGCTGGGCCTGCCGCCGCTGCTGACGGCAGCCACCGGCATGGACGCCATCGCCCACTGCATGGAAACCTTCATGGCCCCGGCGCTGAACCCGCCGGCCGACGGCATTGCGCTGGACGGCCTGGCGCGCGGCTGGGCGAACATCGAAACCGCCACGCGCGACGGCAGCCAGCGCGAAGCGCGCTGGGCCATGATGAGCGCCAGCATGCAGGGTGCCATGGCCTTCCAGAAAGGCTTGGGGTGCGTGCATTCGCTGTCGCACAGCCTGGGTGGCGTGAACCCGCGGCTGCACCATGGCACGCTGAACGCGATGTTCCTGCCGGCCGTGGTGCGCTTCAATGCCGCCACCGCTTCGATGCAGGCCGACCGCCGTCTGCAGCGCATGGCGCAGGCGCTGGGCCTGCCCGGCTGTGACAGCCAAGGCACCGAAGTGGCCGACGCCATCCGCGACCTGAACGCCCGCCTGGGCCTGCCCAGCGGCCTGCGCGCCATGGGGGTCACTGAAGACCTGTTTGGCCGCGTCATCGACGGCGCCTTGGCCGACCACTGCCACAAGACCAACCCGCGCATCGCCAGCCGCGACGAGTACCACGCGCTGCTGGCCGAGAGCCTGTGATGGGCGGGCCGCAGTTCCACATGGTCAGCGGCGCGCCCGACCCGGTGGCGCCCTTCAGCCACGCCGTTGAACAGGACGGCTGGGTGTTTGTCACCGGCCAGATGCCCTTCACCGGCACCGCCAACGACTCGCCCTACCCCGAAGGCATCGAGGCGCAGACGCACCAGGTGTTTGCCAACCTGCGCCAGGTGCTGCAGGGCGTCGGCCTGGACCTGCCCAACGTGGTGCAGGTGCGCGTCTATCTGCTGCACTTCAACGACGACTACCAGCGCATGAACGTGGTCTATCAGACCTACTTCGCACCAGGCCGCCGGCCTGCGCGCACCTGCGTGGGGGTCAGCGGGCTGGCGCGTGGCGCGCGGGTCGAGATCGACTTCGTGGCGCGGCGCCCCAGCTGACGGTCCCGGCGCGGGCGCTTCCGCCACCGGCCGTCGGCCTTCGCCGCAGTTCGTCGCAAGGCGCATGCATTCCCAAGGCTGGCTGATATGGTGTGCTACATCAGCAACACACCGGTGCCGCCCTGGCGCCAGCCACCATGCAAACCTGGGACGAAAAACAGCCCATCTATATGCAGCTGGCCGACATCCTGGTCGGCCGCCTGATTGATGGTGAACCGCCCGAAGGCGAAGCCATGCCTTCGGTGCGCACGCTGGCCAGCCAGTACCTGCTGAACCCCTTGACCGTGAACCGCGCGCTGCAGGCGCTGGGCGACGACGGCCTGCTGGAAAACCGCCGAGGCCTGGGCCTGTACGTCACCGGCGGGGCCCGCGCCCGCCTGCGCGCCACCGAACGGCAGCGCTTCCTGAACGATGAATGGCCCCGCCTGCGCGACCGACTGCGTCAGCTGGGACTGGGCCCGCAAGACCTGAAATGGGACCAGCCGATATGAACAACACCCACCCCACTGCAACCCCGGCTGCGACCACCCCGCCGGCCGCCGCGCCGCCCGCCGTGCTGGTGCAGGCCCGCAACCTCACCGTCGACTACGGCAGCAAACGCGCGCTGGACGACGTGAGCTTCACCATCCCCAAGGGCCGCGTGGTGGGCCTGCTGGGCCACAACGGCGCCGGCAAGACCACGCTGATGAAAGCCCTGGTGGGGCTGGCCGACACGCAGGGCAGCCTGAGCGTGCTGGGCCTGAAACCCGTGAAGGACCGCGTGGCGCTGCTGCAATCGGCCTGCTACATACCCGATGTGGCCATCCTGCCGCGCTGGGCGCGGGTGCAGGACCTGATGACGCTGATGGCCGGCATTCACCCGAAGTTTTCGGCAAACCGTGCGCAAGCGCTGCTGAAGCGCACCAGCGTGAAGGGCAGCGACAAGGTCAAGACGTTGAGCAAGGGCATGGTGGTGCAGGCGCACCTGGCGCTGATTGCCGCGATCGACGCGCAGCTGCTGATCCTGGACGAGCCCACGCTGGGCCTGGACGTGCTGTCGCGCAAGGCCTTCTACGAGATGCTGATCGGCGAGTGGTGCGACGGCGAGCGCAGCGTGCTGGTCAGCACACACCAGGTGGAAGAGATCGAGTCCCTGCTGTCTGACGTGCTGATGCTCAATGAAGGCAAGCTGGTGCTCGACATCAGCCTGCAAGACCTGGACCGCCGTTTTGTTGCGTTCAGTCACGACGCCGCGGTGGCCGAGCAGATGGCCGCCGCCCACCCGCTGCTGCGCTACCGCACCGGTTCGGGCCCGATGGGCAACGCAGCCCTGTTTGACGGCGAACCGCCGCCCGAGATTCAGGCGCTGGGCCAGCGCATGCGCCCCAGCCTGGTGGACCTGTTTGTAGCCCTCACCCGCAAGCCTGAGCTGAACCGCACGCAGTTCTAGACCCTGTGCAGAAAACCCGATCAAGGACCCGACCCATGAACCCGACCGTTGCGTTGATGAAGCGTGAATGGCTGCAATACCGCTTCACCTGGATGCTGCTCTTTTTGATTCCCTTGGGCCTGGCTGTGCTGGCGCTGACCTTCGGGCAGGTGGAGCTGGAAACAGACAGCGGCCTGCCGCCACCCGTCGCGCTGGCCGCGGGCGCGATGGCCGTCACGCTGAGTGTGTTTGCGCTGCTGGCCGGTGTGTCGGGGCTGATCAAACTGGGCCCAACGGCGGGAGCCAGCCATTCCTCGGCACCATTGCCTTGAACGTTGGTGACACCTTGAGCTTCGCAGTGGGTCGAGGCAGTAACAACCACTTCAACGACTCCACGGGCCTGAGTGCCACCGTCACGGCGGTGCCGGAGCCGGGCGCCGCAGTTCTGTGGCTGGCGGGCCTGGCGACCGTGGGTTTGGTGGCGCGCCGCCGTCGCGTGCAAGCCTGACCCGTCAATCCGCGACGCTTGGCGTCGCACGACAAAGCGAAAC
>JAYSXE010000317.1:0-5085 GCA_043717565.1 Burkholderiales bacterium | reverse complement strand
CGCGTGGCGGCGGCGCCGTTGCCGGCAGCCGCCTGACCACGGTTGCCGCCGGGCCATCCACAAGGATGGCCCTATGATTTGCAGGCATGCCTAGCATGTGTGCATGCAGGCTGGCGTGGCGCCGGCTTGATCAACAACCGGTTGTCCACTCAGGAGCTATCCATGTCCGAATATCTCGAGAACGTCCGCAGCTACGCGCCTGCAGCCAGTGAAGCGGCGGTCGCCAGCATCGTCAAGTACTGCGGCATCGCATTGCGCAACAAGGACTCATCGCTGGTGTCGGCCACCGACCGCGGCGAACTCGACACGGTGCGTGACGGTTTTGCGGCCAAGAAGCTGGGCCTGAGCGCCGCCGATGCCGACGCTGGCATCGCCAAGGTGGTGGCCAAGATGAAGGCCGAGAAGCAGAAAAGCCGCGTCACTTTCTACTACCTGCTGGCCGAAGCCACGGGCACGCTGGGCAAGCTGGGCTGACAGAAAAAAAGCGGCTGCCGTGAACCCGCGGCAGCCGCTGTGACGGCGGCGGCGTCAGCCCCTTCAGGTCAGCGCAGCGCGCGCTGGTCCTGCTTGACCACCGTCATCTCTTCTTTCCACCACGCCACCAGTTCCTTCATCTCGGCCGGCATCTTGTCGTAGGCCGCTTGTGACATGCGCAGCGGTGGCTGCTTGCCGTAGTTCTTGTAGTCGTGGAACCACGGCCGGTTGAAGACCAGCGTCAGTATCGGCCGCACCAGTTCCGAGCGGTTGCCCAGGCCGCGGTGCGCGCAACGGTAGTCGTTCAGCAGACACGATCCCAGCGGCACCATCGCGTCCTGGTGGCCCAGCGCTTCAGAATCGTCGGTCAGCACCTTGTGCGAACCCTTGTAGAAGCGCGTCGTGCCCGAGAACTCGTCCAGCGGTATCAGCGGAATGATGATCTGCGCCGAGAACGGTGGAATGTCGAAGTGCCAGCGCGTGTCGGGGAACAGCGCCGGGTGGTCCTTGTGCAATTGCTGGTCGCGGCTGCCGGGCAGTGAAATCACGGCCGTGAAGGCACCCAGCACCGCCTCTTCGCCCAGGATCTTCTGGATGATGGGCAGCACCGTGGCCGAGACCAGCAGGCGCGGGTCGTCGAAGGGGGCTTCGATGTCCACGGTCAGCATGTAGCGCTTGTCGCCCACGTGCAGCGCATCGGGGTGGTCGCTGTCCTGGAAGTACGACGAATAGCGTTCGAAGAACACTGTCTGCAGCTTCTGGATCATCTCCACCGGGAAGGCGTTGTCGATCTGCAGCATGCCGTGGGTGTTGAACAGCTCGGCGCCCAGCGCGGCGTACTCGGGCCGCTCGCGGCCAGCCTCGGCGTCACCCGGCTCGTAGCGCAGCACCGGCGAACGCTTGGGTTGCGCCGATTCGCGGCGCATGGTCCTGATGGCCGCAATGCGCGCCAGGCCGCCCAGCGCTTCGGCATTCTGCGGCTCGCGCGCCAGCGCGCGCTTGAACACGCGGCCGGCCTGAACCAGGTCCAGCCTTTCCAGCAGCAGCTGCGCCAGCAGCGCCAGCGAACGCGCCGCCACGTTGCGCGGCGACACCCGCACCGCTTCGCGCAGCAGCTGTTCGGCCAGTTCAGACTCGACTTCCTGCCGAGCGGCCTCGGCCATGCGCAGCAGCAGCGGCACGTCGCGCGGGTTGCGCGCCACCTGGTCCTGCAGCAGCGCCAGCGCGCGCCGCCAGTCGCCGCCGGCCTCGTACACCGCGGCGCGGGTCAGCGCCTGGCCGGGTGCCCGGGTGGCCAGCAGGTCGCACAGGTCCAGCAGGTCGCTGATGCGGTCCTGGACCGTGGACTGCACAGCTTCCCGGTTGCCTTCACCGGGGAAGGTGCCGAAGTTCAGGATGAACTGGATCATCCCGGCGCAGATGCTGGCCGGCAGCGCACGCTGCAGCGTGGCGCGGCTGGCGTAGCCGTTGGCCACCAGCGTGTTGACGTAGGCCTTGATGCTCAGGCCCGCAGGCGTGCGCCCGGCGGCCCGTGCCGCTGCGCTGCCCGACAGCAGGATGATGGGCCGCACGCAGCCGTCGAACATGCCGTGCAGCGACAGCCCGGCCGGGCCGGCGATGACATCGTCCCAATCCATCAGCACGCAGGCACCGTCGCTGATGATGGCTGCGTTGGGCGGGCGCAGATCGCCATGGTTCAACGTCGGCGGCAGTTCGGCTGCAGCGCGCAGGTAGTCGTCCAGCAGCGGCTTGCAGCCCTGCAGCAGGCGCAGTGCGTGGGCCGCGCCATCAGCACCCAGGAAGTAGTCGGCCTGCACCGGCCCCTGCGCGGCAGGCTTGCCCGGGCTTGGGGCCAGGAAGTCCAGCAGCCGCTGCGGCAGGCTGGTGATGTCGATCTTCGGCACCGCTGCCAGCAGGCTGCTGTCGTGCGCCGCCTTGGCCTGCAGCCGGGCGTAGCTTTCGATCATCAGGCGCAGGTCGGCGTCGGCCGAGTCGTAGTCCAGCGTGTAGCCGCCGTGGTCGGCGCTGAGCAACCAGCCGCTGCCGGCTTCGCAGGCCATCACACGCGGCAAGTGGCTCTTGAACCGCTGGGCGAGTGATTGCGTGCGCGCGGCGACGCCTGCATTTCGCGCGGGCAGCACTTTCAGATATGCCGACTTCTTGCCTTTCACCAAGCGATAGGTGGTGGCCCAGGCGGCAGCCGTGACCAATTCGACCTTGTCATAGGGAAATGCACCGCGAGCCCATTCCAGGGCGTCACTGTCGTTGCTGAATTTGTCAGTGTCTCGAGAACCCATGCTCAAACTCCATTGCGCTCGTCAACAAGGAAAATGCGGGACTTGGCGACCCGAGCCCGCGTCGTCGCATTTTGTTGCTTGTGCCCATGTTACGGGCGCCGCCCAAATCAGGGATGACGGTTTGGCCGTTAAATGAAGCACGAGCAGGGGCATTTTGATACCGCGCAGCCAGGGTTGCTGATTTGAAAGGAGACTTTGAAGAAACAGCAACACCGCCTAGATGATTTGCAAGCCGCCATATCGTTACCGATTGCAACTTCGGACCGAATGCCATGCCAGCCCCACGGATGGGCCGGGTGCGCCGCCGCCGAGCCGCTGGTGTGGAGGGGCTGCGGGTATTCCCGTGAAGCACTGTCAGCAGCAGCCGCTGGCAGGTGGGGCGAATGGCGCGCAAATACAAAAGGTGTCAAGCAAGTATCTGTAGCGATTGCGTCAATTGGTAACGATCTTGTCTTTTCACACCGCCGCATACTCCCCATTCGAATACATTCAGTTTCACTTGCGTCTGAATGTGTAATTCGACGTCTACCGGTTGTTTCAAACCGTATCTGAAGACACCGTTTTGAGACTTATACCGTCAGAGTGCGCACTTCTACGCGCCCACCGGCTCCACCTTCCCGCACCTGAGGGGATGTCGATATTCATTTCGTTCAATACTATGCAGCAACAGTTGGCGAAGACGGGTTGGAATAAAAAATCAATTCGTTTGAGCCCACTGCAAATGCCCGGCGTTGGTGATATTGCTGGCGGGGGTTGTTGTTTCAATGATCATCTGGAGAAAATCATGCGTGTACTGACCCTGGAAGAACAACTGTTGGTTGCTGGTGGCAGCAAGAACAAAGGCGGCAAAGGCAAGGGCAAGGGCAAGGGCAAGGGCAAGGGCGGCAAGGGTAAGGGTAAGGGCAAGGGCGGCAAGGGCGGCAAGAGCAAGGGCAAGGGCAGCGGCCACGGCTGCTGGTGCCCCTGATCCACAGCTGGCGGGCCCACCTCTTTTGTGGGCCCCTCAGCGTGGGTCTGTAGCACGGCTGCTTTGCTGACGGCCAACCCCCGGTTCAGTCCGGGCCCGCCGTCACCACGTGCCAGGCGAGCAATCCATCCCCAGGGGTGGTTGCTCGCCTTTTTCGCTTTCAGTCGTCTTGGCTTGTGCCACATCAAGGGCGGGAACGTCCGTCCGCAGCATCAGCGCAGGCGTCAGTGACGGTCCGTGCCGCTGTGTCATCTGCCACGTTGTTTCGATCTGTCGATCCGCAGCGTGCACGCCTTCACGTCTGGCCAAGACCTGTGGCGCGGTGCTGGACTGCACAATTCCTGAACCGTTCTCATGAGCACTCCGCCCCCCCGTCCTGACGACAAGGTTTCCCCGCTGTTCAGGCACGCAGCGCTGGAGGCGCAGCGCCCGCAACAGCATGGCGCCATCGTGCTGCTGCCGGGAGCTTCTTCGCGCTTCTATGCACTGGCATCGCTGGCCTTGATCGGCGCCTTGGTGCTGCTGCTGGAGCGTGGCAGCTACACGCGCCGCTCCACCGTGATGGGCCAGCTGCAGCCCACTGAAGGCTTGATACGGTTGGCGCCCAGCCAGCCCGGCATCGTGGTCGAGAACAAGGTGCAGGCCGGCCAACTGGTGCGCAAGGGTGACGTGCTGTTCGTGCTGTCGGGTGACCGCATCGGCCCAGATGCGGTGGACTATCAACGCGGTATCGCCAGCCAGATCGAGGCCCGCCGGCGTTCGCTGGAAGACGAGTTGCGCCGACTGGGCAAGGCCGAGGCCGACGAACTGGCGCAACTGGACCGGCGCATCGCGCTGTTGCGTTCTGAAACCACGCAGGTGCTGCGGCAGGGCGAATTGCAGGAACAGCGCACGCGCAGCGCCACCGAAGCGATGGGGCGCTACCAGGACTTGTTTCGCCAGGGTTATGTGTCGCGTGACGAGCTGCGCACGCGCGAGACCGAGGTCAATGAAGCACGCACGCGCCTGGAGGGCCAGCGCCGTGAGCGTCTGGCCGTGGAGCGTGAGCTGGGTGTGGCGCAGCGCGAGGTGGAGTCCTTGCGTGCGCGTTTCATCAACCAGCGCGCTGAACTGGAGCGGGCGGTGCTGGTGGCCAGGCAGGAGTACACCGAGATCGAAGCGCGCCGTCGCATCGTCGTCACCGCGCCATCCGATGGGCGCCTGACACTGGTGCAGGCCGATGTGGGGCAAACCGCCGACACCTCGCGGCCGCTGGCGCACCTGATGCCGGCATCGGCCAACCTGATTGCGCGCCTGTATGTGCCCACGCGGGCAGCGGGTTTCATCGACAAGGGCACCAAGGTGCTG
>JAYSXE010000316.1:0-5089 GCA_043717565.1 Burkholderiales bacterium | reverse complement strand
GGGCTGTCGTCGCTGCCCTGGCGCATCACGTGCGGCAGCATGTCGTTGCGGCCCCAGGCCATGGTGGGGCGGGCCTTGCCGGCCAGTTGCGCCAGCACCGCACGGCCGGCGCGCAGGCCGGTTTCGTACATGTCCACGTGCGGGTAGGTCTGGTAGCCGGCGATGGCGGTGGCGTTTTCGCCCATCGCGTCGTACAGGTTGGTGTGCATGTCCAGCGCCACGCCAATGGGCACGGTGGGCGCGATGTTGCGGATGCGGCGCAGCAGTTCGCCTTCGCCGTCTTCAAAACTCTGCGTGACCATGGCGCCGTGCAGGTCCAGCAGCACGGCGTCGCAGCCCTGGGCCACGGCCGCGCAGATGCGGCCGGCGATGTGTTCAAAGGCGTCGTCGTGCACCGGGCCGCTGGGCCAGGCCGACGCTGCAATGGGCAGCGTGACCTGGGCGCCCGCTTCTTCAGCCAGCGCAATGAACGCCGCCAGCGCCGCGCCCGTGCCGCGGTAGGCCGCCATGGCAGCCGCGCCTTCGGGCGGCACGCCCTGCCCGGTGGCAAAGCGCGACAAGGGCGTGGGCACGGGAGAATAGGTGTTGGTCTCGTGCTTCATCTGCGCGATGACGAGCTTCATGGTGGGCTTCTCCGGGGGTGGTTGGCTGTCAGGCCATGATGCAACAAGCCGGGGTGCCCAACTTCCAAGGGCATTCCCCGGCCTGAAGCGCGCCAAGCCGGCTGCAACATCACGCCATGAATCCAACCCACCCTGCCCCATCACTGGCCGACTGCCCCGCCCACGTGCTGACCGCGCTGTACCGCAGCGGCCAGGCCACCCCCTTGCAGGCCACCCAGGCGGTGCTGGCCCGGATCGAACAGCACAACCCGCGCCTGCAGGCCTTCTGCCTGGTGGGCACCGAAGACGCGCTGGCCGCCGCGCAGGCCAGCACCACGCGCTGGCAGCAGGGCCGGCCACTGTCGGCACTGGACGGCGTTCCAGTGTCGATCAAGGACCTGATCCTGACGAAGGGCTGGCCCACGCTGCGCGGCAGCCACACCGTGAACCCGCAGCAGCCCTGGGACGTGGACGCCCCCGTCAGCGCCCGCCTGCGCGAGGCCGGCGCGGTGCTGCTGGGCAAGACCGCCACGCCCGAGTTCGGCTGCAAGGGCGAAACCAATTCCCCGGCCAGCACGGCCAACGGCAGCGGCACGCGCAACCCCTGGGACCTGAGCAAGACCCCAGGCGGCAGCTCTGGCGGCGCCGCGGCCGCCGTTGCCGCCGGCATGGGGCCCATCGGCGTGGGCACCGACGGCGCCGGCAGCGTGCGCATACCGGCGGCCTTCTGCGGCAACGTCGGCTTCAAGCCCAGCTTCGGTCGCGTGCCCGCCTACCCGCTGTCGCCTTTTGGCACCGTGGCCCACCTGGGCCCGCACACCATGAGCGTGCGCGACGCGGCGCTGGTGATGAACGTCATCAAGCAGCCCGACGCGCGCGACTGGACCAGCCTGCCGCCCGAGCACCACGACTACACGGTGGGCCTGGAAGACGGCGTGCGCGGGCTGCGCATCGCCTATTCACCCACGCTGGGTTATGCGCGCAACGTGCACCCCGAGGTGGCGGCGGCAGTGCACCGCGGCGTGCAGCAACTGCAGGACCTGGGCGCCCATGTGGAAGCGGTGGACCCCGGTATCGCCGACCCGCTGCACATCACCGTGGGCCTGTGGTTTGTGGGCGCCTGGACGGTGTGGAACACGCTGAACGCCGAGCAGCAGGCGCTCACCGACCCCGACTTCCGCGCCGAGTCCGAGCTGGGTTCGCGCTACAGCGCGCTGGACGTGCAGCGGCTGCAGATGGAACGCGGCGCGCTGGGCTCGCACCTGCGGCAGTTCATGCAGCGTTTTGACCTGCTGGTGACGCCAGCCGTGTCCATTCCCGCCTTCGACGCCCTGCCCCCGGGTTCGGTGCCGATGGAGGCACACTCCCTGCTGGGATGGACGCCGTTTTCCTACCCCTTCAACCTGAGCCAGCAACCGGCCATCTCGGTGCCCTGCGGCCTGACCCAGACCGGCCTGCCCATCGGCCTGCAGATCGTGGGCCGCATGTTCGACGACGCGCTGGTGCTGCGCGCGGCGCGGGCCTTCGAAAGCGTCAACCCCATTGCCCGCCCCCGCCTGTCATGAACCCGTCCCCCACCACCGACCTGAACCGATCGGCCAGCGGGTTTTCACGCGCCATCCACGCGCGTGAACTGTCGTGCCGTGAACTGATGCAGGCCACGCTGCAGCAGGTGCAGCGGCTGAACCCGCACCACCGGGCGCTGGTGAACATCGCCGACGCCGAACAGTTGCTGCGGCAGGCCAGCGACCACGACGCGATGCTGGCGCGCGGCCAGTCGCTGGGCTGGATGCACGGCCTGCCCTTCGCGGCGAAAGACACGGCGCACGCGGTGGGCTTTCCCACCACCTTCGGCTCGCCGCTGCTGAAAGACGCGGTGGCCACGCGGGACAGCACCACCATCGCCCGCATGAAGGCGGCCGGCGGCATCTGCATCGCCAAGACCAACATGCCCGAACTCGGGCTGGGTTCACACACCTACAACACCCTGTTCGGTGCCACCTGCAACGCCTGGGACGACAGCGTCAGCGCCGGTGGCAGCAGCGGCGGCGCAGCGGTGGCGCTGGCGCTGCGCATGCTGCCGCTGGCCGATGGCTCTGACTTCATGGGTTCGCTGCGCAACCCCGCCGGCTGGGCCAACGTGTACGGCATGCGCCCCAGCCAGGGCCGTGTGCCCACCTGGCCCAAGCCGGACTTGTACGTCAGCCAGTTGGGCACCGACGGCCCGATGGCGCGCACGGTGCAAGACCTGGCGCGCCTGCTGGGCACGCAGGCCGGCCTGGACTTGCGCGCACCGCTGTCGCTGGCGCAGCCGCCAGGGCAAGACTTCGAGCCTGCAGCGGGCGCGTCGGTGAAGGGCCTGCGCATCGGCTGGCTTGGGGACTTGGGCGGACACTTGGCCACCGAGCCCGGCATCGTCAGTGGCCTGGAGCGGGCGCTGGCGCGCTGCCAGGCCGCCGGTGCCCACGTGGAGCCCACGGCACTGGGTTTTGACCACGACCGCCTGTGGCAAGCCTGGCTGGTGTGGCGTCGCGCGCTGGTGGCACCCAACGTGAGCGCCTTGCTGAAGAGCCCCGCCGACCGCGACCACATCAAGCCTGAAGCGCTGTGGGAATACGACCAGGCGCAGGGCCTGGCGAACACCGACTTCATGCAGGCCGCGCAGGTGCGCAGCGCCTTCTACAGCCACATGCTGGGCCTGTTTGAACGCTTCGACCTGCTGGCCCTGCCCACCGCGCAGATGTGGCCCTTTGCGATGGAAACCACCTGGCCGCAGCAGATCGGCAGCCGCACGATGGACACTTACCACCGCTGGATGGAATGCACCCTCCACGCCACCTTCGCCGGCCTGCCGGCACTCAGCGTGCCTGCAGGCTTTGACGCATCGGGCCGCTGGCCGTTGGGGCTGCAGCTGATCGGCGCGCCGCAGGGTGATGCGGCGCTGCTGCGCGCGGCGGCGGGTTACGAAACGCTGGTTGGGGATTGGCTGCACCAGCGGCCGCCAGTGCTGGGCTGACAAGGGCTGGGGTGGGCACAAGCCCAGCCCCGCAACCGACCCTGACGGGTGACAGCGCTGGCTTTGCCGCGCCACCACGCCACCGGCCCGTCAGGCTTTCAGCCCGGCGGTGTGTCTGACCCCGGCGCCAGCGCCACGGCATCGGGCAGGCCCAGGCAGGCGCCTTCCATGCGCAAGGTCTCCAGGCGCACGGGCCCCAGCCGGTGCCGCAGCCAGCGCCGCGTCAGGCGCCCGTCGCGGGCCAGTTCGGGGTACAGCGGGCCCGACAGGCGTTCCCAGTGCGGCACAGCAAAACCGTGCAGCCGCGCGGCGTTGTCCAGTGCTTCAGGTTCCGGCTGGAAGGCCAGGCCCCCCGGCACCAGCAAGACGGCGTCGGCCACATAGGCCATCTGCTTGAGGTCCCACGACTGCTGCAGGGCAGGAATCGGCAGAATGGCGCTATGCCAAACCCTTTCAACTCATCGCGGTGAGACGCCGCACGCTGCTGACCGGCGGCGCGGCCTGGACCGGCTGGGCCGGCTGGGCCGCTGCCGAAGGCCCTGCTCTGGTGGCTGCCGCCGAAGCCGGCGACCTGGCCAGCCTGCGCCGGCTGCTCGACGCCGGTGCGGCGGTGGACACGCGCGACGCGACCGGCCGCACCGCCCTGCTCGCCGCCACACACGCAGACCGCGTCGACGCAGCGCGGCTGTTGATCGAGCGCGGCGCCGACGTCAATGCCAAAGACGCCATTCAGGACTCACCTTTTCTCTACGCCGGTGCGCGCGGGCGGCTGCAGATCCTGCGCCTGACGCTGGCCGCGGGCGCCGACCTGAAAAGCACCAACCGCTACGGCGGCACGGCCTTGATTCCGGCGGCCCATTACGGCCATGTCGACACGGTGCGCGAACTGCTGCAGACGCGCATCGACGTCAACCACGTCAACCGCCTGGGGTGGACGGCACTGCTCGAGGCCATCATCCTGGGCGACGGCGGCGCTTCGCACACCGAGATCGTGCGCCTGCTGGTGGCGCATGGCGCCCGGGTTCAACTGGCCGACGCGCAGGGGGTGACGCCGCTGGCACATGCCCGGCAGCGCGGTCAGCGGGCCATCAACGACATCCTGCAGCGGGCCGGCGCCCGGGCCTGACTCCGCTCTGACGAAAACAGCACCGGGCTTGCGCACGCGGCCTGGCGTTGAAGCCACGCGCTAGGGCACTGCTGTCTGCGCGCAGGTGACCGCAACGGGGGTGTGCCGCAGCGCATGGAATACGCGCGAGCCATCCCCCGTGTCTGGATCAGGTCTTCACCAGCGAAGCCACGACGGCCGTGGTGGCCTCTTGCAGCTTCTCGCGCGCCAGCACCTTGCACGCGTCGGTGCTGCTGTTGGCTGCGCTGTCGAAGGCGGTGGCGGTCTGGCGCGGCCGGAACAGTGGAGCGTTCAGCGTGCCGGTGAGCGGCAGCACCATCACCCGCGCTGAAACGATGCAGGTCG
>JAYSXE010000315.1:0-34926 GCA_043717565.1 Burkholderiales bacterium | reverse complement strand
TTTCCCACGGGGAGCCCTTAAATGAACCTTGAAAACCATGCGGAGCTCAACCCTGCGTGAACCATTCAGACGAAGGCGCGGCTGCCAGACACAGGCCGGTATTATGGGCCGGCAAAACCTTTGCCTGTAAAGAGGTGCGGCGTCAAGTGTTGTTTTTGTGGCCCTCGTGCCTACCCTGGAACCGCAAATTTCGCAAAGATGGCCCGAGATGACCCTGATGAACCCCCAGGATTTTGATTTTGTCGTCGTCGGCGCGGGCACCGCGGGTTGCCTGCTGGCCAACCGCCTGTCGGCCGACGGCCGGCACCGCGTGTTGCTGATCGAAGCCGGTGGCGCCGACAACTACCACTGGATCCACATTCCCGTGGGCTATCTGTATTGCATTGGCAACCCGCGCACCGACTGGCTGTACGCCACCGAGCCCGAGCCCGGCCTGAACGGCCGCAGCCTGCGTTACCCCCGCGGCAAGGTGCTCGGGGGGTGTTCCAGCATCAACGGCATGATCTACATGCGCGGCCAGGCCCGCGACTACGACCACTGGGCCGACCGAGTCGGCGACGACAGCTGGCGCTGGCAACACTGTCTGCCCTACTTCCTGCAGCATGAAGACCATTGGCGGGCCGGCAGCGGCAGCAACGACGCCGTGCATGGCCAAGGTGGCGAATGGCGCGTGGAGCGCCAGCGCCTGCGCTGGGACGTGCTGGACGCCTTCGCCTTGGCCGCGCAAGAGGCCGGCATACCCCACAGCCCGGACTTCAACGGCGGCAACAACGAAGGTGTGGGCTACTTTGAAGTGAACCAGCGCCAGGGCGTGCGCTGGAACACCAGCAAGGCTTTCCTGCGGCCCGCCCGGGGCCGCGCCAACCTGCAGGTGTGGACGGGTCACCACGCGTTGCGGGTGCTGGTGCACAACGGCCGCGCCACCGGCCTGGAACTGCGCCCGCCGGGTGGCGGCGCTGCCGTGGTGGTGAAGGCGCATGCCGAGGTCATCCTGTGCGCCGGCGCGGTGGGCACGCCGCAGCTGTTGCAGCTGTCGGGCATCGGCCCTGCGGCCTTGTTGCTCCGGCATGGCGTGCCGGTGCAGCACGACCTGCCCGGTGTCGGTGAAAACCTGCAAGACCACCTGCAGATACGCGCGGTGTTTGCGGTGCAGGGCGTGAAGACGCTCAACAAGGCCGTCCATTCGCTGTGGGGCAAGGCCGCGATGGGCCTGGAATACCTGCTGCGGCGCAGCGGGCCCATGAGCATGGCGCCTTCACAACTCGGCGCGTTCACGCGGTCTGACGCGGCCCGGCCCTGGCCCAACCTGCAGTACCACGTGCAGCCTCTGTCGCTGGACGCCTTTGGCCAGCCGCTGCACCGCTTCAACGCCTTCACGGCCAGCGTGTGCAACCTGAACCCCACAGCCCGCGGCAGCGTGCACATCCGCAGCCCGCTGGCGCAAGACTCGCCGGTGATCCAGCCGCGTTACCTTTCCACTGACGAAGACCGCCAGGTGGCCGCCGAGTCGCTGCGCCTGACGCGCCGCATCGCCGCCATGCCGGCGCTGGCGCGCTACCAGCCGCAGGAAGTGAAGCCCGGTGTTCAATACCAGAGTGACGCTGAACTGGCGCGGCTGGCGGGCGACATCGGCACCAACATCTTCCATCCGGTGGGCACCTGCCGCATGGGGCGCGCCGGCGAGCCCGGCGCCGTGGTTGACCCGCGGCTGCGCCTGCAAGGCATCAGCCACTTGCGCGTGGCCGACGCCAGCGTGATGCCCACCATCACCAGCGGCAACACCAACAGTCCCACGCTGATGATTGCCGAGCGGGCGGCACACTGGGTGCTGGCCGACCACCGCTGACGGCGCGCGCCCCCTGGGGGTGCCGCCCGCGCACCGGCCCGACGGCCTGCGCACCAGGCCGGGGAAAGCACCGATAGGCCCGCGGTGACGCCTGGATAGAGTTCCCGCACTCATGGCACGGGTTCGCCCGCGGGCCATTTGGGGGTTGAGGAGACAAACGACCCAGGCGTCGATGCCGCTGGTGCACTTTCAGCGGAAATGAACGCCGGGCCACAACAGCGTCGCGCGTGTTGCACAGCAACGGCAGCGACCGGTGAAGCAAAAGGAAAGGGGCCCTGCGAGGCCCCTTTTTCTTGGCCGTCTGCCGCTGGGCCGCTTCTACGATGGCCGCACTGGCCTGGTTGGGCCGCCCTGGCGCCAAGCCTCATGACCGTGAACTCCCCGCTGCGATCGCTGGACATCGACATTCCCTCGCAGCCGCAGGCTTTGCTGGAACTGTCGCTGCTGCTGGCTGAAGACGATGTCAACCTGGCCGCCGCAGCGGCCTTGATCGAATCCGACATGGCGCTCGCCTCGGCGGTGATGAAGGCGGTGAATTCGACGCTGTACGGGCTGAAAGGCCGCGTGCAAAGCGTGCAGCAGGCCGTCACCTACTTGGGCTTGCGCGAGGTGGTGGCCATCACTTTCGAGATGGGCTTGCGCGCCGCCTTTCCGCCGGCGCAGGAACTGGAACCGATGTGGCAACGCTCTGCGCAGCGCGGCGCCCTGATGTCGCGGCTGGCGCAACGCCTGTCGCTGGACGCCTGGGCGGCCCATTCGGCCGGCTTGTTTGAAGAGTGTGGAAAGGCGGTGCTGTTCAGGCATGCGAGCGATCACTATCGCAGCATGCTGCGGGCCGCCAACACGGACGCCGAGCTGGTGCAGCTGGAGCAGACCGGCTTCGGCATCAGCCACGACACGCTGGGCGCCGCACTGTGCGAAGGCTGGGGCCTGGGCGCCGCAGCCGTGGCCAGCGTTGAGACGCACGTGCGCGCGCAGGCCGACTGGACGCTGTCAGGGCCCGCCCTGTTCAGGCCGGTGTTGGCGCTGTCGGTGCTGGTGCAGACCCTGATGCAGGCGCCACAACAGGCCGAAGACGCCGCGGGGGTGGTTGCGCCGCAGGCCAACCTGGACTGCACCCTGGTGGTGCGCGCACTGCGTCAACTGCAGGAACAGATGCAGTCGGCGCAAAGCCGCGCACGGGCCACGGCCTGAGGAAAGCCCCCTTTCGGCGGCGGCGGCGGTTGGTTAGTCTCAAGCGCTATTGCAACTGAAACCGCCTGCATCGCTGCAGGCCTGCTGATCATGGCTTCTACCGTCTCACCGGACACGCTGGCCCTGCAGCGTCTTTATCACTGGGAAACCACCACGCCTGACAAGACGGTGCTGACGCAGCCGCTGGGTGCTGGGCAGGTACGCGACTACACCTGGCGCGAGGTGATGGACAACAGCCGCCGCATGGCGGCGCACCTGCAAAGCCTGGGGCTGCAGCCGGGCGACAAGGTGGCCATCCTGTCGAAGAACACGGCCCATTGGTTGATGGCCGACTTCGCCATCTGGCTGGGCGGTTTTGTCTCAGTACCGCTGTACCCCACGCTGGCGGCCGGCACCATCCGCCAGATCCTGGAGCACAGTGAAAGCAAGATGCTCTTCATCGGCAAGCTCGACGGTTGGGCGGGCATGAAACCCGGCGTGCCGGCCGGCCTGTCGTGCATCACCCTGCCGCTGGCGCCTGAAGACGCCGCCAAGGCCTGGCCCACTTGGGATGACATCGTCGCCCGCACGCCGCCGCTGAAGGGCAACCCGGTGCGCACGGCTGATGAGCTGTGCACCATCATGTACACCTCGGGCACCACGGGCATGCCCAAGGGCGTGATGCACAGTTTTGGCACCTTTGCCTGGGGTGTGGCGTCGGGCTTGAAGCGCGTGCCGGCCATCAACTCGAACGCCCGCATGCTGAGCTACCTGCCGCTGAGCCACGTGGCCGAGCGCACGCTGGTCGAGCACGGCCTGCTGGCCACCGGCATGCACGTGTACTTTGCCGAGAGCCTGGAAACCTTCACCGCCGACTTGCAGCGCGCGCGGCCAACGGTGTTCTTCAGCGTGCCCCGCCTGTGGGTGAAGTTCCAGCAGGGCATTGGCGCCAAGATGCCGCCGGCCAAGCTGGACCGCCTGCTGAAGATTCCCATCCTGCGCGGCATCGTGCGCAAGAAGATCCTCACGGCGCTGGGCCTGCAGGACTGCACCTTCGCCGCCGGCGGTGCGGCGCCTATGCCGCCCGATCTGCTGCGTTGGTACAACAAGCTCGGGCTGGACCTGGTGGAGGTCTACGGCATGACCGAAAACTGCGGTGTCAGCCACGCGACGCTGCCCGGCAAACAGCGGCCCGGCACCGTGGGCCTGCCCTACGATGGCGTGCAAAGCCGCCTGGACCCGCAGACCAGCGAGATCCAGATGAAGGCGCCCTGCCTGATGCTGGGCTACTACAAGGAACCGGGCCTGAGCCGGGACGCGCTGACCGCGGATGGGTGGTTGAAAACCGGCGACAAGGGTGGCCTGGACGCCGAGGGCAACCTGAAGATCACCGGCCGCGTGAAAGACCTCTTCAAGACCGGCAAGGGCAAATATGTTGCGCCCGCGCCGATCGAGGACCGGCTGGTGATGCACGGTGCCATCGAGGCCTGCTGCGTGACCGGTGCCAATCTGGGCCAGCCGCTGGCGCTGGTCATGCTGAACCCCGAAGCGGCCAAGCAGGCTGGCGACAGCGGGGGGCGGTCCGAACTGGAAACCTCGCTGGCGGCGCACCTCAAGACCATCAATGAGTCGCTGGACCCGCACGAGCAGCTGGACTGCATCGTGGTCACTGCGCAGGCCTGGACGGTGGACAACGACCTCATCACGCCCACCTTCAAGGTCAAGCGCAACCGCATCGAGGACCTGTTCGCCGCCAACTACGAGAAGTGGGTGGGCTCGCGTAAGAAGGTGATCTGGCACCAGGGTTGAAGACTCTGCCCCGGCAGCCCGGCTGACAGCCCGGGCCAAAAACCGAAAAAAGGGGCCCGCTGTGGGCCCCTTTTTTCTGCGCTACCGGGAAGCCGCTGCGGCGGGTGGTGCGGTGACCACCGGTGCAGTTGCCGGCGGCACGGCGGGCGCGGTGTTGGGCACCATCACGCCCGGCCCGATGGGAATCTCGTCAGACAACGTGACGCCGTTGACGAAGTGGCGCGTCTCGCCGAAGCAGGTGGTGGGCAGGCCCATCTTCTCTTCGTAGTGCAGCGCTACGCGCTTGCCGATGTACTTGGAAATCTTCTGCGCAACGGCCTCGTCGTGCACGGTGAACAGGAACTTCTCGGTGGTCGATCCGGGCAGCGACACCAGGGCCAGCTCGCCTTCCCAGGTCTTGCACAACCAGCCCTTGTTGGACAACTTCTGCACCCAGCCTGCGCGTTCGCCCTTCGAATAGCTCCAGTGCCAGGCGCCCCAGAACCAGGCGCTCACCAGCGCCGCCACGACGATCAGCGGCAGAACGAAGAACTTGATCATGGTGGTGGCAGGCTCTGAAGGAACAAGCGGTGGATTATCGGCCGCGTTGGCCTGACGGCGCCCCGGGCTTTGGGCGCGGGTCCGGAGCAGGCATTGGTCACAATGCCTTGGCGCCTGCTGGTGGGCGCGAACCACACATTCCGGAATTCCACATGACTGCTTTGGTACTGGGCCTGTTGATCTTCCTGGGCGTTCATTCGACACGCGTGTTCGCCGAAGGCTGGCGCACCCGAACCCGCGCGCGGCTGGGCGACGGCGGCTACAAGGGCCTGTACACGGTGGTGTCGTTGCTGGGCTTTGCACTCATCGTCTGGGGCTATGGGCAGGCCCGCCAGCAACCGGTGCCGCTGTGGACACCCCAGTTGTGGGCGCGCCATCTGGCCGCCTTGCTGACGCTGGTTTCCTTTGTGCTGCTGGCAGCAGCCTACGTGCCGCGCAATGGCATCAAGGCGCGTTTGCACCACCCCATGGTGCTGGCGGTGAAGGTCTGGGCCCTGGCGCACCTGCTGGCCAACCACACCTTGGCCGACCTGCTGCTGTTTGGCGGTTTCCTGGTCTGGGCGGCGCTCAGCTTCCGGGCCGCGCGCCAGCGCGACCGCGCTGCGGCCACGGTCTACCCACCCGGCAATGCTGCGATGACCGGCCTGACGGTGTTGCTGGGCCTGGCAGTCTGGGCCGCCTTTGCCTTCTGGGCGCATGCCGCGCTGATCGGTGTGCGGCCGATGGGCTGACGCACAGTTCCCGGTGGGGCGCCTTTCTGCCTGCTCCCGCCGAAGAGGGGGGTGCCCCAGCGCCTGGACTCCCCCCACAAGGGGCCCACTTCTTTCCGCCCCAGCAGGTGATGGTGCGCGGCCGCGTGCCTGCCCACCATCGGTGTCTTCTCACAAGCCCTGGAGGACACCGCGATGAGCTCAATCCTGTCGACCTTGCAAATGCCCCTGACGGTGGCCGTTCTGGCCCAGTGCCTGGGTTTGCGTACCGGCGGAGCGAACCCCGCGCGCCATTCGCGCCGCCGGCCGCAGGCCGGGTTGCAGTCGCGCAGGCACCGCAGCCACAGCGGCTGCGATGCGGCCGCGCCTGGGGGGTTGGCGGGCGGTGCGGTCGGCGCCGTCTGCACCTGCGAAGCCCCCGATGCAGCAGGCTGTGGCTGGTTTGATTCCAGCCACGAACTTCACCAGGGGCTGGTGGTGCTGGAACACACGGGCGTTGGTGGTCTGGGCGCTGAACTGCCGCTGGTGGACTGGCTGGGTTTTGTTCTGGGCGGCGCAGCCCCACCGGCCGGCTTGGCGCTGCAACCGTGCGGGCAGGGCATCATCACGGCCTGACTGCCCCGCCCGCTGACCAGGAGCCTGCCGTGCCCACACCCCAACGCCAACCCCGCCCTGCCCGCCTGGGCCTGGCTTTCCTGCTGTGGGCGGTGGGCCTGCTGGGCCTGCTGCAGGCCTGTGGTGGCGGCGCCAGCACCGACCGCAACAAGGCGCAAATCCGGCTGGTCAATGCCACCAGCAGCACGATCAGTACCAGCAGCGGCGGCTACGCGCAGCTGGCGTTGCGGCTGGACGACCAGTTGCGCCAGGGCCAGGTGGCCTACGGCGACAACGCGGTCTACGCCGAGGTCGACGGCGGCAGCCCCACCTTGAGCATCACCAACCAGGGCTCGAACACGGCGCTGCTGACGGCGGCCACCAGCCTGAGCAAGGGGCGCTATTACACGTCGCTGGCCTACGGCAAGGCCGGTGCCTTGCGCCAGGTGCTGCTGGACGACAACCAGGCCGACCCCGACGCCAACAAGGCGCTGCTGCGCGTGGTCAATGCCTCGCCCGACAGTGGTCCGCTGGACATCTACGTCACCGGCACCGACGAGGCGCTGTCCAGCGCCGTGCCGGTGCAGGCGGGCGCTGCCTACGGCGTGGTGGGCGGCTGGAATTCTTTGGGCAGTGGCGGCTGGCGCCTGCGCGTCACCGCGGCCAACAGCAAGACCGATGTGCGGCTGGATGTTCCCAACCTCAACCTGGCCAGCCGACAGATCGTCACGCTGGTGCTGACGCCCAGCCGCGGTGCGGTGCTGACCAACGCGATGCTGCTGTCGCAGCGGGGGGCCATCACGCTGCTGGACAACACGCAGGCCCGGGTGCGCGTGGTGGCCGGGCTGGACGGCGCCGCAGGGGTGACCGTGCAGGTGGCGGGCCTGGGTGCGCCGCTGCTGCTGGGCGCGCCTTCACCGGCCGCCAGCTTGTACAGCCTGGTGACGGCCACCAACCCGGTGCTGACGGTGACGCAAGGCGGCACCACGGTGCCGCTGGTTGCGGGTTTGCCGACCGACGGCGCGGCCGTCAAGGCCGGCGCAGACCTGACGCTGCTGCTGCTGGGCAGCACCCGCGCTGCGGCCCAGCAAGCCGGCGCGCTGGCGCCCAGCCGGCTGTGGATCGAGGACAGCAACCGCGCCCCCGACGACGCCACGCAGGCCCGCGTGCGCCTGGTCAATGGCCTGGCCGAGCGGCATGAAAGGCTGGTGCTGTCGGCCGACTACCAGCCGCTGGCGGGCACCGCGGATTCGCCCTACACCGAAACGGCGCCGGGAACGTCGGTGGTGCTGCGGGTCACGCGCGAGGGCAGCAGCGCGCCGTTGTTCGAGTCGGCAGCGCAGACGCTGGTCGCGGGGGGCACCTACACCGTCTTCATCGTGGGCTCGGTCACCCCGCCATCGGTGCCCGTGGGCATCGTGCGCCGCGACCGGTGATGCGTCGGCACTGGTGATAGTCTGCTGTTCACCCACACCAACGAAGCACCGGTAACCATGAAAGCCATCTGGAAAGACACCGTCGTGGCGCAGAGCGACGACACCGTGGTGATTGAAGGCAACCACTACTTCCCCGCCGAAGCCCTGAAGCGCGAATTCACGCTGGCCAGCAACACCAAGACCATGTGTTCCTGGAAAGGCCAGGCCAGTTACCTGACGCTGTTTGTCAACGGCGACGCCAATCCCGACGCGGTGTGGTTCTACCCCGACCCCAAGGAAGGCGCGGTCCAGATCAAAGGCCGCGTGGCGTTCTGGAAGGGTGTGCAGGTCGTTGAATAGGGCAAGCCCGCGGCAGCGGCGGCGCGACCCGGTGGCCTGAGCCCAGTGCTGGCGCAGGTGCCTGCGGTGCAGCCGCTGTCAAACACACCCGGGCAACCGGTGACGGGACTGTCGGCCGCCCATGAGCGGCGGCTGCGCGATGTTTGGCGCTCGGCCGGTTGGCCCTGCCACGACAACCTTGAACTGGACCTGCTGGCCGCCGGGCTGCTGGCGCTGCAGCGGGACGAGCAGGGCCGAGAGACCCTGCGCCCCACCGACGCCGGCCTGGTGCTGCTGGCGGCCAAGCGCCTGCGCCACCAGCAGGCCCTGAGCGCCCACGAAACGCTGGTGCGCCGGGTGGCGTTGCACCAGCAACGCGAAGGCCGGGTGGTGTGGTGCGGCCTGAGCCTGCGCGCGCCGTTGGCGGTGGCTGCCGAAGCGGCGTCGCCCGGACCTGCGGTCGCGCCTGCGCCGAACCCGGTGGCTGATGCCTCCGCCCTGTCCGCGGGGGCGCCCGCGGCGGCTGCGCAGGCCGTCCGGTGGGCCGTGGCCATGCCCGATGTTTATGCCATCCGCTACACCACGGTCGAGAGCCTGGTCGAGCCCGCGGCTTTCGAGATCAAGGTCAGCCGCGCCGACCTGCTGGGTGACCTGCGCCGGCCCGCCAAGGCTGCGGCCTACCTGGCCCTGGCGGGCCAGTGCTGGTATGTGCTGAAACGCGGCATCGCCGACGTGGACGAGATACCGCCCGCTTTTGGGGTGATGTGGGCCGACGATGAAAGCGGGTTCGAGACGGCCCGGCGCGCGCCGGTACGGCCCTTCAAACTGCCATTCCCGGTGTGGATGGCGCTGGCCCGCGCCACCGCGCTGCCACCGCTGGAAGACGACAGCCAGCAGCTGATCTGAGGCGCTTGCAGCGCGTCCATGCCGATGGGCCTTGGCCGGCTTGGGCTGGCGATTTGGCCGGTGATTGGGCTGGTGATTTGGCCGGTTTTGGCACCGCTGCTGGGGCTTTGGGCCGCCCCCCGGCGTGCCACCATGTCGGGATGAGCTGTCACCCCCTGCTGCCGAAAGCGCACCCATGGCCGGCTGGTTTGCGCGCCTGATCGGCAGGGCCCCGCCGCCCGCTGCCGCCCCACCCGCCGTGGCGCCGCGCAGTGCGCCGCCCGTGGCCGCAGCGGCGCCCGCCCCAGCCGTTACTTTTGGCGTGCGCCGCCCGCTGGTGGGCAGCAAAGGCAACGTGGCGGGGTTTGAACTGAGCCTGCCGCCGGCACTGGAGCGCCGCCTGCAGCAGCGCACAGACGCAGCAGGGGCCCAGGCCCATGCCGCAAACCAGGCGCTGCTGCTGGTCGCAGCCGCGCCGCCGTGCCGCAGCGGGCGACGGATGCTGATGACCATGCACGCTGGCACGCTGGCCCGGCCCGGTGTGGGGCTGCAGGCCCCCGCAGGTGCGCTGATCTGCGTGCCCGACCTGGTGAACCTGCCAGCCCGGGTGGCGGCCGAGTTGCGCGCCCGCGGCGTGCGGCTGGGCGTGCCCGATGGCCCGCCGTCAGAAGCACCTGCGGCCGACTTCGTGTGGCTGGCTGCCGAAGCCGGTGGCCTGGACACCCTGCTGTTGTCGGCGCAGCGCTGGCGCGGGCAGCGCGCCCCTTTGCCGCTGCTGGCCACCGGGTTGCAGCACCTGGACGACGTGGAAAGGGTGCTGCGCGCCGGTTTCACGCTGGTGGGCGGGTCGCTGGACAAGGGCCAGACGGCGGCCACCTCCAAACCGCTGAGTGCGGCCGCGCAGCGCATCTGCGGTCTGCTGAACCTGCTGTCGCAGGACGCCGACACGCAGGCCGTGGCCGAGGCGGTGCGCGCCGACGTGGCGCTGTCGTACCGCTTGCTGCGTTATGCCAACAGCCCGGCCTTGGGGCTGCGCAACCGCGTGGAGTCGGTGGACGCCGCGGCTGCGCTGCTGGGCCGGCAAGAGCTGAGGCGCTGGCTGGACGTGCTGCTGCTGACGGCGGGCGATTCGCGCCAGGCCTCGCGCGCGGTGCAGGAAATGGCGTTGGCGCGGGGCCGGCTGCTGGAAGGCTTGGCCGGACTGCGCGGCCACCCGGCACCGCAGACCTTGTTCACCCTGGGCCTGTTGTCGCTGCTGGAAGTGCTGCTGCAGACACCGCTGGTGCAGGCGTTGGCTCCGCTGCGGCTGCCCGAGCCGTTGCTGCGGGCCCTGCTGCACCGCGAAGGCCCTTACGCGGAATACCTGGTGCTGGCTGAAGCACTGGATGCGGGCCATGGCGCCGGCCTGGACCGCGCCGCCGGCCCCTTTGGTGGTGTCGACGTGGTGCAGGAAGTGGCCGACCAGGCCTGGGCCTGGGCCGCGGAGATGGCGGTCAGCGGCGGCGCCGAAAGCCCGGCTGCTGCCAGCGCCAGCCCCGCTTCAGCCCTGGCCTGATCCAGCCCAACCTGCCCGCCAGGACTGTGCGACGGAAGCCGCTGGTCTACGGCGGCGTGCGGTTCGTGCAGCGCGTCCATGCGTTCGGCGCGACCTTGCCTTCCAGCTGCGGGCATTGCGCAGCCAGGAAGCGCAGCACGCGGTAGCGGTCGTTGCCGGTGTCCACTTCCAAGGGAGCGAAAGAGCCGTAGTACGGGCCGGCCAGCCACCAGCTGGCGCTGCGCCGTTGCGGTTCGTCGCCCAGCGCGCCGGCGCGCCACGCGGCCTGAACGTCCGCATGGGCGGGCGCGGGTGGCGCAGCGGGCGCGATGGCCACTGGGGGTGGCGTTCCGGGCGCTGCCACGCCAGCGGTCCCGGCGCCGGTGGTGCCGGGCTGGGTCGCCGCGGCCAACGCCCTGGCCTGGCCTGCAGTGCGCGGCGGGGCCGGCGGGGCCACCGGGCCGAACCAGCGGTAGGCCATGGCCGGCCGGTTGCCGTCCAGGTAGCCCAGCATCACCGCCGCCACCTGGGCGCGGGCGGCATTGGCAGCCGGAAGCGTTTCGGGCTTCACCAGGCTCAGGCCCAGGTTGCCCGGGCCAGCGCTGGCAGCCAGCGCTTGCACATGGTCCAGCCCCGTCTGGCCCCAGGCGGGTTGAGCCTTGCAGGCGCCCGTGGCGCCAGCGCCGGCCAGGCACTGCGTGTGCATCCAGGTGCCCTGGGCGGTGGCGTGCAGCGGGGCGGCCACCAGCAGCAGCAAGCCCAGGCTGCGCCTGCCGGGGCGCGGGGCGCGCCAGGGTGCAGTCTGTACACGGTTCATTGCAGCGTCTCCAGCAGCGCCTGGGCGTCTTTGGCGTGCACAAAGGGTCTGCCCAGAGCCAGTGCGGCGGCGGCTTCGGCGCGTGCTTCGGCCTTGCGGCCCAGCTGGGCCATGGCGGCGGCCAGGAAGTAGCGCGTGTCGGCATTGCCCGGTTCGCGCAGCCGCGCGTCGCGCAGCCAGTTCATGCCGCGTTCGGTCTTGCCCGCCCGCACGTTGGCCCAGCCCGCGGTGGCCATGATGTGCGCCGCCTCGGGCTGGGCGGCCAGCGCGTTCTCGGCCGCCTCGGTGGCCCCCGGGTCTTTCAGCAGCAATAGCACGTGGGCCAGGTTGTTCAGGGCCTCGCTGTCGCCGGGCGTGGCTTGGACGATCATTTCGTAGGAAGCGCGGGCCGCAGCGTACTGGCCCTGCCGGGCCTGGCCGTCGGCCAAAACGCGGCGCACCGAAACGTCGGCCGGGTTTTGCTGCAGCCACTGCAGGGCGGCAGCGTGGGCAGCCGCGGCGTCGGACTGCGCCAACGTGCGGTGGATGCGCAGCAGGCCCAGCGAGGTGGGTTCGAGCTGCTGCGCGCGGCGGTAGGCGGCCAGCGCGGCCGGCAGCTGCCCGCGCGCCAGGGCCACGTCGCCTTGCAGCGCATGCACCAGGGCCTGGCGCGGGTGCGCGGCCAGCAGTTTTTGCACGCGGGCTTGGGCCCGATCGACTTCGAGCTGCCGGAGTTCGATGTCCACCATCAGTGCCTGCGCGGCCAGCATGTCGGGGTTGTCGGCCAAGGCCTTTTCCAGCGCATGGCGCGCATTGGCGGCGGTGTTGATGACGGTGGCTGCAGGTGCGCTGGCCGCTCCGGCTTTCAACGGGTTTGACGCGCCGGCACCTTCCTGGCGGGGCACGGCCTGGTCCTGCATCTGCAGCTGCAGCAAAGCCACCTGCACCAGTGCGCCGGCTTCGTAGCCGGCCAGCCCCGTGGCGCGTGTCAGCAGCGTTCTGGCGGCCAGGCTCTCGCCGTTGGCCATGGCCAGCCGGGCCTGGGCCAGCAGCAGCGGAATGTCGTCGGGCTGCCTTAGCACCATTGGCCGCAGCAGCGCGCTGGCGGCGGGCCGCTTCTGCTGCGACAGCAGCAGGTCGAACAGGGCCAGTGCGGCTTGGTTGTCGCCGGGCGCGGCCGCGCCCCGAGCCTTTTCGAACCAGCTTTGTGCCTCGGCTGCCTGCTGGCGCTGCAGGCTCAGGCGACCCATTTCGAACAGCGCGTCGGCATGCTGGGGCTGGCGCTGCAACACCGCCTGCAGGTGCTGGGTGGCGGTGTCCAGCGCGCCGGCGGCGGCCTCCAGCCGCGCCAGGGCGACGCGGGGTGCGGCAAAGCCGGCGTCCAGGCGCACCGCGGATTCGAACGAACTGCGCGCGGCGGCCGGTTGCCCCTGGCGCAGCTGGGCCACGCCCAGCAGGTGCTGCCAGCCCGGCTTGTCGGGTTCGCGCTGGGCCAGCGCCTTGGCGGTCTGCACCGCCTTGGCGGCCTGTCCGCTGTGCAGCTGCAGCGCGCACTGGGCTGCCTGCAGCCCGGTGTGGCCTGGCGTGGTTCTCAGCGCCAGGGCCAGTTCCCCCTGCGCCACCTGCAGGCCGCCGGTGCTGGCGTGGCCGGCAGCGAGCATGCCGCGCACGGCCGCGCTGTCCTGGCGCGTCAAGGTGTCCTGCAGCAGGTTGATGGCGCGTGTGTGCCGGCCCAGTGACAGCTGGGCGCCCACCAGCATCAGCACCGCTTGCTGGTCCAGCGGGTGCTGCTTCAGGTGCGCTTCCAGCACGGTGATGGCGCGTTCCAGGTTGTTGTCGACCAGGTGCGACTGGGCGATGAGCCGGGTGGCCGGGGCGGCGCTGGCGTTTTCGCGTTGCGCCATGTCCAGGTGCCCGCGCGCTTTTTCCGCGTCGCCCAGCGCCAGCTGGGCCAGGCCCCCCAGCATCAACAGCTGCGGCCGGTAGCGCAGTGCTTCGGGCGGCACGCGCTCCAGGGTCTGCGCCATGGCGGTGAGGGTTTTGCGCGCCTCTTCGGGCTGGCCCTGGTGGTCGGCAAGCAGGGCCACCAGGAAGGCCGCGCGCGGGTCGCCGGGCGCCGTCTGCGCCAGCGCGTTGATGTCCGCCACGAGCGCGGCGCTGGCCGGGCTTTCGCCTGTGTTTTCCAGTTGCAGCGCAGCGCGGGCCAGCCGTGCGTCGTGCGCGGCGCTGCCTTCGGGCGTGGCCGCGATGGCGCGGCTGTACAGCGACAGCGCGCTTGCGCGGTCGCCCAGCGCCAAGGCCACGTCGCCGCGCAGCGTCGCAGCCGCCGTCAGCGCCGGGTTGGGGGCGGCGCCCGCCGATGCGGCCAGCGCAACGGCCTGGTCGGCGGGCTGCACGGCTTTGTCGGCCTGGCCTTCCATCAGCCGGACGCGCGCTGCGGTCAGCCACAGGGCCGGCTGATCGGGGTTGATGGCCCGTGCGGCGTCGATGTATTTCTGGGCCGCCACGGCCTGGCCCAGGCTGGCGGCGGCTTCGCCCTTCATCAGCAACAGGGGTTGGCGCACATGCGTCAGCAGGCCGGCATCGTCCAGCCGGCTCTGGTCCAGCAGGGCCTGGGGCTGGCCCTGGGCCAGCAGCGCGGCCGCCAGGGGCAGCATGACCTCGTTGCGTTCAGCACCCAACCGCAGCGCGTCGGAGTAAGCCGCTTCGGCGGCCACCACGTCGCCCAGCGCCCACTGCACCTGGCCCAGCAGGTGGTGGAGGCCCGGCAGCTTGGGGTCGACCTCCAGGGCCGACTGCAGGCGCAGCAGGGCGCCGGCCGCGTCGCCCAGCTGCAACCGTTGGCGCGCTTCCTGAGCCTGTGCCTGGGCACGCTCGGTGGTGAGCGCTTCGGGTTTGCCGGCCAGGCTGGGCAGGCCCGGCGGCTTGCAGCCCAGCAGGGCGCCGAGCAGCAGTAACGCGGCGCAGTGCCGCAGCCGCGTCAGGGCGGCGGGGCGGGGGGGCGGCGGGCCGCGGTGACAGGTCATGGTCGCCCATCGTAGGAGAAACCGTGGCCCTGGCAAGGCCTGCCCGTGGGCGGCAACCGTGACGGCCCACCGCTTGCCCCCCAACCCATGGCGACATCGGTGCCGGCTTGGCCGGACAATAGGGGTAGGCCCGCCGATTCAGGGCCCCGCGATTCGTGCAGGGCAGCCCGTGTTGCCGGCAGTCACTTCAAGCCTGAAGGGGTGAATCTGATGAAAACCTTCCCGATGATTGCCGTGCTGAGCCTGAGCCTCGGCCTGCTGCTGGCGCCGGAGCCGGTTGGTGCAGCGCCGGGCTTGCCTTCCACCAACGTGGCCTGGTCGGCGGCAGCGGGTGACGCCGACGTGGACCGCCTGTTTGCGCAGGCCCGCAGCGAACGCAAGCCGCTGCTGCTGTACTGGGGCGCCACGTGGTGCCCGCCGTGCAATCAGTTGAAGGCCACCTTCTTCAACCGGCAGGACTTTGCCGAGTTGTCGAAATCCTTCGTGGCCGTGCATGTGGACGGCGACAGGCCCGGCGCCCAGGTGCTGGGCCGCCGCTTCAAGGTCAGCGGCTACCCCACGGTGGTGGTGTTCAACGACCGCGGCACCGAGATCACGCGCCTGCCCGGCGAGGTGGACGCGCCGCAGATGATGGCCGTGCTGCAACTGGGCCTGGCCGGTGGCCGCCCGGTGAAGGCGGTGTTGGCCGATGCGCTGGCCGGCAAGCAGCTGCAGGTGCCCGAGTGGCGGCTGCTGTCGTTCTATTCGTGGGAAACCGATGACCAGCAGCTGGTGCCCAAGGCCGAACTGCCCGACACCCTGTTGCGTCTGGCGCTGGCCAGTGCGGGCCCGAACCCCGGCGCTGCCGCCGACCACACCACCCGCCTGTGGCTGAAGGCGGTGGCCGCCAGCACCCAGGGCCAGGGCCTGAAAGCCCACGCGGCGCTGCAAGACCGGGTGCAGCGTGTGCTGGCCGACCCGCAGCAGGCGCGCCAGCAGATGGATGTGCTGGCGAATGACGCGGCCGACATCGTGCGCACGCTGCAGCCCGAGGCCGGCAGCGCGCGCGTGGCGCTGGTGCAGCGCTTTGACGAAACCTTGCAGCGGCTGCAGGCCGACGGCAGTCTGTCGCGCAACGACCGGCTGAGCGCCCTGCGCTCACGCGTGGAACTGGCGCGCATGGACGTGCCCAAGGACCAGGTGGCCCCCCGCATCGCGCCCCGCTTGGTGGCCGAGGTGCGCGAACAGGCGGCGCGCCTGGACCGCGACACCACCGACGCCTACGAACGCCAGGCCGTCATCTCGGCCGCGGCCTACACGCTGGGCCGGGCGGGTCTGTGGTCTGACAGCGAGGCGCTGCTGAAGGCCAACCTGGCCAAGAGCAGCACGCCGTACTACCTGATGAGCCAGCTGGCCGGCGACGCGCGCAAACAGGGCCGCACGGCCGAGGCGCTGTCCTGGTACCAGCAGGCCTTCGACAAAAGCGAAGGGCCGGCCACCCGATTGCAGTGGGGTGCGGGCTACCTGAACGCCTTGGTGGACCTGGCACCGCAGGACGCGGCGGCTATCGAAGGCACGGCTTCGCGGCTGCTGGCTGAAGCTGCACGTGACAACGGCGCTTTTGCCGCGCGCAGCGGCCGCAGCCTGGTGCGCGCCAGCCAGAAGGTGCTGGGCTGGGCCGACAAGGCCCCCCGCACGGCCGTGCTGGCACGCCTGCGCAGCCAGGCGCAGGCGCTGTGCCCGAAGGTCGACGTGGCCGAGGGCCAGCGTGCGGCCTGCGAGGCGCTGTTCAAAGCGGCACAGCCGGCGGGCGCGGCGGCCACCTGACGGCGCCGCCGCAGCCCGGCTCCGGGGCCCTTACTTGATCAGCCCTTCGGCCTTCATCGCGGCCTGCACGGCGGGCCGCGCAGCCACGCGGGCCATGAAAGCTTGCAGGTCGGCCAGGCTAGCGATGTCCACACCCACGTGGCGGCCCCAGCCGGCCACGGTGAAGAGGTAGGCGTCGGCAACGGTAAAGGTGTCACCCATCAGGTAAGGCTTGCCGGCCAATTGCGTGTTCACCCAAGACAGGCGGTCAGCCAGCTTGGTGCGCGCCAAGCCCTTGGCCTCTTCGGGCATGGCGGGGTTGAACAGCGGCGAGAAGCCCTTGTGCAGTTCGCTGGTGATGAAGTTCAGCCACTCCATCAGGCGGTAGCGCGCCATGGTGCCGGCGGCGGGGGCCAGGCCGCTGGCAGGCACCTGGTCGGCGATGTATTGCACGATCACCGGGCCTTCGCTCAGGCGCGTGCCGTCGTCCAGTTCCAGCAAGGGCACGTAGCCCTTCGGGTTGATGCCGTAGAAGTCGGTGCCGTCGGCCAGTTTGTGGGTCTTGGTGCTGGCCAGCACGGCTTCAAAAGGCAGCTTCGCTTCGTGCAGCACGATGTGCGGGCTGAGCGAGCAGGCGCCGGGGCTGTAATAGAGCTTGGTCATGGGGGGGGCTTCGCGGTTGGTGGGGACCTTTGAGCATAGGGCGTTGCGTGGCCGCCCGGGCTTCAACGGCGTTGAAGGGCGCGTGCGAAGCCCTTGCTGAAAGGCCTGCGCCGAGGGGCCCGGGCCATGCGGCCCGCTGCTCTTCGCAGATACTGCGCGCCAACAACCCGGTGCAAGCCCATGCCCAGAGCCTTCCTGACTGAACCGTTCATCCACCCGTCTATACGCGAACAGGTGGCCAGCCACCATGCGGCCACGGTGCGCCAGGTCCAGGACGCGGTGGCTGCCCATGCCGTGGTGGTGGTGGGCATGAAGGGCAACCCTTTTGTACGCCGCGCACGCAAGGCCCTGCGCGAGGCGGGCCTGCAGCACACGTACCTGGAATTTGGTGGTTATCTCAGCCAATGGCGGGTGCGCAATGCCATCAAGTTGTGGACGGGCTGGCCGACGTTCCCGATGGTTTTTGTCAAAGGCACGCTGGTGGGTGGCGCTGAAAACCTGGAGGCCCTGGTGGCCAACGGCGAGTTGCGCCGCATGATGGCCTGAAGGCCCGGGCCCGGTTGGCGATGCCTGGTTTGACACCCCTGTTGCCTGAACTTGCACGGCGTGGCGGGGCGGCGTGTCGCCTGCCTCCGCAGCGCTTTTTGGGCGCAGCGCTGTGGGCGGCGGCCACGGTCCTGGTGCTGCCACCGCCAGCCTGCGCGGCGGCCGACACCCGGCCCGGCCTGCAGCCCTGCCGCATCACTGGCGTGGAGCATGGCGCGCTGTGCGGCAGCGTGCGCCGTCCGCTGGACCCGGCCCAGCCGGCGGGCACAGCCATTGACATTCACTTTGCAGTGCTGCCCGCGTTGGCCCACAACCGCAAACCCGACCCGGTGTTCTTCTTCGCCGGCGGCCCCGGCCAGAGCGCGCTGGAACTGGCCGGCACGGTCACCCGCTTGCTGCAGCGCCTGGGCAACCGGCGCGACGTGGTGCTGATCGACCAGCGCGGCACCGGCCTGAGTGCGCCGTTGCGCTGCAACGACCTGCCCCCGAACACACCGTTGGCAGAGCTGGTGGACACCCAGCGCCAGTTGCAGCGCTTTGCGCAGTGCCGGCAGCAGCTGCAGACTCTGCCGCATGGCGACCTGCGCCACTACACCACCGTGGTGGCCATGCAGGACGCCGAAGCCGTGCGCCAGCGGCTGGGGGCCGAGCGCATCAACCTGGTGGGCGGCTCGTACGGCACGCGGGCGGTGCTGGAATACATGCGGCAGTTTCCGACGGCCACGCGCCGCGCCGTCATCGACGGTGTGGCGCCGCCCGACATGGTGCTGCCGGTTTCTTTTTCACCCGACAGCCAGGCCGCACTGGAAAAAGCCCTGGCGGCCTGCGAGGCCGAAACCGCGTGCCGGCAGCGCTACCCGACGCTGCGCGCCGATTGGCAAGCGCTGCTGCAGAGCCTGCCACGCACGTTTGATGTGGCCCACCCCCTGACCGGCCGCCGTGAGCCGCTGCTGCTGGGCCGCGACACGCTGTTGTCGCTGGTGCGCGCGCCGCTGTACGTGCCCGCACTGGCGGCCGGGCTGCCCGCGGCCCTGCACGAAGCGGCCCAGGGGCGGCTGGAAGCCCTGGTGGCGCTGGGCAGCGCGGTATCGGGCAGCAACAGCCGCCGTGGCCGGCTGTACGAAGGCATGCATTTTTCGGTGGTGTGCAGCGAAGACCTGCCCCGCGTGGGCGTGGCCACCGACGCGCCTGGCGCGGACTTCGGAAGCGGCTTTGCCGAGCAGTACCAGAAGGCCTGCGCCGACTGGCCGCGCGGCCCGGTGGCCGCCGCTTTCTATGCGCTGCCGCCGGCAGCCCACGCCACTCTGGTGCTCAGCGGCGGCGCCGACCCGGCCACGCCGCCGCGGCACGGCCAGCGTGTGGCCCAGGCGCTGGGGCCGCAGGCCCGCCATGCGGTGGTGGACAACGCCGGCCACGGCGTGATGGGCCTGCTGTGCATGCGCGACGCGCTGTTTCGCTTCATCGACGCCGAGAGCGACGCCGATGCGTTGAAGGTGGACCTGGGTTGCGCCAGCCGGCTGCCCCGCCCGCCCGCCTTTCTGCCACCGGGCCAGTCGGGCGCGGGCCGCACACCATGATCGACGTGCAGAGTTTGCGCAAGAGCTTCAGCCAGGGGCGAGGCCGGCAACGGCGCACCGTGCTGGCGGTGGACGGCGTGAGCTTCCGTGCCGCTGACGCCTGCATCACCGGGCTGCTGGGCCCCAACGGCGCGGGCAAGACCACCACGCTGCGCATGGCGGCCGGCCTGATCGACCCCGACGCCGGCCGCGTGTTGGTGGACGGCCTGGATGTCGCCGTCCAGACCAGTTCCGCGCTGGCGCGCATGGGCGTGCTGAGCGACGCGCGCGGCCTGTACCCGCGCCTGACGGCCCGCGAGAACATCGTCTATTTCGGTCGCCTGCAAGGCATGGCCACCACCGCTGCCCATGCGCGCGTGGACGTGCTGTCGAAGCTGCTGGACATGCAACCGCTGTTGGACCGCCGCACCGAAGGTTTCAGCCAGGGCGAGCGCATGAAAACCGCGCTGGCGCGGGCGCTGGTGCACAACCCGCACAACATCGTGCTGGACGAACCCACCAACGGCCTGGACGTCGTGGCCACGCGCGCCCTGCGCGAGACGCTGCGCCGCCTGCGCGATGACGAAGGCAAGTGCATCGTGTTTTCCAGCCACATCATGCAAGAGGTTGAACGTCTGTGCGACCGCGTGGTGGTGGTCTCGGCCGGGCGGACCGTGGCCGCGGGCACGGTGGGCGAACTGAAGCAACAGTCTGGCGGTGAAGACGACGACTTCGAGAACGCCTTTGTTCGACTGGCCTTTCCGCCCGCTGCGGCGCCCGGGGGCCCACCGTGAAGGCGGCCTGGGTCGTCTACCTGAAGGAATTGCTGGACGCCCTGCGCGACCGGCGCACGCTGTTCATGGTGTTGATCAGTTCGGTGGCGGTGGGGCCGCTGGTGTTGGTGATGGTGTCGGCGCTGGTGGCCGGCATCGAAAAGCGCGCCGAGGCGCGTGAACTGGTGGTGCAAGGCTTGCAGCACGCCCCCACGCTGCGCAACTTTCTGGAACGCCAGACCTACACCGTGCGCGAAGCCGATGCATCTTTTGAACAGCAATTGCGCGACAGCAAGCTGGAACACCCGGTGCTGGTGGTGCCGGACAGTTTTGAAGCCGACCTGGCTGCGGGCATGGCGCCGCTGCTGGAAGTGGTGAGCAGCAGTTCCAACCAGCGGGCGCAGGGCGGTACCGGCACCGTGCTGCGGCTGCTGCGGCAGTTCAACCAGGAACAGGCCACGCTGCGCCTGGCATTGCGTGGCGTGGCGCCGGCGGCGCTGGAAACCGTGCAGGTGCAAGAGCGCGACTTGGCCGCACCGGGCACGCGCGCTGCGCAACTGACGTCGATGGTGCCGTTCTTCGTGCTGATGGCCGTGCTGTACGGCGCGCTGAACGCCGCGTTGGACAGCACCGCCGGCGAACGCGAGCGCGGGTCGCTGGAGCCGCTGCTGATGACGCCAGCGCCACGCTGGTCGCTGGTGCTGGGCAAGTGGGCGGCCGTGGCTACCGTGGGCATGCTGATCGCGGTGTTGTCCTGCCTGAGTTTTCTACCCGGGCAATGGCTGTTGCGCAGCGAGGTGCTGGCCTCGATGTTCCGCTTCGGCGTGTCTGAAGCATTGGCCTTCATCGGCTTGCTGCTGCCGCTGGCGGGTGCGTTGGCGGCGGTGCTGATGGCCATATCCATCCGCTGCAAGACCTTCAAGGAAGCCCAGGCCAGCGTCACACTGGTGGTGTTGGCGGTTTCGATGCTGCCGATGGTGACGCTGCTCAACCAGGAGGGCGAAGCGCCGTGGCACCTGTGGGTGCCGGCGCTTGCGCAGGTCACGCTGATGAGCAAGGTGCTGAAGGGCGAGGGGCTGCCCTGGGCTGATGTGCTGCTGCCGGCGGGCGTGTGTTCGCTGCTGGTGGTGCTGGCAGTGGGCTTCGTGGCGCGCACGCTGCGGTCAGCGGCGCTGAAGTGAACCCCGCCGAGGCGCGCCGGCAGTGCCGAGCCACCGCCGCTGGCCTGCAGCGCCGGGTTGGGCTGTCAGGCGGCCCGGCGCAGGTCTTGAGCAGGCCTGGACTGCCGAAGGTCTTCGCGGTCGGAGATGCGGCTGTTGCTACCGCCGTTGGGCGCCCTTCGAGGGTCGTCGAGTGCACGGATGTCCCCAGGCCGGGCGGGCACCAACGACGGCGCACGCAGGTCTGCGCGCAACCGGTCGTGGTCGCGGTCCGGCAAGGCCGTGACTGCCGGCACGCGCTGCGCGGTGTCCCAATCCGACAGGGGCAGTGCCATTGCCGGCTGGTTCAAGGTCAAAGGCACGGTGGCCTGCAGCAACGAGCACACGGATTGCTGCCACGGGGTGGCGTGCACGATGCGGTTGATCAGTACCGTCTTCGACAGGCCGGTGACAGCCTGTTGTTCGCTGTCAACGAACTGCAGGTTGGTGATGATGGAGTTGGGATCGGCGAGCATCACAATACCGGGCTTGACCTCGATCCATTCCCAAGCCAGCCCGACATGCCAGTCTTCGCCTTGCGCCACCCAGACGGTGTCTCCTGTCCGCAATTGGGCACCGCACGGCTCTTCGCGAACACGCGTGCTGGCCAATGCAAGCTCGGGCATCTCACCGCCCTCTGGCGGCAGGTACCATTCAACGCTGGTCCATGATTTGATCATCCATGCTTGAATATTCACGGCTTCCCCTTTGGAGTGGTTGCGGGTAGTGACTGTCGTAGCCCGGCCTGCTTCTCGCAACCTAGCAAGGTTGGTGGTTTCCCCCCCCCCCTTAGAACATGCGTCATCAGGACTATCTGGACGTCAGCTCGGCACCTGACCGCTTATCGTTTGAGCGCAGGCTGGTTGACTGTGTCAAGAATCTGGGCTTCGAGATCGCGACGGCGGTATTGGCGGTGGACTCGCCCGGACAGAAGCCGGTGTTCATCACCATCGGCAACACGCCCGATGCGTTTCTGGCTGCTTCGCGCGACTCGCGAGATGCCAAGCGCGACCCTGTGTTGATGCGTCTGAAGACGATGAACACGCCCTTTGTGTACGACCAGGCCACCTATGTACAGAGTGACGCTGGCGACCTGTGGGAAGAGCAGGCTGCCTACGGCTATCACACCGGCATATCGCTGGCATTGCACATGGCCGAAGGCAGGCATTTCCTTCTGGGGGTGGACCGTGCCAGTCCGTTGCCACCCGCGGGCGACGTCGTGATGCGCATGATGGCCGACTTGCAACTGCTGGCCGTCTACGCGCAGGAAACGGCCGTGCGGGTGCTGCTGCCCGAGGACGAACCCAAAGGCCCGTTGCCGCGCCTGACGCCGCGCGAGCGGGAGGTGCTGGCCTGGACCCGCGAAGGCAAAAGCGCCTGGGCGGTGGGCCAGATCCTGGCGATGAGCGAGCACACGGTGAACTACCACCTGCGCAACGTGATGCGCAAATTGGGTGTCGCCAGCAAGCACACCGCCATCCTCCGGGCCCTGTCGCTGGGTCTGTTGTAGCGGAACAGTGGTTGCGCTGATGAGGGTTTGCAGGCAGCGCTTTGCGGGCCCGGCGGCAAAAAAGCCGCTATCGTTACAACTGGGGCGATGGTTTTCTGGTGGCTGCTGTGCTTAGCGGGCACGGGAGAGCTGCCTGCGGGGTGCGGGGTCAACCTTTTCAGGTCCGCATGAACGCCCTGTGCGGTGGGCTGTATAGGCCCAGAGCACCGCAACGAACTTGCATTCGCACGCTGCGCATGACCCGTATCTACGGGGTGCTGTGGTGGCTAGTACGCCAAAAATATTGAGAAGTCAAGTCACAAAGGCGCAGGGCTATGCGGGTGGGGAGCAGGTTGTTTCAATAGCTTTACCGAATTGAGATTTCCTGCACAACCTTTCACCTCTGGAGCTTTGCTATGACCTCTGCCAAGACGACCACGCGTACCACCTCGTTCCCCCGCACCGGTGGTGGCTGGTCCTGAATCAAGTCGTAGATCGTTTTTTGATAACAGGCGGCCATTGGCCGCCTTTGTTTTTACTGGTGAGGTCAGGGCTTTTAGTGCGCAAAGCCGGCGCCGGCCACTGTCGCCGTACCGGGCGGGGCCACTTGGCCGACTGGTGTGGTGTGTTGCTCAAGCCGTTCCAGCCACAGCATGGCCTGGCGGCGGCTGTTGCCACACATCTCCAGGTGGGGCTTCAATGACGTGCAGACCTCGGGGCGCCCTGGCAACCCGAACAGCCGGCATCGCTCTTCATGGTCGAGTTGCACGCAGCGTACACCCGCGGGCTTGCCCCGCGGCATGCCCGGTATCGGTGAACTGATGGACGGCGCCGTACAACAGGCGCCACATCCGGGGCGACATTCCATGCTTCCGATGTTATGCGTGCATCCGTCCGCAGGCCCTGGCGCCTAAAATTGCGGCATGTTGCATCCCCAGGAATTTGACGTCATTGTGGTCGGTGGCGGGCACGCCGGCACCGAGGCCGCGTTGGCTGCCGCCCGCATGGGCTGCACGACTCTGTTGCTCACGCATAACATCGAAACGCTGGGGCAGATGAGTTGCAACCCCAGCATCGGCGGCATCGGCAAGGGGCACCTGGTCAAGGAAATCGACGCCCTGGGTGGCGCCATGGCGGCGGCCACCGATGAGGCCGGCATCCAGTTCCGCATCCTGAACAGCAGTAAAGGCCCTGCGGTGCGTGCCACGCGCGCCCAGGCCGACCGGGTGCTGTACCGCGCGGCCATTCGAAGCCGCATCGAAAACCAGCCCAACCTGTGGCTGTTTCAGCAGGCGGTGGACGACCTGATGCTCGAGGGCGACCGCGTGGTGGGCGCCGTCACCCAGGTGGGCGTGCGGTTTCGCGGGCGGGTTGTGGTGCTGACAGCGGGCACATTCCTGGACGGGCGCATCCACGTTGGTCTGCAGAACTACAGCGCGGGCCGTGCTGGCGACCCGCCGGCGATAGGCCTGTCAGCGCGGCTGAAGGAGCTGAAGCTGGCGCAAGGGCGGCTGAAAACCGGCACGCCGCCGCGTATCGACGGCCGCAGCATCGACTTTGCGCGGTTGCAGGAGCAACCCGGAGACCTGGACCCGGTGCCGGTCTTCAGCTTCCTGGGCCATGCCGGGCAGCACCCGCGGCAGGTGCCGTGCTGGGTGACGCACACCAACGGACGCACGCACGACATCATCAAGAGCGGTTTTGACCGCAGCCCCATGTTCACGGGCGTGATTGAAGGGGTGGGCCCGCGCTACTGCCCCAGCATCGAAGACAAGGTGAGCCGTTTCGCCGACAAGGACAGCCACCAGATCTTCCTGGAACCCGAGGGGCTGACCACGCACGAGTTCTACCCGAACGGCATTTCGACGTCGCTGCCCTTCGACGTGCAGCTCGCGGCATTACAGAGCATGGTGGGCCTGGAGCGCGCGCACATCCTGCGGCCTGGCTACGCCATCGAATACGACTATTTCGACCCTCGCGAACTGAAGCCCAGCTTCGAGACCCGCGCCATCCAGGGCCTGTTTTTTGCCGGCCAGATCAACGGCACCACGGGTTACGAAGAGGCTGCTGCGCAGGGCTTGTACGCCGGCGCCAATGCCGCCTTGCAGGTGAAGGGTATGGAACCCTGGTTGCCCCGCCGCGATCAAGCCTATATAGGCGTGCTGGTTGACGACCTGGTGACCAAGGGCGTGACCGAGCCTTACCGCATGTTCACCAGCCGCGCAGAGTTCCGCCTGCAGTTGCGGGAAGACAACGCCGACCTGCGCCTGACCGAAGCGGGGCGCGGGCTGGGCCTGGTGGAAGACACCCGCTGGGCCGCGTTCAACTTGAAGCGCGAAAGGCTGGAACGTGAGTTCCAGCGCCTGCGCAGCACCTGGGTGCGGCCTGCCACCCTGCCCGCTGCCGACGCCGAGCGGCTGCTGGGCAAGGCGCTGGAACACGAATACCCGCTGGAAGACCTGTTGCGCCGACCTGGTGTGGGCTTTGACCAGGTGGCCGAGGCTGCGCAGATTGCCGGCCAAGACGTTGTTTCACGTGAAACATTGCGGGCTGATTGGGGTCAGAGGCTGGCTGATGAGGTCATCGAGCAGATTGAAATCGGCACGAAGTACGCCGGCTACATCAGCAAGCAGATCGATGAGGTGGAGCGCGCCTCGGCCTTCGAGAATCTGAAGCTCCCGGTTGATCTGGACTACGCGCAGGTGAAGGCCTTGTCTTTCGAGGTGCGCCAGAAGTTGACGCGCCACCGGCCGGCCACACTGGGGCAGGCTTCTCGAATCTCCGGCGTCACACCGGCGGCAGTGTCATTGCTGCTCGTGCATCTGAAAAAAGGGCGGCATCCCGGCTTTGCAGCTGAACGGCCCGAAGCGTCCGCGGCCTGATGCAGGCCTCGGAAAGTGTCTGGCTGCAGCAGCAGGTGTGCGGGCCTTTGGGGCTGACGGTCACCGACGACCATGCCCGCTTGCTGCTGGGCTACATCGACCTGTTGCAGCGCTGGAACACCACCTACAACCTGACGGCGGTGCGCGAGCGCGCTGCCATGCTCACTCAGCACCTGGCCGACTGTCTGGCGGTGGTGCCAGCGCTGCAACGGCATTTCGAGGAGCGGGCGAATGGGTTGAACCGCCCTCGTCTGCTCGATGTCGGCAGCGGCGGCGGCATGCCGGGGGCTGTGCTGGCCATTCTGATGCCGGCGCTTCAAGTCACCTGTGTCGACACCGTGGGCAAGAAGGCTGCGTTTGTGCGCCAAGTGGCTGGAGCGCTGGCGCTGCCCAATCTCGAGTCGGTGCATTCGCGGGTGGAGCAGCTGCAATCCGCACCCTTTGACCTCGTCACATCGCGCGCCTTTGCATCACTGGCGGATTTCACGCGTCTGACGGCACGGCACCTTGCGCCTGGTGCGGTGTGGGTGGCCATGAAAGGCAAACACCCGGGCGATGAAATCGCCAACTTGGCCGCGAACGTGGCCGTGTTTCACGTGGAACCATTGACGGTTCCCGGCCTTGACGCTGAACGCTGCCTGGTCTGGATGCATCCGAAAGCCAGCCAAACGCTGCCGTAGCCCTGCCCCTTCTCAACGGACCACCCATCGATGCCCCCTGCCCCACACACCTTCCTGCCGGCCCGTTCGAAGTTCAGTCGCTGGCGTGGTGCCTTCGCCTTTTGCGTCGGCGTTGCCGCCTCGTGCGTGGTGGCAAGGGCTCCCGCCCATGCACAAAGCGCACTGCCCACAGCGGCCTCTGCACCCATCGCGGCCATCGGCACGCTGAACGTACCCAGCTACATGGGCACCTGGTATCAGGTGGCCTGGTTCCCGAACCGGTTCCAGAAGCAGTGTGTCAGCGACACCGCCGCCACCTATCGCCAGTTGCCCGGCGGGCAGGTGGAAGTCACCAACCGCTGCAAACGCGACGACGGCAGCACTGACAGCGTGGTGGGTTTGGCGCGGCCAGACCGCGCGGTGCTGCGCGGCGAACAGCTCGAGCCAGCCCAGTTGGAGGTCAGTTTCCTGCCGCCCTTGCTGCGCTGGCTGCCGATCTGGGGCTCGTACTGGGTGCTGGAACTGGCGGCTGACGGCCGCTACGCCGTGGTGGGCGAACCCGGCCGGCAGTACCTGTGGGTACTGGCCCGCCAGCCGGTGCTGTCGGCGGCCGATGAAACTGCGATACGCTCCCGCCTCGGTCAAGCCGGGTTCGATCTGAGCCGCTGGCAAAAACATTCCCACACCAGCAGCGGCAAGGCCACGCCGGCGGAATCCACTCCCGCCAAGGCGCCCTGAAGCGTTCGTCAACCTGCCCTTTCCCGGCTCAACACCCCTCCACCACATGCTGGGCATCACCGACTACGGCGCCTTCTGCCTCGCCATCCTGGTGTTCCTGGCCCTGCCGGGGCCGGGCACCTTTGCGCTGCTCAACTCCACCGCCAAGGGTGGCCTGCGTGCGGGCACGGCGGCCACCCTGGGCATCATCGTCGGCGACCAGGTGTTGATGTGGCTGGCGGTGGCCGGCGTGGCTGCGCTTCTGGCCACTTACCCATTGGCTTTCAAGGTTGTGCAGGTGTCTGGCGCGGCGTATCTGGCATACATCGGCCTGAGGCTCATCTTCGCCAAGCCGGGCGCTGCCTCGCCCATCACCATCCATCCCCGGCAATACGCGAGCCAGGCTTTTTTCATCACCTTGCTCAACCCCAAGGCCATCGTGTTCTACATGGCCTTCTTTCCGTTGTTCATCAACCCGGCCCAGCACCAGGGCGCCGTCACCTTTGTCGCCATGGCCTTGACCATTGCGGCCATCACGCTGGTGTACGGGGTGACGCTGTGTGCCTTTGCGTCGGCAGTCACGGCCAAGGTGCGCGCGCACCAGCGGCTGGCAACGGCGCTCGAAAAAGCGGCTGGCCTGTTCCTGGTCGCCTTTGGAGTCAAACTGGGGAGTCAACCGTGATGAAGCACACCTGCCGCACGACCCCTGCACCGCACTGGACGCGCACACCGTGACCCTCAAGACTGCCACGGGCATGCGTGTTTTCTGTGTCGCCAACCAGAAAGGCGGCGTCGGCAAGACCACCACCACCGTCAACCTCGCTGCTGGCCTGGCGCAGGTGGGCAAGCGGGTGCTGGTGGTCGACCTGGACCCCCAGGGCAACGCCACCATGGGTTCGGGCATCGACAAGCGGGCGCTGAAATCCACGGTCTACGACGTGCTGCTGGAAAGCGCCACCATCGCCGAGGCGGCCCAGCGCAGCCCGCATGGCGGGTACCAAATACTGGGTGCCAACCGCGAACTGGCGGGCGCCGAAGTGGAACTGGTGGAACTGGAACGCCGCGAGCGCCGGTTGAAGGCGGCACTGGCGGCCGTGGCCGGCGACTTTGACTTTGTGCTGATCGATTGCCCGCCGTCACTGAGCCTGCTGACGCTGAACGGCCTGTGCGCCGCCCACGGCGTGGTGGTGCCCATGCAGTGCGAATACTTCGCGCTGGAAGGTCTGTCGGACTTGGTCAACACCATCAAGCAGGTTCACGCCAATCTGAACCCTGAACTGCAGATCATCGGCCTGCTGCGCGTCATGTTCGACCCGCGCATCACGCTGCAGCAGCAGGTCAGCGAGCAGTTGAAGTCGCACTTTGGCGACAAGGTGTTCAACACCGTGATCCCGCGCAACGTGCGCCTGGCCGAAGCTCCCAGCTACGGCCAGCCGGGCGTCACCTTCGACCCATCCAGCAAGGGTGCGCAAGCCTTTGTCGAATTCGCCAAAGAAATGGTGCAACGGCTTGGCTGACAGCCCTGGTTTTGACAACACCTTGCTGTCCCGGGTGGAAGACGCTGGCATTAACGCCAGTGCGCCGCCGCAACAGCTGTGGATGGACGGTTGGCTGTTGCGCTTCAATGCCGGCAAGGCCAAACGCGCGCGTTGCATCAACGCCGTCGCCGCCGGGTGCCTGCCGCTGGCCGACAAGCTGCGTCAGGCCCAGGCCGCCTACGCGCAGGCCGGCCTGCCGATGGTTGTGCGCATCACCCGCTTCACGCAGCCCGCGGGGCTGGACGCGCTGCTGGCTGAGCGGGGTTTCACCACGCTGGACGACACGCGGGTGATGGTCCGGCCTGGGCTGTTGCCAGCCGACCGTGCAGACGCCCTGCCCTTGCCGCCCGGCCTTCAGTGGCGCCGCCTGACGCACGAAGACTATGTCCACACGGTGGGCGCTTTTCGCGGCAGCCCGCCCGAACAACGCAACGCGCACGCGCAGCGGTTGGCCCTGTCGCCGGTGCCTTACCAAGGCTTTGCCATGCAGCGCGAAACCGATGGCACCACCCTGGCGTGTGGGCAATTTGCCCGCGAGGCCGAGATGGTGGGCCTGTATGACGTGTTCACACACCCGGAAGCCCGCAAGCAGGGGTTGGCGCAACGGTTATGTGAGCGCCTGCTTGCGTTGGCAGCCCATGAAGGCGCGCACACGGCGTATCTGCAGGTGGAAAGCGACAACCACGTGGCGCGCCGGATTTACAGCCGGATGGGCTTTGTCGACGGCTACGGTTATCACTACCGGCAAGCGCCGGCATGACTGCTGCGCCAGAACCTACAGCCCCAGGCCCTCGTCCACGCCCAGGTGCACGTTCATGCACTGCACCGCCGCGCCGCTTGCGCCCTTGCCCAGATTGTCCAACCGCGCCATCAGCACCGCCTGGGTGTCATTGGCAAAGACAAACAGATCGACAAAATTGGTGTCGTTGCAACCCTGCACGTCGAAGAAACCACCATCCAGCGTCGCCGGGTCGCGCAGCGGCATCACCCGGATGAACCGCTCGCCGGCATAGCGCGCTGCCAGCGCCGCGTGCAAGTCCTGTGCGCTGGCGCCCAGCACTGCCAGGTGCAGCGGCACCGTGACTGCCAAGCCTTTATAGAAGTTGCTGACGATGGGCAAGAAGATCGGCGCCACCTGCAAACCGGTGTGCTTCATCATTTCGGGCACGTGTTTGTGCGTCAGCGTCAGCCCATAGGGTCGTGGTGAAGTGAGCGCCGGCTCAGCGCCTGAAGCAGCGTTGCTCTGGTACTGCTCGATCATCTTCTTGCCACCGCCCGAGTAGCCGGTGATGGACGTGGCCGTCACCGCGTGCGCAGCCGGCACCAAGCCCGCGTCCACCAACGGGCGCATCAGCAGGATGAAGGCGCTGGCGTGGCAGCCCGGGTTTGAGATGCGCTTGGACGAGCGCAACGCGGCGCGTTGCCCGGGTGCGAGCTCCGGCATGCCGAACACCCAGTCCGGCGCGGTGCGGTGGGCGGTGCTGGCGTCGATCAGGCAGGTCTTCGGGTTGGTCACCAGCGCGGCGGCTTCCTTGGCCGCTCCGTCGGGCAGGCACAGGAAAGCCACGTCGGCAGCGTTCAGCAGGCGCGCGCGCTCGGCCGCGTCCTTGCGCAGTTCGGGCGCGATGCGCAGCACTTCCACGTCACGGCGCTGCGCCAGGTATTCGTGGATGCGCAGCCCCGTGGTGCCTTCCTGGCCATCAACAAAGACATGGAATGTCATGATCGCTGCTCTTGGTCAAACCGCTGCTGGAATGTGCAGCACCACGAAGGATAAGGGAATGCCCCAGCCCGATGTGAACCCCCTGCGTGTGTTGCTGTTGCCCGGCTGGAAAAACTCCGGCCCGGACCACTGGCAGAGCCGCTGGGAAGCGCTTCACGGCTTCACCCGGGTGCAGCAGGCCGACTGGGAGTGGCCGCGCCGCGGCGACTGGATGGCGCAGCTGGAAGAAGCCGTGCTGGCCGAGGCCCAGCACGGCCCGCCGCTGCTGCTGGCTGCGCACAGCCTGGGCTGCCACCTGGTGGCCGCGTGGGCCGCACACTCGCAGCACAGACACCGCGTGCAGGGTGCGCTGCTGGTGGCGCCGCCCGATGCCGCGAGAGCCGACATGCCACCCCACCTGGCCGGTTGGCGCCAGGTGGTGCGCCAGCGCCTGCCTTTTGCGGCGCAGGCCGTGATGGGCAGCGACAACCCCTACTGCACCCCCGAGCGCGCCCGCGCCATGGCCGCCGACTGGGGCGCGCCGGTGCTGGAACTGCCGGGCGTCGGGCACATCAACGCCGACAGTGGCCTGGGCGACTGGCCTGCAGGCCTTGCACTGCTGCGCAGCCTGGCTGGACCGCCCGCATGAACGGCCGCTACCAACGCGCGGCCGCCGTGGGCCTCTCCATCGCGGCGGTGCTGGGCCTGCTGCATGTGTGGGGCGTGGGCTTGCCGCTGTTGATGCTGCTGGTGGTGGCCGTGGGCGCAGTGGCTGGCCTGGCGCCGCGCCTGGGTGTGCGCTGGCTGGACGAATTGATCCTGGCTTTGCGCGGGTGGCTGTGGCGCCGCGAATCGGGCCGTCACCACAGCTTTGCAGGCATCACGCTGCACATCGAAGAACTGGCCGGCCAGGTCTGGATTGCAGCCGATGACCTGCAGCGCGCCCTGCGCCAGCCCGAAGCCGAAGCCATCACGGCGGCGCGGCTGGCCGACCATGGCACGGCGCATGCTATGCACAACGAAGAAGGTGTGCTGCTGCTGAACGTGGCGGCCGTGGTGAACCACCTGGCGCGCATGCCGCGCCGCATGGAACCGCGCGTGCTGCGGCTGCGCCTGTACCTGGAACGCGACGTGCTGTACCCGGCCCGCCGGCGTGCCGCAAGCGACAATCACACCCCATGGCAACGATGAAAAAACCCAAAGGCCTGGGCATGGGCCTGGAAGCCCTGCTCGGCCCCAAGGCGCCCGACAGCACGCCCGACGACAAGGCGCCCAGCAGCCTGCCGTTGAGCCAGCTGCGCGCCGGCAAGTACCAGCCGCGCACGCGCATGGACGAGGGTTCACTGTACGAGCTGGCCGAGAGCATCAAGAGCCAGGGCGTGATGCAGCCCATCCTGGTGCGGCCGCTGACTGAAGGCGGCTACGAGATCATCGCTGGCGAAAGGCGCTTCCGCGCTGCGAAGCTGGCCGGGCTGGACCGCGTGCCGGTGCTGGTGCGGGTGGTGGCCGACGAGGCCGCGGCGGTGATGGCACTGATCGAAAACATCCAGCGCGAAGACCTGAACCCGCTCGAAGAAGCGCAGGGCCTGCAGCGCCTGGTGTCCGAGTTCAAGCTCACGCACGAACAGGCGGCACAGGCCGTGGGCCGTTCGCGCAGCGCGGCTTCCAATTTGCTGCGCCTGCTGAACCTGGCCGACCCCGTGCAGCAATTGCTGCTGGCCGGCGACCTGGACATGGGCCACGCGCGCGCCCTGTTGTCGCTGCCCGCGGCACAGCAGGTGATGGTGGCGCAGGAGGTGGTGGCCAAGAAGTTGAGCGTGCGCCAGGCCGAGGCCCTGGTGGCGCGCAGCGCCAGCAGTGGGGGCGAAGGCGCGCCGGCGGTGAAGGCCAAAACCAAGCCGCGCGACATCCTGCGGCTGGAACAGAAGCTGTCAGACCTGCTGACGTCGCAGGTGGACATCCGCGTCAAGCGGCGCACCAAGCGCGGCGAACAGGGCGAGGTGGCGATCCAGTTCGGTTCGCTGGAAGAACTGAATGGTTTGCTGGAAAAGCTGGGCGTCACCGACACCTGATGCCGCACCCCTGGGGCTAGGGGGCGGGGGCCGGGTCGGCCCGCCGTTCAGGCCGCAGGCGCTTCGGGTTCCCTGAAGTAGGCCTCCACGGGCCCGCTGAGCTTCAGCGTCATCGGCTGCCCGCGGCGGTCCAGCGTCTTGCCGGCGGCCACGCGTATCCAGCCCTCGCTGACGCAGTATTCCTCGACGTTGTTCTTCTCCACGCCCTTGAAACGGATGCCGATGCCGCGCTCAAGCAAGGGGCCGTTGAAAAACGGGCTCTTCGGGTTGGTGGACAGGCGGTCGGGTGGTGATGCTTCGGTGCTCATGGTCAGTGGTTCATGTTCAAGCCGCGGGAAGGCCGTGATTCTGCGCTTTGCGCCGCTGCAGCACCAACCAGAACAGTGCCACGAAGACCAGCAGCATGGGCGCCAGTGAACCCCAGTTCAGCAATGTCCAGCCCTGCGTGGTGACCAGCGCGCCCGAGGAAAACGACGTCACGGCCATGGTCCAGAACACGCAGCTGTCCATGATGCCCTGGGCACGGTTCTTCTCTTCCGGCCGGTAGGCCTGGGTCAGCAGCGTGGTGCCGCCGGTGTAGAGGAAGTTCCACCCCACACCCAGCAGCAGCAAGGCCACCAGAAACTGCATCAGGTCCACCCCCGACAACGCCACCACCACACACACGATGTTCAAGGTGGCGCCCAGGAACATGATGGGCAGTGCGCCGAAGCGCTTGATCAGGTGCCCGGTGAAGAAGCTGGGCACGAACATGCCCAGCACATGCCATTCCAGCACCAGCGCCGCGCTGCTGAACGGGTGCTTGCACTGCTGCATGGCAATGGGTGTGGCGGCCATCAGCAGGTTCATAACGCCGTAGCCCAGTGCCGCGCCGATGATGGCCACCACGAACACCGGCTGACGTGCCAGTTCACGCGCGCTGCGGCCCACTGCCGCACCTGGCACTGGCGGCACGTGGGCTGGGAAGCGGATGAACGACACCACCGCAAGCCCCAGCAGTGCCACGCCGATCAGCGCCACATAGGCGCCGGCAAACGGCACCGGCAGCCAGTCCTTGGCCGCACTGGCCAGGTTGGGCCCGATGAAGGCACCGGCCACACCACCGGCCAGCACCAGCGAGATGGCGCGTTCCTTGAACTGCGCGGGCACCAGCTCGGGCCCGGCAAAGCGGTACAGCGCCCCGTTGGCGCTGTAAAAGCCCGCCACCACCGTGGACAGCACCAGCAACCAGAAACTGCCAATGCTGATGGCCAGCGCGCACATCGCTGCAGAGCCCGCGGCCACCATCAGCCCGATCTGGAATGAACGCTTGCGGCCCACGCGGGCCTGCAGCCGCGACACCGGCATGGCCGACAGCGCCGCGCCCACCACGTAGCCCGTTACCGGCAGCGTGGCCATCCAGCCCAGCGGCGCCAATGAAAGGCCCACCAGGCCGTTGATGGCGATGAAGGTGACGTTGTTGGTCAGGAACAGCGCCTGGCACACCGACAGCAACAGGAGATGGATGCTCATGGGCCCGATGATGGCACCGGCACCGCACCCCGCCGCCAGCGCCTGGCGATCGTGGTGCCAAAAGGTGAATCGTCAGGGTGAAGCACAGCGAAGTGCCAAAAAGCTGTCAGCCAAACGCGGTGCACCTGCGTTGCGTGCTGGAGCCTGCTCGTGGGCTGCGCCTGCCAAGTCTCCGCCCCCGGGGTAAGGGGGTGCACGCGAAGGCGGGCCCTGCGATGCTGAATGCACGCTTGGGGGTAAGCTGGCAGGATTGAAAGGGTTTCTCTCGGCTGTTCAAGACAACGCCGCCGCCAGAAAGGAAGATGCTGGCGGCTTGTCAACACCCCGGACAGCGCCGTGGTGAGCAGGAAAGCTCTGATGACGCCTGGGCCCCGAAGGGGGTCGGGGTTTCATCAGAACTTCCCAGGTGCGACGACTGGGCAGGAAGGGCCTGCCATGTGAGCGCGCGCCGTGGGCACCCGGAGAGAAACCGCCATGACCGTGCACAAAGACGTGATCAGCCACTTCGCCGCGCGCTACGAGCGCACCCGCGAAGAAGAGCTGACACTGGAAGAGTACCTGGCGCTGTGCAAGCGCGACCCCCTCACCTACGCCACCGCCGCCGAGCGCATGCTCAAGGCCATCGGCGAACCGCAGAGTGTGGACACGCGCAACGACCCGCGCATGAGCCGCATCTTTGCCAACAAGGTGATCAAGGTCTACCCGGCCTTCGCCGAGTTCTACGGCATGGAAGACGCTATCGAGCAGGTGGTCAGCTACTTCCGCCACGCCGCGCAGGGGCTGGAAGAGAAGAAACAGATCCTGTACCTGCTGGGCCCAGTGGGCGGTGGCAAGAGCTCGATTGCAGAACGGCTGAAGCAGCTGATGCAGGACGTGCCCTTCTTCGCCATCAAGGGCAGCCCGGTGAACGAAAGCCCGCTGGGCTTGTTCGACGCCGCTGAAGACGGCGCCATCCTGGAAAGCGAATACGGCATTCCGCGGCGCTACCTGAACCGTGTGCTCAGCCCCTGGGCCGTGAAGCGGCTGGAAGAGTTTGGCGGCGACATCCGCCAGTTCAAGATCGTGAAGCGCCACCCCAGCATCCTGCGCCAGGTGGGCATTGCAAAAACCGAACCCGGTGACGAGAACAACCAGGACATCAGCAGCCTGGTGGGCAAGGTCGACAT
>JAYSXE010000314.1:0-5112 GCA_043717565.1 Burkholderiales bacterium | reverse complement strand
TGGTTCGCCCGGCCGCGGCGAGCGTGGCGGCCGTGGCGACGGCGCCTGCTCGCCGCCCGGTTCGGCCGATGGCACGCCGGCTTCTTCGGCCTGCGTGGGCGCCGCCGCAGGGGCGCCACCCGGCTGCCGCGCGGGCCGTTCCGGCCCCCGACGGCCGGCGGGGGGGCGTGGCGCGGCGCGACGCTCTTGCGCCAGTGCCTTGCGGCGGTCCATCTCGATCACCGCGGCCGCGCGGTGTTCTTCGCTGATCTCGCCGGCCGGCTGCCCGTCCAGATCAAAACGCGTGCTCGACGCCAGCAGCGCGCGGATGTAGGCCGTGTTGGTGGTGTAGCGGTGCAGGAACAGCGACAGCGACTTGCGGCTGAAGATGCCCGGTGAACGCGCCTGGATGTCGGTCTGTATGCGCAGCTTCACCGGCAGCATCACGCCGGCACCAAACAGCGCCGGGAAGTGGGCGGCCAGCGCGGCGGCGCAGGCGGCGGGTGACAGGTCGGCGGTCTTGGGAGCGGCCGCGACGGCATCTGCTGCCGGTTCTGTGCCCGGTTCTGTGTCCGCATCCGCAGTCGGTTCTGTGGCCGGTTCTGCGGCCCCCGGTGCGGCCTCAGCGGCCTCGGCGGCGTCAGTGGCCGGCGGCGGGCTGTCGGCCGCTTCAGCCGGCGCGGCCTCGGGTTCGCGGGCCGCGGCGTCGGCTGCGGCGGGCGTCGCGGGCGCGACATCAGGCGCCATTGCCGGAGCTTGCGGCGTGTCCGGGCTCGGCTGCGCTGGCGCGGCGCTCTGGGGGGTGTCTGCGTGTTCGGGCGGCATGGGGTTCATTTCGGTGCGCTCTGGCGGGCCTGGGACAGCCGGCGATTGTCATCGCATCGGTGGGCCCTGCGGCGCCCGGGTGCGTGCGGGCTTCACGTGTGGCTGCGCCGCTGCGTCTGCCCCCCCCCGCACGGGCACCGGTGTCGATGCGTGCAATATGACATTTGCTTGCCACTTTCTGAAGACCCACCATTGGTCTGGGGGTGCCTTCAGACCTGCCCAGCTGGGGGTGTGCCACCTATGATCGACCGCATCTCAAAATCAAGGCTTTTTGGTGGCAAAGCAGTTGGGCCGCCGCGCTGGCGCGCGGCCAAATCCCCTTCGTACGGCGTCTGCGGTGCTCCTGGTTGTGGGCATGGGTCTGATCGTGCTTGCGCTGGTCGCCCCCGACTCGCGGCTCGAGCCGGCCCGCGGTGGCCTGTGGTTGATGGGCGTGCCGCTGATGATGGTCGGCTCGGTGCTGAAATGCCTGGACTGGATGGCTTCCTACACCGCTTCGGCGCAAGGAAACTGGGACCATCACGTCAACAAGCCCAGCAGCCATTCGCAGCGCAGTGGCCGCAAGCGCCGCAGTCGCCTGGGCCTGTTCAGCAGCAGGCCGGTTGAGGCAGCGTTCTCGCCATCGGTGGGGCGGCTGCCCGTGGCGCCACCCGACAACAGCAGCGCCGAAACCATTCCGGCACGGGCGAAGGCTGCGCAGGCCCTGCCCGCCGCTGCGGCGTCGCCTGTAATCGCTGTCACAGCCGTGGCCCCTGCGGCAGCGCCGGCTGCCGCACCCGCTGCCGCACCCGCTGCCGCACCCGCCGCCACGCCGCCCAGACTGCGCCCTGCGCTGGTGCCCAGTTCGGCGCCAACCGTCGATGCCGGGCCCGAGACCCTGATTGAAGAATTCGTGGGCTATGAAGGCCAAGACCGGATGCTGGCGATGCGCGCCCACGCCACGCCGGCACCGCGCGAACTGGCGTGGCCCCACCCCCCGCGCACCACATTGGTGGACGCGGCGCCCACCGGCAACGACCTCTTTCTCGACAAGCTGATGGACGACGTGCTGGCCAAGATTGGCGCCGCCACGGGCCGCGTCAACGACGGCACCCGGCCTGTGCCGGCCCTGCGCGCCGTTCAGCCGCCCCACCGCGGGGCAGTGGGGGCATCAGCGGGTGCATCAGCGGGTGCATCAGCGCCGGACGCGGCCCCAGCAGCCGCACCGGTGATGCCGCTGTGGACCCGGCAGCGCCTGGAAAGCGCCGACCACTGGCGCTTCGCGGCCCTGGTGGAAAAGCTGTACCAACAAGCCGGCTTTGCCACCCAGTTGCAGGCCGGGCACACGATGCGCGGCGTGGTGGTGCTGTGGCTGTTTTCCCGCCACCGCCCCGGCATGCCGGCCAGCGTGGTCAGCTGCGTTCATGCTCCGGGCATTGTCTTGTCGGCCGAAGAGATCATGACCGTGGCCGACTTGGTGAAGTCGCGCGACCTGCCGCGTGGCCAGCTGGCCACCACCGCCACCGTAGACCCTGGCAGCGAGCAACTCGCGGCATCCCAGGGCGTTTACCTGATGGACGCCGGCCGTCTGCTGGAACTGATCAGCCGCCGCAGTCCGGAACAGCAGCGCGCCCTGGCCGACCGGCTGGCCTGAAGGCCACCCTGGCTTGCGGGCCAAGGGGCCCTGCGGCGGCGGCGCCTGCAGCAACGCCCCAGTAGCACGCAACAGCGGCCTGCGACGGCCGTGCTGCCTGCGCCCCGCGCCGGCCGCCTGCAACCCGGCGGCCGAACGGTTAACCTTCGGCCCCCGAAGCGCCCGCAAAACCCCGATGAACACCCTGGCCACCCGATTGCACCGCCTGGGCACAGACCGTTTGCTGGGCATACGCCGCGGCATTGAAAAGGAGAGCCTGCGCACACTTCGCAGCGGCACCTTGGCCCGCACGCCGCACCCGGCCGCGCTGGGCTCGGCGCTGACGCATCCGCACATCACCACCGACTACAGCGAAAGCCAGCTGGAACTGATCACCGGCGTGCACGCCGGTGTGCAGGACTGCATCGACGAGCTCACGCGCATCCACCAGTTCACGCTGCGCACGCTGGACGCCAGCGAAGAAACGCTGTGGGTGGGCAGCATGCCCTGCGGCCTGCCGCCCGACGAAAACATCCCCATCGGCAGCTACGGCAGCAGCAACATTGGCCGCGCGAAGAGCGTGTACCGCATGGGGCTGGGCCACCGCTACGGCCGACGCATGCAGACCATCAGCGGCATCCACTACAACTGGTCGCTGCCGGGCTTGAGCAACGAAGAGCACTTCGCGCTCATACGCAACTTCCGCCGCCATGCCTTTGTGCTGTTGACGCTGTTCGGCGCCAGCCCGGCGGTGTGCAACAGCTTCGTGGCCGGGCGCGATCACGGGCTGCTGCCGCTGACCGAAGCCACGCTGCACCAGCCCCACGCCACCAGCCTGCGCATGGGGCCGCTGGGCTACCAGAGCAACGCGCAGGCCAGCCTGGCCGTCAGCTACAACAGCCTGGACAGCTACGCCGCTTCACTGCACGAGGCGCTGACGCGCCCCTACCCGGCCTATGAAGCCATCGGCGTCAAGAACCTGGGTGGCGAATACAACCAGCTGGCCACCACGCTGCTGCAGATCGAGAACGAGTTCTACGGCACCATCCGCCCCAAGCGTGTGATCCGCCGCGGCGAGCGCCCGCTGCACGCGCTGCGCCAGCGCGGCGTGGAATACATCGAGGTGCGCTGCATGGACCTCGACCCCTTCGTGCCGGCCGGCATTGAAGCGCAGACGCTGCGTTTCATGGACGTCTTCCTGCTGCACTGCCTGCTGCAGGACAGCCCCCCCGACACGCCCGACGAGATTGCGGCGCTGGGCCGCAACCAGCACCGCACCGCGGCTTACGGCCGCGAACCGGGCCTGACGCTGGAACGCGACGGGCAGCCGGTGCTGCTGCTGGACTGGGCGGCGGCAATCGTGGCGCAGTGCGCCCCCATTGCGCAAGCACTGGACACAGCGCACCACGGCAGCGACTACAGCGCCGCGCTGGCGGCCGCGCAGGCCACGCTGGTGCGGCCCGAGACGCTGCCGTCGGCCCGCGTGCTGCAGGCCATGCAGCAGGACTTTGCGGGTTCCTACACCGCCTTCGTGCGCGCCCAGGCCGAGCAGACACGCCAGCACCTGCTGGGTCTGCCCTGGTCGGCCCAGCAGCAGGCCGCGTTTGAAGCGCAGGCGCAGGCTTCACGCGAAGAACAGCGCCAGACCGAAGCGGCCGACACGCTGGACTTCGAGACCTGGCGACAGGCCTATCTGGACCCGGCCACGCTGATGCCCGGCTGACCGGGCCGCTGGCGCATCTAGGAAAAGTGCAGGCCTGGCACCAGCAGCCAGGGCAGCAGCCAGGCGCCGGTGTCGATGCGTTCCACACTGGCGGCCTGCACGTCGCGCAGCATGTGCACCACGTTGCCCGAGATCATGGTCTCTGACAGCGCATGCCCCACCGTGCCGCCTTCGATGGCAAAGCTGTTCTTGATGACGCCCGAGAAGTCGCCGTTGGAAGCCGGGCGGCCCATCGACAGCCGGTCCACCAGCGCGCCGCGCGGCACCGCGCTGATCAGCTCGGCCAGCGGCGTGTTGCCAGCCGCGATGTCCCAGCCCTGGCTGGCCAGCGGCACGTGCCGCAACCCGGTCTTGCGGCTGCCGTACAGGCTGGGCGTCAGCAGGTTCAGGCGGCCGGCGGTGATCAGCTCCACCGGTGCGGCCACGAAACCGTCGGCCGACAGCGGCGCCACACCGGGCGCGTCGAAGCGGCTCTTTAGCGTCAGCACGCCAGACGTGACGGGCTGGCCTACCCGTGGACGGTAGACACTGCTGCCGTCGATCAGCGCCTGGTCCGCCAGTTGCCCCAGCAGCCAGCCCAGCAGGCTGGCCACTGCCGGCGGCGTCAGCACCACCGCACCCTGGAAACGCGCACCCATGGGACTGGCGTCGATCTGCCGCACCAGCGCCTGCATCATTGCGCCGAGCCCGAACCTTTGCTCGATGGGCGTGCCCGGCAGTGCGTCGGCATTGCCGCCGGCCGCGTTGAACGAGCTGCTCCGGCCGCCCGCCCGGCCGGTGGCCAGGCCTTCGCGCGCCAGGCCGAAAAGCTGCACGTCGAACCAGCGCTGGTCGGTCAGCAACTCGCTGCCGCCGGTGGTCAGCACACAACCGTGCTGTCGGTTGCAGCCGGCCAGCGCGTCTTCGAGCATCACCTCGGGCGTGTGTCGCTGGCGCCAGGCCAGCAGGTCGGCCATGGTCTGTGCCAGCGTCT
>JAYSXE010000313.1:0-5122 GCA_043717565.1 Burkholderiales bacterium | reverse complement strand
CCGAAGTGCCCACTGCGCGTGAACGCGGCTATGGCGCCGGCCGCTTCAGCTTCAACGTCAGCGCTGCGGCCGGTGGCGGCCGCTGCGAGGCCTGCGAGGGCGACGGTGTCATCAAGGTCGAGATGCACTTCCTGCCCGACATGTACGTGCCCTGCGACGTGTGCCACGGCGCGCGCTACAACCGCGAGACGCTGGAGATTCTGTACAAGGGCAAGCACATCACGCAGGTGCTGGAACTGACGGTGGAAGACGCCTTCGCGTTTTTCAAGGCGGTGCCCAACCTGGCCAGAAAGCTGCAGACGCTGCTGGACGTGGGCCTGGGCTATGTGCGCCTGGGCCAGGCCGCCACCACGCTTTCCGGCGGCGAAGCGCAGCGCGTGAAACTGGCGCTGGAGCTGAGCAAGCGCGACACCGGCAGAACCTTGTACATATTGGATGAGCCCACCACAGGCCTGCATTTCCACGACGTGGGCATGCTGCTGAAGGTGCTGCACCAGCTGCGCGACGCGGGCAACACCATCGTCGTCATTGAACACAACCTGGACGTCATCAAGACCGCAGACTGGCTGATCGACATGGGCCCCGAGGGCGGCAGCGGCGGCGGCCATGTGGTGGTGGCTGGCACGCCCGAAGACGTGGCGCACTGTGCGGGCAGCCACACCGGGCGCTTCCTGAAGCTGATGCTGCCGGCGGTTGCCGACGTGGCATAACGCCGAAGAGTGACGCCGGCGGCGTTCGGCTGCTGAGGACGGCGGGGGAGATCGGCGGAGGAAATCGGTGGTGTCGAAGGGCAGTGGCCATGGGCGGCAGCAGCGGCGCATAGACTGCGCACACCGTTGAACCGCGAGCACCCGCCATGACCACCCTCACCATCGGCTACTACTTCGCCACGCAGTCCCCGTGGACCTACCTGGGCCATGAGCGTTTCGCGCAGATGGCGCAGCGGGTGGGTGCCACCGTGAACGTGTTGCCGGTGGACTTCGGCAAGATCTTCGCCGCCAGCGGGGGCTTGCCACTGCCGCAGCGCGCACCACAGCGCCAGGCCTACCGCCTGGTGGAACTGGCGCGCTGGCGCGACCACCTGGGCCTGCCGCTGAACGTGAAGCCGAAGTTTTTTCCGGTGGCCGGTGACAACGCGGCGCGGCTCATCACCGCCGTGGGCCTGGCCGATGGTGCCGCGGCGGCCATGGCCCTGACCGGCCGCGTGCTCGCAGCCGTGTGGGCCCAGGAACGCGACATCAACAGCGCCGACACGCTGGCCCAGTTGCTGGCCGAAGGCGGCTTGAGCGCGCAGCGCGCCGTGGATGCGCAGGCGCCTGAGGTGCAGGCCGCCTACGAAAGCCACACGCAGCAGGCGATTGCTGCCCAGGTGTTCGGCGCGCCGAGCTACGTGGTGAACGGCGAGGTCTTCTGGGGCCAGGACCGGCTGGACTTCGTGCAGCGGCGCCTGGGCTGACGGGCGCGACGGCGGGACATGAAAAAGGGCCCCGAGGGGCCCTGGGTCATTCAGCCGAACACCTTTTACTTGAGGTGCTTGCTGATTTCCTTGGTCATGCCGAACATGCTGATGGGGCTGACGCCGACAACGGCCTTCAGCTTGGCATCGGCATTGATCATGGTGCGCTTGACCTTGTCCTGCAGGTTGTTCTTCTTGATGTATTCCCACACCTTCTTGGTGACCTCGGTGCGCGGCATCGGCTTGTCGCCGATGACTGCAGCCAGGGCGGCGCTGGGGGTCATGGCCTTCATGAAGGCCGCGCTGGGGGCGCGCTTCTTGGCCGGAGCGGCCTTCTTCGCAGGGGCTGCTGCTGCCTTCTTTGCAGGTGCAGCCTTCTTGGCCGGAGCGGCCTTCTTTGCGGGTGCTGCTGCCTTCTTTGCAGGTGCAGCTTTCTTGGCCGGAGCCTTCGACGCGGACTTAGCAGTTGCCATTTTGGATGTTCTCCATCAGTTGATGAGGGAAGCCGTTCGCTGCGTGGGCCTCTGATGTCTGTTCGAGTGAAGCGGCTTTCAAAAGGCTTGCAAGGTGGAATTCAAGCAGGCTTTTTCCGGGCACACCGTCCACTGCAGATGCAGGGCCCCTCTATTCAGGTAAACGGGCAGCCGCGATGGTAATGCCTGCAGGCTGCGCTGAGAAGCGTTTTTCATAGGTAAAAGCAGCATCTGCACCACGCTATGCTGCGCACATGAAGATCATCGTCCGTTGGGCTTTGTTGGCAGCCGCCCTGCTGCTGGTGGCTTACCTCTACCCCGGGGTCAGCGTGGCAGGCTTCGGCACTGCGCTCATCGCAGCCTTTGTGCTGGGTTTGTTCAACACTTTGGTCAGACCTTTGCTGGTGCTGCTGACGCTGCCGGTGACGTTGCTGACGCTGGGGCTCTTTCTCTTCGTCATCAACGCGCTGATGTTCTGGGCTGCTGCTTCCGTGCTCGAAGGCTTCAGTGTCGCCGGCTTCAGCGCCGCGTTGATCGGTTCGCTGCTGTACAGCCTGTGCAGCATCGTCATCGACGTGGCCACCGAGCGCGTGTTCAACACCCAGACCTGATCACTTCGTGGGGCCCTGCATGGGCCTTGCACCCGCGTTGCGCGGGGCTTGCGCGCAGGCAGCAGGCCTGGGGCGGGTTGGCCCCAGGCCGTGCACGCAGGGCGCAGGCGCCCTGTACAGCGGTCTACTGCGGCGCGGGCAAGGGCGCCTGCGAATCGTCAGGAGCGCCGCGGCCGCCGCGCACTTCGCGTGCTTCCAGCACCAACTGCCGGCGCTGCGCCATGATTTGCCGCAGGCGGGTGTCGATGACCGAGCCTTCGATGAAGTCCTGCCCCACCGCACCGCGCGACGCCTGCTGTGCGGCCCGCAGGCGGTCGATGGCGCCAGTCAGGTCACCCACTGCTGCACGCGCCTCGGCGCTGGCGCGCAGGCTGCGCAGGTTCATGCCCAGGGCCTGGCTCGTGCCGGCCAGCATCTCCCAGGCCAGCGGGTCGTGCGGCGCGTCGGCCAGCCAGGTCTGCAGCGCTTCGGTGCTGGCGCGCAGCGCCATGGAAGCGTCGCGGCCGGTTGCTGAAGGTGAGTCGGTGGTGTTGGCGGGCTGGGCGCCAGGCGCTTGCTGGCGCGACAGCAGAGCCTGTGCCCGCAACAGCAGGTTGGCGCGTTGCGGGCGCGTGGCGGTGGCGTCGGCGGCGTCCAGGGCCTGCAGCGCCAGCGTGGGGTCGCCGCGCGTCAGCGCCAGTTGTGCGCGCAGCAGGTGCAGCACACGTTCAGCGGCCGGGTCGCGTGGGCTGGCCTGCGCCATCAGTGCCAGCGCCTCGTCGGCCTGCGCCTGTGCGCGGCCGTTGTCGCGCAGCAGGCTGCCGGCCATGGCCGCGCCATACAACGCCGCCACGCGGTCGGCCAGCAGCGGCGACGTGGTGCCGCCGTTCAAGCGCTGCAAGGCCTGCGCGCCGTCGTCCATCAACACGCGCGCGCGCACCTGCATCATCGCGTGCAAGGGGCTTGGCGTGATGGGGCCTGCGCCCGACAGCAGCAGCCGGTTGCGCGCTTCGGCCACGCGGTCCAGCGTCAGCGGGTGGCTGCGCAGATAGGGGAAGCTGTTGTTGTCGTTCAACCGGCTGGCCTGGTCCATGCGCTCGAACATGGCCGCCATGCCCACGGGCGAGAAGCCGGCCGCGGTCAGCACACCATAGCCGATGCGGTCGGCTTCGCGTTCCAGGTCGCGCGAAAAGTTCAGCTGGCTTTGCAACGCTGCGGCTTGGCCACCCATCACCGCGGCGTTGGCACCGTCCACGCCGTTGCTTCGGCCGGCCACCGCAATGGCCAGCAGCAGGCCGGCCAGCGCCAGCAGCGAGGCGCGCTGCTGCGGCGCGATGCTGCGCGCAATGTGGCGTTGCGTGACGTGTGAAAGCTCGTGCGCCAGCACCGAAGCCAGCTGGTCGGGCGTGTTGGTCAGCGCGATCAGGCCCAGGTGCATGCCCACATAACCGCCCGCCATCGCGAAGGCATTGACGCTGCGGTCGCGCACCAGGAAGGCTTCCCACGCGAAGGCGCGGTCGATCTCGGGCTCGATCTCGCCGCGCTTGCGTGCCGCATCCAGCAGCGGCTGCCACAGGCTGTTCAAGTATTCCAACAGCACCGGGTCGTCCAGATAGGCCGGGTCGCGCCGCCCCTCGCGCATCACCTGGTCGCCCACGCGGCGTTCGGCCGAGATGCTGAAGTCTTCGGAAGCCGCCTCACCCAGCGCCGGCAGGCGCACCTGCGCGCTGGCTGGCACGGCCATCAGCGCGGCCAGCAGCAGCGCCAGTGCGCGGCGCCACCAGGGTGGGTTTCGCAGCACTGCCGGCACAACGGGGGCGGGTTGCGGGCAATGCGTGGGGCGTGCAGTGTTCAAGCGGGCTTTCGGTGGCTGTTCTGGCTTGGATGGAACGGGCAGCACATCGTTCCATGGTTTGTGGCTGGCTATGATGGCAGCGCCATGTTTCTGAAGGTTGCTGCGCCGTGACACCGTCCCCATCGTCGTCTTCCGATGCTTCTGCGTCGCCCCTGACGCATTTCGACGCCCAGGGCCAGGCCCACATGGTGGACGTGGGCGGCAAGGACAGCACGCACCGCGTGGCGCGGGCCGAAGGGCGCATCCGCATGCTGCCCGCCACGCTGGCTCTGATCACGGGTGGCACGGCGAAGAAGGGTGACGTGATCGGCGTGGCCCGCATCGCGGCCATCCAGGCGGCCAAGCGCTGCGCCGAGCTGATTCCGCTGTGCCACCCGCTGCCGATCACCCGCGTGACGGTCGACTTCACGCCCGACGCCGCGAGCAGCAGCGTGACCTGCATTGCGCAAGTTGAAACCCTGGGCCGCACCGGCGTCGAAATGGAAGCGCTGACAGCGGTGCAGATCGGCCTGCTGACCGTCTACGACATGTGCAAGGCGGTCGACCGCGGCATGGTCATGGGCGAGATCCGCGTGCTCGAAAAGCACGGCGGCAAGTCGGGGGATTGGGTCGCCGCCGCTTGATTCGGGCGGCTCAGCGGAAGTCGCGGTAGTCGAACACCCGCGTCGGCGGCTCGCACTGGAACGGCGGCTTGGCATGCTTCTTGGGAGGCACCGCGTCGCACGGTTCGAAGAACTCGGCCGCCACG
>JAYSXE010000312.1:0-5154 GCA_043717565.1 Burkholderiales bacterium | reverse complement strand
GCCAGCGCCACCGGCGCTTCGTGCGTGCGCGTGGCCTTCAGCAGCGGCGTGGCGCGGGTGTCGATGCCGGCCACGGCCCAGGCCGCCTGGTGGCGGTGCCCGGCCAGCGACCGCAGTGCGTCGGCTTGCGCCAGCAGCGCCAGCGCGTGCGCGTCCAGCTGCGCGCGGCGAGCCAGGTCTTCGGTGTTGATGAAAGGCCCGCCGTGCTGGCGCGCGACCACGATGCGCTGCGCCGCTTCGATTGACAGGCCCCCGATGCGGTTCAGGCCCAGGCGCACCGGCTGCAAGCCCGGTGGCACCGGGTGCTGCGCGTGCGTGGCCTGCAGGCACACAAGCTGCGCGGCCGGCGCCGCGCCCTGCCCCACCGGCAGCCCTGGGGCCTGTGCGGGTGCCAGGCCCCCGATGGCCGTCGGGAGAGCCGTCGGGAGAGCCGCCGAGAGAGCCGTTGAAGGGGCCGCTGAAGGCGCCGTTGAAGGGTCTGTCGCAAGGGCCGCCGAAGCAGCAACCAAAGCCGGCGGCTGCAGCACGCTGTCCACTTCACTGTCATGCACACACACCGGCAGCACCTGCACGCCGTGTTCGCGCGCGTCGCGCACCAGCTGCGCCGGGGCGTAAAAGCCCATCGGCTGGCTGTTCAGCAGCGCGGCCAGGAAAGCGTCGGGGTGGTGGCGCTTGAGCCAGGCGCTGACATACACCAGCAGCGCAAAACTGGCGGCGTGGCTTTCCGGGAAACCGTATTCGCCAAAGCCTTCGATCTGCTTGAAGATGCGCTCGGCATAGTCGCGCGAGTAGCCCTTTGCACACATGCGGCCGACCAGCCTTTCGTGGAAAGGGCCGAGGCCACCCTTGCGCTTCCAGGCCGCCATGGCGCGGCGCAGCTGGTCGGCTTCACCGGGGGTGAAGTCGGCGGCGAGTATCGCCAGCTGCATCACCTGTTCCTGAAAGATGGGCACACCCAGCGTGCGTTCCAGCGCCTGGCGCACCTCGTTGCTGGGGTAGTCCACCGGCTCTTCGCCACTGCGGCGGCGCAGGTAGGGGTGCACCATGCCGCCCTGGATGGGGCCGGGGCGCACGATGGCCACCTCGATGACCAGGTCGTAGAACTTCTGCGGCTTCAGGCGCGGCAGCATGCTCATCTGCGCGCGGCTTTCCACCTGGAAGGTGCCCACGCTGTCGCCACGGCACAGCATGGCGTAGGTGGCGGGGTCTTCCGGCGGCACCTGGTGCATCGGCAGTTCACCACCGGGCAGCGCCAGCTTGCCGCCCACCATCACCAGCGCGCGGCGTATGGCGCTGAGCATGCCCAGCGCCAGCAGGTCCACTTTCAGCAGGCCCAGCGTGTCCAGGTCGTCCTTGTCCCACTGGATGACGCTGCGGCCTGCCATGGCCGCGTTTTCCACCGGCACCAGCTGCGACAGGTCGTCGCGCGCGATGACAAAACCGCCCGGGTGCTGCGACAGGTGGCGCGGAAAGCCGATCAGCGCGGCGGTCAGTTCCACCCACAGCTTGCACAGCGGCGAGTCGGGGTCGAAGCCGTTCTCGCGCAGGCGTTCGGGCTGGATGGACCTGCCGTCGAACCAGTGCTGACTTTTGGCCACGGCTTCGATGCGTTCCAGGTCGATGCCCAGCGCGCGCCCCATGTCGCGCAGCGCCGAACGCGGCCGGTAGCTGATGACGACGCCAGTCAGCGCGGCACGGTGGCGGCCGTACTTGCGGTAGACGTACTGGATGACCTCTTCACGGCGCTGGTGTTCGAAGTCGATGTCGATGTCGGGTGGTTCATTGCGTTCGGCGCTGATGAAACGTTCAAACAGCAGCGTGCTGCGTGCGGGGTCGACCGCCGTCACGCCCAGGCAGTAGCAGACCGCCGAGTTGGCCGCGCTGCCGCGGCCCTGGCACAGGATGCCCTGGCTGCGCGCCCAGTGCACGAGGTCGGCCACGGTCAGGAAATACGGCTCATAACGCAGCTGGGCGATGAGCGCCAGCTCGTGTTCGACCATCTGGCGCACGGCGGGTGGAAGGGGGTCGGCATCGGCCGGCGTGCCGGTGGAGGGGCTGGCCGGTGGCGGCGCAGCCGGCGCGGTCTGAGACAGCACCACGGGCACTGCAGCCCCCGTTGAGGGGTGCCTCGGCGGCTGCTGGGGCTTGTCACTCTGGCCGTCTGGGCTGCGGTTTGCAGTGCCGTTGCTGTCGCTGTTGTCGCTGTTGTCGCTGTTGTCACTGCTGCCACTGCTGCCACTGCTGCCACCGCTGCGGTCATCCAGGCTGTCATTTGAATTGCCGGGGCTGCCGTCATCCAGGCTGCCGTCCGAACGTCTGGCAGGGCATCCCTCTGCACGGCCCGCACGCCCACCGACGGGCTGACCGTACCGTTCACGCGCGCCGGCTTCGGTGAGATGCCGCAGCCAGCTGGTGGCGGTGTGGCCTTCGGGCACGATCTCGCGCGGGTACTCGTAACGCAGTTCGTTCAACGAAAAGGCGCAGCGTGCAGCCACGTCCAGCGTGGCCGCCAGCCAGGCGGGTTTGTACAGGCTGGCCAGCCGAACGCGCGAGCGCAGATGCGCTTCGGCGTTGCCCAGCAGCGCGTGGCCGGCCTGCGCCACGGTACAGCGCAGCCGCGTGGCCACCAGCGCATCGAGCAGCGGCTTGCGCGAGCGCACGTGCATGCGCACACCGCCGCAAGCCACCAGCGGCAGGCCGGTGAGCGTGGCCACGCGCGTCAACACGTCCACCAGCAGCGCGTCGTGCGGGCCGTGCTGCAGCACCACAGCGAGGCCTGCGCGTTCAAGCCCGAACCAGGTCTTCAACCACATGGCGTGGTTGAAGACGGTCTCGAAAGACTGCCCCGGGTGCGCCCGCAGCAGCGCGGTGCAGTCGGGCAGACCAGCCAGCGTGGGCGCTGTGGGCACCTTGCCTTCCAGGTCGGACCGGTAGGCCAAATATTCGCCCTTGGGCGCGCGCCGCCGCGCCACCGTGATCCACTGCGACAGGTTGCCGTAGCCGCGGCGCGACTGCGCCAGCAGAATGAGGTGGGGTTCGGCGGGCGGGGTGCCCGTGGATGTCACCGCGCCCTTGGTCTTGTCCGCTGCCGCCGCGCCGGCAAGGGTGCTGCTGCTGCTGCTGCTGCTGCGGCGGCGGCGTGTGCCGGCGCGGGACGCAGGTGGCTTGGGTGGATGGCCGGAGGGCGCGCCACCAGTACCGTGGATTCGCCCGTTCGCACCCGTGGTTTCAGGCGCCACTGCCGTACTGGCAGCTGTAGCGGTGGAAGCCGAGACCGATGAGGCACTGAGTGATGCCGCGCTGCACGAAGAAGCAGAGTGCGATGCAGCCACCACAGCCAATGCAGTCTGGGCGGCTGATGACGACGTGGCCCCTGCTGGTGAAAGCCGCATCTGCGCCCCAACGATGACGCGGAACTGCTGGCTTTGCGCAGCGCCGTGGGCGCGCACCACGCCCGACAGCGAGCATTCGTCGGTGATGGCCAGCGCGCTATAGCCCAGCGCCTGCGCACGCGCAACCAGTTCCTCGGGCTGCGATGCGCCGTTCAGGAAACTGAAGTTGCTGCTGCAGCAGAGTTCGACGTAGTCGGGAAGTGCAATGGAGCGGCGTGGCACGGCTGCGGCTCGCGGGCGTGGTGCTTGCGTGGAGGGGGAGCGGGTGGCCAGGTGGCGGCCGTGGGGGCCTGCACAGGGCCCGAACCCGGTTGCGGGTGGTTGCCCAGGCTGGCGCCAGGATGAGGCCTTGAATCGAATCCGTCAGGCGACGAGACCGATGCGTCGGGATGCGCGGGCGGGCGCACGCCGGAGCGATTCGTGCCCGGGCTCGGACCTGCTGGGCTGTTCACGTCGCCAGCAAAACCGGCATCCAGACTGTCCAGCGGACTGCGCACCGCGCCGCCACCCATGCGCAACACATGCGTGTAGATCATCGTGGTGCTGACGTCGGAGTGGCCCAACAGTTCCTGAACGGTGCGGATGTCATAGCCCGCCAGAAGCAGATGGGTGGCAAAGGAATGCCGCAAGGTGTGTGGTGAAGCGGGTTTGGGTACCGCGGCTTCCTGCAGTGCACGCTTGAAGGCACGCTGAAAGTAGCTCTCTATCATGTGGTGCCGGCGTCGGCCTTCACCACGCGGATCGTCCGATGGCTGGGCCTGTGGAAACACCCACTGCCAGGCAAACGACTCGCCAGCCCGCAGGTACTTGCGGTGCAGCGCGTTGGGCAACTGCACCCCCTGCAAACCCTGGGCACGGTCTTCCTGCCATTGAGCGTGTACGCGGTGCAGCTGGCTGCGCAGCGGCTGCTCCAAGGCCGCGGGCAGCATCACCACACGATCCTTGGAGCCCTTGCCCTCACGCACAACGATGGCCCGGCGATCGAAATCGACGTCTTTCACGCGCAGCCGCAAGCCTTCGATCAGGCGCATGCCGGTGCCGTACAACAGCCGTGCGAGCAGGCCGATCGGCGGCTGCCCAGCCAGCTGTGCCTGCTGCGCGTCCAGGGCGAACAGCACCGCACCCACTTCGGCGTGCGACAAGACCACAGGCAGGCGCCGGTCGGCCCGCGGACGCCCCACCTCTTGCATCCACGGCAGGTTCTGCTTCAGTACCTTCTGGTACAGAAACAGCAATGCCGACAAAGCCTGTCGATGCGTGGCTGCCGACACCTGCCGTTCAGCAGCCAACCATGTCAGGAAAGACTCAACATCGGTACTGGACAGGTCCAGCGGGTGACGCAGTTCATGAAAGTGAACAAAGGCCCGCACCCAATACACGTAGGCCGCTTCGGTGCGGATGCTGTAGTGCAACGTGCGGATCTGCTGACGCAGGGCGTCGAGCAGGCGAGGTGAGGACGGGGACGGGGCCGGACCAGACCCCGAAGACGAATCGTGCATGCCGCTGCTCCTGTTGATGAATGAGGGCCGAGCCCGCTGGTGCCCGCGCCGTAGCCCTTGGCACTGTTTTTATGTACAGTACCATGTTCAAGCATGGCTGCCAAGCAGGGGCACACCACAATGAAAGCCGAGCAAGTCACCTACCGTGTCATTAAGACCCTGAGGTGTTGACGCCGACCGAAAACTGACCCACCTACAACGATAGTGCCGATCCAAATTTGACCCGGGTGTTCAACCTACCCTGCCTCTTTCTTGAGCAGGGG
>JAYSXE010000311.1:0-12303 GCA_043717565.1 Burkholderiales bacterium | reverse complement strand
GCCAGGCTGTTCGGCGTCGCCTTCGAGCTGCCCGACATCAACCGCGGCACGCACCGCTTCGAGCCCATCACCGACACGCTGGTGCGCTACGGCCTGGGCGCGGTGAAGGGCACGGGCCAAAGCGCCATCGAAGCCATTGTTGCGGCGCGTGAAGGGCAGGGCGCCTTCGAAGGCAAGGGCAGCGGCCCCTTCCGCAGCATCTTTGACTTCTGCGCGCGTGTGGACCGCAGGGCCGTGAACAAGCGCGCCATCGAGGCGCTGGTGAAGGCCGGCGCTTTCGACAGCGTGCACCCGCTGGGGCAGGCCGGCCGCGCCGAACTGCTGGCCAGCGTCGGCCTGGCGATGGATTGGGCCGAGACGCAGCAGGTCAACGCGTTGCAGGGCGGCTTGTTCGACACCGGCGACGACAACCACGGCAGCAGCACGCAGGAGCCGGCGCTGGTACATGCAGCGGTGTGGGACGTGCGCGAGCGGCTGATGAACGAAAAGGCTGCGCTGGGCTTTTACCTGTCGGGCCACCTGTTCGACGCCTGGAAAGACGAGGTGCGCCGCTTCGTGCGCCAGGGGCTGGACAACCTGGTGGACAGCCGCGAGCCGCAGCTGCTGGCCGGCATCGTCACCGACCCGCGCACCGTCAACGGACAGCGCGGGCGCGTGGTCATCTTCAAGCTCGACGACGGCAGTGAAAGCGTGGAGGCCGTGGCACCTGACGAGGTGTTCGAACATTGCCGCGAACTGGCCGCCGAAGACCAGCTGGTCATCGTGCAGGGCAAACTGCAACCCGACCGCTTCAGCGGCGGCCTGCGCCTGAACGTGATGCAGGTGTGGGACCTGGCTGCGGCCCGCGCGCGCTTCGGGCGCTTCATGGCCATCACCATCAACGGCGGTGGCGCGCCGGCGGTGGCCGATGTGCTGAAACTCTGGCCCGCGCGGCGTGTGGTCAGCGAGCACGGCGAACAGCAGCAGGGCCTGTCCGTCAGGGTGCGCCTGCAGCGGCCCAATGCATTGGCCGAACTGGAACTGGGCGAGAGCGTGCGCTTCTGGCCTTGTGACGAGGCACTGGCGCGCTGGCGCAGCATGGCGCACGGCGGTGCTGCCGTGGTGGTGTACGAGTAAAGCAGCGCAAGGGGGTCGAGCATGAACACTGACACGGTCCCCACGCTGTACGACGAGCCTCGCACGGCGCTGGTGCTCAGTGGTGGCGGTGCACGCGCGGCGTACCAGGTGGGCGTGCTGCGGGCGGTGGCGCACCTGCGGCGCCAGGCGGTGGGGCCCATCGCGCGCCAGCGCAACCCCTTTGCCGTCATCTGCGGCACCTCGGCCGGGGCCATCAATGCCATGGCGCTGGCCTGCCAGGCCGACCGGTTCGACGCTGCGGTGGAAATCATCTCGCGCGTGTGGCAGCACTTCAGTGCCGACCAGGTGTACCGGTCGGACTCGCTGGGTGTCATACGCACCGGCGCGCGCTGGTTGACCATGTTCTCGGCCGGCTGGGCGATCGCGCGCTGGCGCCGCGCGCGGCCCCGTTCGCTGCTGGACAACGAACCGCTGGCCGAACTGCTGCAGCGCCTGGTGCCGCTGGACCGCCTGCCCGCCATGTTGCAGAAGGGGCACCTGCACTCGGTGGCGGTCACGGCTTCCAGCTACAGCAGCGGCGAACACTTTACCTTCTACGACGCGGCACAGCCCATCGAACCGTGGCTGCGGTCGCAGCGCGTGGCGGTGCAGGGCCCCATCACGCACGGGCACCTGCTGGCCTCGTCGGCCATACCTTTTGTCTTTCCGGCCACCCGGCTGACGGTGGCTGGTGCTGCGGGCTGGTTTGGCGACGGTTCCATGCGCCAGACCGCGCCGTTGTCACCGGCGGTGCACCTGGGTGCGCAGCGCTTGTTCATCATCGGCGCTGGCCGCATGCACGAGCCCGCCGGCCGCACGGCCGACGAGCGTGGTTACCCCACGCTGGCGCAGATTGCGGGGCACGCCATGTCCAGCATCTTCCTGGACGCGTTGGCGGTGGACATCGAGCGCATGCGCCGCATCAACCGCACGCTGGCGCTGCTGCCCGAGAAGGCGCTGGCCGACAGCGAACTGCGGCCGCTGGAGGCGCTGGTGATTGCACCCACACAACGGCTGGACGACGTGGCCGCGCGCCACATCGCGGCGCTGCCCACGCCCGTGCGTGCGCTGCTGCGCGGTGTGGGCGTGGGGCCCGCCGGCGCAGGCGAGCAGGCGCGGGGCGCCGCGCTGGCCAGCTACCTGCTGTTTGAAGCGCCCTACACGCAGGAATTGATGGAACTGGGCTGGTCCGACACGCTGGCCCGGCGCGACGAGGTGATGCGCTTTTTCGGCTGGGACACCTTGATGCCTGAACACCGCCGTGAATCGGTGGATGAGCCCGACCTGATGCTGCCCTGACGGCACGCCGCGGGTTGCGGCAGTGCGGCGGTGCGGTGCAACAGGCCGGGCCTGCAGCGGCGGCGCAACGGCAGGCGGTGCGGCAGCAGGCGGTGCGGCAGCAAACGGTGCGGCAGCAAACGGTGCTCAGGCCGCCGGGGTTGCGGCGGCTGCTGCCGGGGCCTTGCGCGCGCGCTCAGGCCGGGCCGCCGGGGCCGGCCCGGCTTCCAGGTTCACCGCCTTGGCCTTCGCGCCGGGTTTGAGTTGCGCACCGGCCGGCTGTGGCGCGTAGGCCGAGCCCGCCACCGTCAGCCCGGCTTGCGAAAAGCGCGCCGCGTTGCCGGGGCCCACACCGGCCACGCGGTCGACAAGGTCGGACCAGTCCTTGAACGTGCCGGCTTCTCGGGCCTTCAGGATCTTGCCGGCCAGGCCAGGGCCGATGCCTTTCACCGATTCCAGTTCGGCTTGGCTGGCCTTGTTGGCGTCGGTGGCGGCCAGCGCCGGGGTGGCTGCAATCAGGGCCATGGCGGCTGCACAGACCAGAGCGGCGCGGGTGATGAATGAACGGATCATGACGATGCTCCTTGAACGGGTTGAAGGGTTGAAGCGCCCGTTGCGCGGGCCGCTGCTGGCGGCTGTTGGCGTTTCGGGCTGGGTGCATTTTTTGCAGCCGCCCAAGGCGTGTCTCTCCCCCGCAGCGGGGCCGTGAGAGGGGCCCGCTTTTGGGGTGGCCCGAGCCGTCAGCAGCCCACCCGATGGGGGGTGGTGAGACTCCGGCCGGCAGGACCTCTCGGGCCGTCGCCGCCGCGTTACAGGCCTGCGGTCAGGCCGGCGGAAAGCTTGCGTCGGCGCCAGCGGTCGACACCACCGCAGCCACCACCCGCTCCACGCCCACCTCGGCCATGCAAACGCAGTCCAGGTTGGAACAGCGCCGCGTGCAAGGTCCCGGCTTCAGCGTCTGCAGCGTGGTCACGCGCGGCCCGATCGGCCGCCAACGCAGCGCGCCGATGGGTGTCAGCGGCGGGAACAGGCCCACCGCATGCACGCCCAGGGCGCCGGCGATGTGCAAGGGCCCGGTGCCGCTGGCCACCAGGCAGTCGGCGCGGCCGATGAGCTGTATGAATTCCGGCAACGACAAGCGGCCCACCAAGTTGTCGACACCCGCGGGCAGCTGCGCCAGCAGCGGCTGCAGCACCGCCTGTTCGTTGGCCGCGCCGGTGACACCCACGTGGTGGCCCTGCGCGTGCAGCTGGCGCACCAGCTCGGCAAACTGCTGCAGCGGCCACTGGCGGCCGTTGCCGTTGGAGCCCGGGTGCAATAGAACATGCAGCGCCGCGGGTGTGCTGCTGCCGTGGCGCGCTGCAGCGGCCTGCGGGTCGGCGCCGCGGCTCAGCCAGCCGCCCTGCACCAGCAGGTCGGCCCATTGCATTGGTGTGGGCTCGGGCTTGAACACCGCGCTGAAGAAGCGCCAGGCCAGGCGGCTTTCGTGTTCCTGCATGCGCCGCTTGGAAAAGGCCACCCAGCGGTTGCACCGAAACCAGTGCGCGCTGCGGTACAGATTGCCCAGCCGCAACGGAATGCACCAGCGCGCGCAGTCGCGCAGCAGCTGGCGGCTGGACTGCAGGTGAAACACGGCGTCGGGCGGCGGTTCGCCCGCTGCCACGGCCTGCGCCACCTCGTCGGGCAGCCAGACGCGGTCGACCCAGGGGCATTGCTGCGTCAGGGCGCGTGCGTAGTCGCGCACCACCATCTCGATCCGCAGGCCCGGGTGGTGATGCTTCAGCCAGCGCAGCGCCGGAAACACCATCACCACATCGCCCAGGTTGTCGATGCGGCAGACCAGGATGCGCTGGGGTGGTGCGGTCATGTCGGGCCCAAATTCAGCGGCCGTCGGCCAGCAGCTGTTGCGCCAGGGCCAGCGTTTCCTCGGCGCTGGGCCAGGTGGTCTGGCCGTTGACCGGGGGCTTTTGCAGCACCCTCACGCCCGGACCAAAAGGTGCCCAGCGCGCGGCCAGTGTGGGGCCGATCAGGCTGATCAGCGGGCGGCCCAGCGCAGCCGCCATGTGGGCCGGGCCGGTGTCGTTGGCCACCACCAGCGCTGCGCGCTGCAGCAGCGCGGCGTACACCGCCAGGTTGCTGCCCATCAGCAGGTGCGCGCCGGGGTACCGCTGGCGTGCCTGTTCGTGTTCGCCCGGGCCGGGGTAGACGACGAAGGGCAGGCCCAGTTGCCCCGGCCCATGGCGCACGAAGGCTTCAAAGCCGGGCCAGCGTTTGTCGGCCTTGTCGGCCGTGGCGGCGCGGCCGGCGGCAAAAGGGCACACCATCAGGTAGCGGCCGGTGATGCCGGCGGCGGCAGCAGTTCGTCGGCCGTGGTGCGTGCTGCGGCCTGCACCTGCAGCCCGATGCTTTGCGGCACCGGTGGCGTCTGGCGCACGAAGCGGCAGGCGATGTCCCAGTACCGTTCCAGTTCATGGCCGGTCTGCGCCCAGGGCTCGGCGCGCGCCAGCACCAGCGAACGGCCTTCCTTGGCCACGCCCACCGCGCGCAGGCCGGCCAGGCGCATTTCCAGCGCGCTGGAAAACGACACCGGCAGCAGGAAGGCGTTCTCACGGCTGTCAAACGTGGGGTCCAGCGCCAGGCACTGCTGGCGCAGGCTGCGCAACTGGTCCACCTTGGCGCGCAGGCCGGCGGGCTGCACCAGCACCGGCCAGTCATAGCCGGCCAGCAGCGCAGGCGCCCATTTGCCGCGTGCCACGATGTGCAGCTGGTAGCCCTGCGCCTGCAAAAGCAGCAGCGCGGGCAGGCCCAGCACCACGTCGCCCACCCAGTTGCGGATGCGCACGACCAGCGGGCGCGGGCCCGCCGCGGGTGGGGAAGCCGACCGGGTCATGCGCTGCCGAGCAAGGCGCCCACCGCGGTGGCCAGGCCGCCCGGGCCGCTGACCCGCACACAGTGGCCCACACCGGCCTGTTCGCCGGCTTCGATGTCGCTGGCCTTGTCGCCAAAAAGGCACGACGCTGCCAGGTCCAGGCCGTGTTCACGCGCGGCCTGCAAGACCATGCCCGGCTGGGGCTTGCGGCACTCACAATCGCTGCGGTAGGCGGGCAGCGTGGCCTGCGGGTGGTGCGGGCAGGCATAGATGGCTGTCAACTGCACGCCCTGCTGCAGCAGTTGCTGGCGCATGTGCTGGTGCAGTGTTTCCAGGTCGGCCGGCGTGTACAGGCCGCGCCCTATGCCCGATTGGTTGGTCACCACCACCAGCGCGTAGCCGGCGTCCTGCAGCCGCTTCAACGCAGTCATCGCACCCGGCAGCCAATGGAAGTCTTCGACGCGCCAGACATAGCCCAGGTCGTCGTTGAGCACGCCGTCGCGGTCTATGAAAGCGGCCGGCCGCAGGGTCATCGCTGCGCTTGCGCTTGCTGGATGCGCTGCACCAGCGCGGTGGTGGAATAGCCGTCCACAAAAGGCAGTGCCAGCGCCTGCGCGCCCCAACTGCGCACCAGCGCCGTCTCGGGCAGTTTTTCGATGTCGTAGTCGCCGCCTTTCACGTACAGGTCGGGCCGCAGTTCGCCGATCAACTGCACGGGCGTGTGTTCATCAAACAGCAGCACGGCGTCCACCGCCTGCAGTGCGCACAGCACGCAGGCACGGTCGAGCTCGCGGTTCAGCGGCCGGTCGGGCCCCTTGCCCAGGCCGCGCGCCGACGCATCGCTGTTCAGCCCCAGCACCAGGCTGGCCCCCAGCGCCCGCGCCGCCACCAGGTAGCTGACGTGGCCGCGGTGCAGGATGTCGAAAACACCGTTGGTGAACACCATCGGACGGGGCAGGCGCGCAAGGGCGGCGCTGTCACCGCGCCGCAGCAGCTTGGCCAGCAGGTTGTTGATGCCCTCCGGTGCGGCGTCGCTCATGCCGCCAGCTCGGCATAGCGCACGGCGGCGGTGCCAAAGCGCGACACCACGATGCCGGCCGCCCGGTTGGCATGCGGCGCAGCGTCGCTCAGCGTCATGCCGGCAGCCATCAGCGCTGCCAGGGTGCCGATGATGGTGTCGCCCGCGCCGGTGACGTCATACACCTCGCGCGCTTCGGTGGGCAGGCGCAGGTGGCCACTGCGGCCCGCTGCGGCGTCTTCAAACAGGCTGATGCCCTCTTCAGACCGCGTCAGCAGCAGCCCGGCCAGGCCCAGCTGCTGGCGCAGTGCTTGCGCGCGGCGTTCCAGGTCGGCCTCCTCGTCCCATGTGCCCACCACCAGCGCCAGTTCATTGCGGTTGGGCGTGATTGCGGTGGCCCCGGCGTAGCGGCTGAAGTCGCTGCCCTTGGGGTCCACCAGCACCGGAATGCCGGCAGCGCGGGCCTGCTCGATCATCTGGCCCACGTGCGTCAGGCCGCCCTTGCCATAGTCGGACAGCAGCACCAGGTCGTGCTCGGGCAGCAGCCGGCTGTAGTCGGCCAGCATCTGCTGCAGCACCTCGTGGTCGGGCTTGTTCTCGAAGTCGATGCGCAGCAGCTGCTGACTGCGGCCGATGACACGCAGCTTCACCACCGTCTGCAGCTGGGCGTCGGTGCCCAGCACGGCGGTGATGCCCTGCTGCTGCACAAGTTGCCGCAGGCTGCGGCCGGCGTCGTCGTCGCCCACCACCGTCAGCAGCGTGCAGGCCGTGCCCAGCATACGCACGTTCAAGGCCACGTTGGCGGCGCCGCCCAGGCGGTTTTCTTCGCGCGTGACGCGCACCACCGGCACCGGCGCTTCGGGTGACACACGGTCCACGCTGCCAAACCAGTAGCGGTCGAGCATGGCGTCGCCCACCACCAGCACGCGGCTGCGGGCAAGCCTTTCCTCGCCGACCAGCGCCACCGGGCGCGGCGCGTGCTGTGCAGGCCCGGTCATGTCAAGCCCAGGCCGCTCTCGATCAGGCCACACCAGCAGTGGCCGATGAAGATGTGCGCCTCCTGGATGCGCGCCGTGGTGGGGCTGGGCACCACCACGGCGTCGTCACACAGGGCCAGCAGCTGGCCGCCGTCGCGCCCCAGAAGGCCCACGGCCAGCACGCCCTGGGCCCGCGCGGCGGTGGCGGCACGCAGCAGGTTGGCCGAATTGCCGCTGGTTGAAATGAGCACCAGCGCGTCGCCCGGGCGGCCCAGGGCCAGCACCTGACGTTCAAACACGGCATCAAAACCATAGTCGTTGCCGATGCAGGTCAGTGCCGAACTGTCGGTCGACAGCGCCAGGCCAGCCAGCGGCCGGCGGTCGTTCACCAGCCGGCCGGTCAGCTCGGCGGCCAGGTGCTGGCTGTCGGCGGCTGAACCGCCATTGCCGCACCACATCACCTTGCCCCCGTCGGCCAGCAACCCGGCCAGCCGGTGGCCGATGCGTTCTACCGCGGGCTGAAGCCGAGGCAGGTTGTCGAACAGCTGGCGGTGCTCGTCGAGCGCCGTTGAAAACAGGTTGGGGTGCATCAAAGGGGCGGGGCTGAGGGGGGTGTCAGTGGACTCAAAGGTTCTGGCGAATAATCGACCGATTCTGCCATTGCACCCAGCCCGCCCCAGGGCCACGGCGCAGGGGCCGCTGCCAGGCACAACAACGCCACCACCACCCGCTTTGGGCCCCAGCGCCCCGCACCCATTCGTGCAACCTCCACCGCCCCGCATGACCCTTTCCAACGCCCCGATCAGCGCCGCCGATGTTCTGGCCCAGCACGACACCTGGCTGGCCAGCGCCGGCTGGCCGCAGCGGCCACTGCACGGCGGGCCCGTTGAACTGTGGAACTGGGTGCAGCGCAACCACCGCTTCAACAGCCTGCTGTGGGCCGAAGAAGACTTGGCACGGCGCACCACAGTGGCGGCGGCCGACATCGCGGCCAACAAGCGTGCCATCGACGGCTACAACCAGGCCCGCAACGACGCCACCGAGCGGGTTGACGAGTTGCTGCTGCTGGCCCTGGGCCTGGTGGACGCCGACTCGGCGCGCACCGACACGCCCGTGGCCCGGGTGCCCGCGGGCGCGCGGCTGAACAGCGAAACCGCCGGCAGCATGGTTGACCGGCTGTCCATCCTGGCGCTGAAAGTGCATGCCATGCAGGCGCAGACCCAGCGTACCGATGTCGACGACGCGCACCGCAGCAGCAGCGCCACCCGGCTGGCACGCCTGCAGCAGCAGCGTCAGGACCTGGGCGGCTGCCTGGACGCGCTGCTGGCCGACGCCCTGGCCGGCCGCGCCTACTTCAAGGTCTACCGCCAGTTCAAGATGTACAACGACCCCTTGCTGAACCCCGAGCTGGTCAAGGAGCGGCAACGCTCCACGCCCGGCGGGCCGTCTTGAACCCGATGCGGCTGCTGATCGTCAAGACCTCTTCGATGGGCGACGTGGTGCATGCCGCGCCCGTGGTGGCCGACATCCTGCGCGCGCACCCCGCGGCCCACATCGACTGGTTGGTGGAGCCGCGCTTTGCGGCCCTTCCGCGCATGCACCCTGGTGTGCAGCAGGTCATTGAACTGCCCTGGCGCAAGTGGCGCGGCCAGTTGTTCAGCGCCGCCACCTGGGCGGCGATGAAGTCCGTGCGCACGCGCCTGCGCGCGCAGCGCTACGACCGTGTGCTCGACCTTCAGGGCCTTGTGAAAAGTGCGCTGTGGGCGCGCCAGGCCGGCGCGCCAGTGGCCGGCTACAACCGCCGCAGCATCCGCGAGCCACTGGCAGCATGGATGTACGACCACACGGCCGCCGTGCCGCGCGATCTGCAGGCGGTGCACCGCAACCGCCTGCTGGCGGCCGCGCACCTGGGCTATGCGCTGCCCGGCGGCGGCGTGCTTGAAGGCGGTGGTGGCGTGCCCGGTTCCAGCCCCGACTTCGGGCTGCGCGCGCCTCCGCCCACCTGGGTGCCCCGCAAGCGTTATGCAGTGCTGATTCCCAACGCCAGCCGCGCCGCCAAGCTGTGGCCCGAAAGGCACTGGGTCTCGGTGGGCCGCCACCTGCTGGAACAGGGTTGGATGCCCGTGGTGCTGTGGGGCAGCGAAGCCGAGCAGACGCTGGCCGAACGCATTGCCGCAGGCTGCGAAGGCGATGTGCCCCCCTTTTTGGGCGTGGGCGACATGGCCGCCGTGCTGGCCGGCGCGCAGCAGGTGGTGGGCCTGGACACCGGATTCACCCACCTGGCCGCGGCGTTGGGCCGGCCCACGCTGGGCGTTTATTGCGACCACGAACCGGGACTGGCCGGCATCACGGGGCCCGGCGCCGTGGCCAGCATCGGCGGCAAGGGCCAGGTGCCCACGCGCGAAGCGGTGCTGGCGTTGCTGACGCGGCAGTTGCGGTCGCTGGGGCGGTAACGGCTGAAGCATGGCCGCCAGGCGTTGCGCCGCAGGGGCCTATTGCGCGTCGAGCCGCTGCGCGGGGTAACTGTCCCAGCTGAGGCAGCCTGGGCACTGCCAGAAGTAATGCTGGGCTTCAAAACCGCAGGCGGCGCAGCGGTAGCGCTGCAGCGGTTTGGCGGCACGGGTGACCGCGGTGCGCAGCGCCGCCCAGGCCTCGTCGGTCCACTGCGCGGGCGGCAGTTCCAGCAGCAATTGGGCAGCCGAAAGTGAAGGGTGCTGCTGCAGGTGTTGCAGCAACTGCGGCAGACGTTCGGGCAACTGGTCTGCGGCCGCCTGCGCGCTGCGCAGCCGTTCGATGGCCCGCAGCAGTTCCACCGAAGGGTGGGCCGCCAGCGCCTCGGCCAGCGCCGCCTGCGCGTGCTGGCGCCAGGCGGGGTCGGTGCACTGCAGCGCCGAATCGGCGTAGTCGGGTGCCACCAGCACAAAAGCCGCCGGGTGGTGGTGGCGCAGCAGGTCCCACGCTTGCAGCGCCTGCGCATGCTGGCCGCTGCGGCGCAACCGCTGGCCCGCCAGGACGTCGGGGCGCACCGTGCCCGGGCTTGAGTCGGCTGCCGACTGCTGCGCCCTCAACAGCGCGGCGTCGGCCTGGGCGGTGTCGCCCTGCGCGTCGAAAGCCTCGGACATCTCGCATTCATAGTGCGCAATGCGCGCCTGCAGCGTGCCCGCGCCCGCGGGCTGCGCGGCCGTTGGTGGCGCCTTCAGGCTGCCCTGCGCGGCCACCAGTTGGCGGGCCACGGCTGCGGCCTGCGGCCAGTCGCGTGAACGTTCGTACAGCGACAGCAACGCCAGTTGGGCATCGTGGTCGTAGACCGTGCCTTTCAGAGCCCGCCAAGCGGCTTCTGCTCGGTCGAACAGGCCTGCTTTCATGAAATCCTGCGCCAGCGCCAGCTGCGCGCGGGCGCGGTCGGCGGCTTTCAGGTCGGCACGGCCCAACAGGTGTTCGTGCACCCGCACCGCGCGTTCGAACTCGCCGCGGCGCCGGAACAGATTGCCCAGCGCGAAGTGCAGTTCGGCAGTGTCGGGGTCGTTTTGTACCGCTTCGATGAAGGCGTCCACCGCCTGGTCCTGCTGCTCGTTCAGCAGCAGGTTCAGGCCTTTGAAGTAGGCGCGCGGCGAGTCTTCGTGGTCTTGCCGCAGCTGGCGCAGGTCGAAGCGCGAGGCCAGCCAACCCAAAGCAAAAGCCACGGGCAGGCCGAGCAGCAGCCACTGCAGGTCAAGGCCCATGGCGCCGCGGTTGCAGGGTGAAGGGGCTCAAACGCCCAGCCGCGATGGGTGGTCGGCGCCGAATTCCGACGTGGGCGCAGCCGCAGCACCGGGCCTGGTGACGGGGCCGGCGGCGGCGGGTGGCGGGGTGCCGGGAGCGGTGCCGGCCTTGCCGACGGGCGAGGCTGCAGCCTGCCGGCTTTTTAACCAGCCCGGCAGCATGGCCACCGCACCCACGGCGCAGCCGGCCGCAAAGGCCGCCAGCACCACAAACACCATCGGAGCACGCCATTCCACGCCAAAGAACCAGCGCACGCTGGCTGCGTGCTGGTTGTTCAGCGCAAAGGCGAACAGCGTGAAGAAGATGAAGGCCCGAAGCAGCCAGGAGAAGATGCGCATCAGTGCTGCATTCTAGGAGCGAGCCCGCGGGGTGCCCTGGACAGTGCCGCCTGGTGCCACGCGGCGGTGTCGACGGGTCGGTCAGCCCTGGCGCGCTTTGTCAGCCGCCGCAGCGGCAGCACCTTCAGCAGCGGTCGGGTGGTCCACCGCTTCGCGAAGCGCCTTGCCAGGCTTGAAGTGCGGCACCAGCTTTTCCGGGATGACGACCTGGTCGCCACTGCGCGGGTTGCGGCCGATGCGCGGTGGCCGGCGGTTGATGGCAAAACTGCCAAAGCCCCGAATTTCAATGCGGTGCCCGCGCGCCAGTGCGTCTGACATGGCGTCGAGTATGGTCTTGACGGCGAATTCCGTGTCGCGCTGCGTGAGCTGCGAGAACTTCTCGGCCAGGCGGTTGACGAGGTCAGAGCGGGTCATCGGTTGCCGCAGGTGAAGCAGAAGGGGGCGGCGACAAGCCGCCATGCTTTCAGGAACCGGGTGGCCAGTGCGCAGCGGGTGCCGCGCACTGGCCACTGGAGAAGGGCCCGCGGGCTTTCGCCCCCGGGGCACCTTGACCGGCTGGGCCGGCTTACTCCGGCCGGCTGTCCAGCTTGGCGCGCAGCAGGGCGCCCAGGCTGGTGGTGCCGGCGTTTTCACGCTCGTTGCTCTGGCTCAGCTTCTGCATGGCCTGCTGCTCGTCGGCGTTGTCCTTGGCCTTGATGGACAACTGGATCGAGCGCATCTTGCGGTCGACGTTGATCACCATGACGTTGACATCGTCCCCTTCCTTCAGCACGTTGCGCGCGTCTTCCACGCGGTCGCGGCTGATTTCAGAAGCGCGCAGATAGCCGGTGACGTCTTCGGTCAGCTGGATCTCGGCGCCGCGCGGGTCGACGCTCTTGACCTTGCCGTCAACGATGGCGCCGCGGTCGTTCAGCGTGGTGAAGCTGGTGAACGGGTCAACGTCCA
>JAYSXE010000032.1:0-10306 GCA_043717565.1 Burkholderiales bacterium | reverse complement strand
CCTGATTTTTGGCGCCTATGACCCGAAGGGCGGCGGGGTGGAGCATGGCGCGCGGGTATTCGACGCCAGTTCCTGCCACCATCGTCCGGAGGTTATTGGCGGGGTGCGGGAACGCGAGGCAGCAGACCTGCTGCGGACCTTTTTTGCGGCCCGTCGTGCCGATAATGGCCCGACGCAGGGCTGATTTGTGCCCGCCCAGGCGGTTTAGGCTCGCTTCCTGACGGCCGGTGGCCTATGGGTGCGCCGCAACATCCCCCTTGGCGCGCCCCGTTCATGAAAATTCGCAACATCGCGATCATCGCTCACGTCGATCATGGCAAGACCACGCTGGTCGACCAACTGCTGCGCCAGAGCGGCACCTTCCGTGAAAACGAGAAGGTGGCCGAGCGCGTGATGGACAGCAACGACATCGAGCGTGGTCTTGCCATGGTCGACGTGGGCGATGATGGCGATGTTTCTGATGGCGTGGGTCATGGGTGGTCCTGGACTTCGATGGGGCTGAGCAGGCGGTCGGCGATCAGCTCGCCTGCTGTGATGTGGGCCGTGCCTAGAAAGGCAGGGGAAGGTTGCAGCGCGGTGGCTGCGCGGTAAACGCGCACGGCGCCGGTGTCGGCCAGCGCCACCCGGCGGCGAAGGCCGCACAGAAAACGGCCGGCTTCGTCGTCGGGCAGGCAGACCTGCGGCCAGCCGGCCACCAGCACTTCAGGCGGCAGCAAGCGGGCTTCGCGCGCTTCCGCGCCCAGGGCCGCCAGGTCTTCCACCGTGATGGCGTCCTGCACCAGCAGCGCACCGCTGCCGGTGCGGCGCAGCGCCGACAAATGGGCGCCACAACCCAGCGCCGCGCCGATGTCTTCGGCCAGCGTGCGGATGTAGGTGCCCTTGCTGCAGTGAACGTCAACCACCAGACAGTGATGCTGCCAGTCGATGATGTCGATGCGGTGAATGTGCACCGCGCGCGCCGGCCTTTCGATGGCGATGCCTTGGCGAGCGTACTCATACAGCGCCCTGCCCTCGTGCTTCAAGGCCGAATGCATGGGTGGCGTCTGCTGCAGCGGCCCGACAAAACGGGCGCAGACGGCATCGATCTGCTGGCGGGTGCAGGTCACGTCGTGTTCTTCCAGCACCTGGCCTTCGCGGTCGCCGGTGCTGGTGCGCTGGCCCAGGCGCAGGGTGGCGCGGTAGTGCTTGTCGGCGTCCAAGCTGGCCTGAGAAAACTTGGTGGCAGCGCCAAAACACAACGGCAGCAGCCCTGTGGCCAGAGGGTCCAGGGTGCCGGTGTGGCCCCCTTTTTCGGCGCGCAGCATGCCTTTCACTTTTTGCAATGCGTCGTTGCTGGTCCAGCCCAGGGGCTTGTCAAGCAGCAACACCCCGTTGAGCTTGCGGCGCGGCAAGCGGGCGGGTGCTGGTGGGCCGGCCTGGGCGGTCATTCGGGTGCTTTGCTGTCAGCCGATGGGCCTGGGGGTGCGGCGGCATCGGGCTCGTCGCTGTCTTTGGCCCGTGTGGCGTTCGCGCGGTTGATCAGCGCCGACAGTTCCAGCGCGCGCTCGGTGGTGCGGTCGAACTGGAAGTGCAACGTGGGCACGGTGTGGATGGCCAGGCGCTTGAACAGTGCATTGCGCAAGTAGCCGGCGGCTTCATTCAGGGCCTGTTCGCAGGCTGGGGTGTCACCCAGCAGCAGCGAGAAGTAGATCTTCGCGTGTGCATAGTCGGGCGTCACGTCCACGCTGTTGATCGTCACCAGCCCAATGCGCGGGTCTTTCAGGTCGCGGATGAGTTCGGCCACATCACGCTGGATCTGGTCGGCTACGCGAAAGCTGCGGTTGGGGGTGGCTTTTTTGTGTCGCATGGGATGGTTGGGCGCGGATTGCGGGTTGGGTACCTGCCAAAACCAAACCCCGCCTGCTTTGCAGAAGGCGGGGTTTGCTGGGTGACAAGCAAATCCGCCTTTACAGCGTGCGGGCCACTTCCTTCACCTCGAAGAATTCCAACTGGTCACCTTCCTTGATGTCGTTGTAGTTCTTCAGCTTGATACCGCACTCGTAGCCTTCCTTGACCTCGCGCACATCTTCCTTCATGCGCTTCACAGATTCCAGCTCGCCGGTGTAGATGACGGTGTTCTCGCGCAGCAGGCGGAAACGCGCGCTGCGGGTCACCTGGCCGGCGGTGATCATGCAACCGGCCACGGTGCCGATCTTGCTGGCCACGAACACAGTACGGATCTCGGCCATGCCGATGGTTTCTTCACGCTGCTCTGGCGCCAGCATGCCGGTCATGGCCGCCTTGATCTCGTCGACCGCGTCGTAAATGATGTTGTAGTACTTGAGCTCGACGCCGTTGCCTTCGGCCAGCTTGCGTGCACCGGCATCGGCGCGCGTGTTGAAGCCAATGATGACGGCCTTGCTGGCGATGGCCAGGTTGACGTCGCTCTCGCTGATGCCACCCACCGCAGCGTGCACGATCTGCACCTTCACTTCGGCCGTGGTCAGCTTCAGCAGGCTCTGGGCCAAGGCCTCCTGCGAACCCTGCACGTCAGCCTTGATGATCAGCGATAGCGTCTGCGCCGCGGCTTCGCCCATGTTCTCGAACATGCCTTCCAGCTTCGCAGCCTGGCGGCGGTTCAGGTTCACTTCGCGGTACTTGCCCTGCCTGAAGGTGGCGATCTCGCGGGCCCGACGCTCGTCGGTCAGCACCATGAATTCGTCACCGGCCTGCGGCACTTCGGTCAGGCCCTGGATTTCCACCGGCATCGACGGGCCAGCCTGTTCGGTGGCCTTGCCGTCCTCGTCCAGCATGGCGCGCACACGGCCATAGCTGCTGCCTGCCAGCACCACATCGCCCTTGCGCAGCGTGCCGCTTTGCACCAGCACCGTGGCCACCGGGCCGCGTCCCTTGTCCAGGCGCGCTTCGATCACCAGGCCCTTGGCCGCAGCGGCCGTGGGGGCCTTCAGCTCCAGCACTTCGGCCTGCAGCAGCACCTGTTCCAGCAGCGTGTCCACGCCCGTGCCGATCTTGGCCGACACGCCGACAAAAGGCGACTCGCCGCCGAAGTCTTCAGGGATCACGCCTTCAGCCACCAGTTCGCTCTTCACGCGTTCCAGGTTGGCGTCAGGCTTGTCGATCTTGTTCATGGCCACGACGATGGGCACACCGGCTGCCTTGGCGTGCGCGATGGCTTCCTTGGTCTGCGGCATCACGCCGTCGTCAGCCGCCACCACCAGGATGACGATGTCGGTGGCTTTCGCACCGCGGGCCCGCATGGCCGTGAAGGCTGCGTGGCCTGGTGTGTCCAGGAAGGTGATCATGCCGCGCGGGGTTTCCACGTGGTACGCACCGATGTGCTGGGTGATGCCGCCGGCTTCGCCCGCAGCCACCCGCGCACGGCGGATGTAGTCCAGCAGCGAAGTCTTGCCGTGGTCGACGTGGCCCATCACCGTCACCACCGGGGCGCGCGGCAATTGCTCGGCGTCCTGCGCGGCTTGTTCTTCCTCGGTGAAGGCTTCCGGGTCGTCCAGCTTGGCGGCCAGCGCCTTGTGGCCCATTTCCTCGACCACGATCATGGCCGTTTCCTGGTCCAGCTGCTGGTTGATGGTGACCATCTGGCCCAGCTTCATCAATTGCTTGATGACCTCGCTGGCCTTGACGCTCATCTTGTGCGCAAGGTCGGCCACCGAGATGGTTTCGGGCACATGAACTTCCTGCGTCTGGGCTTCCACCGGCTGCGGCGCGTAACCGTCGTCGCGGTCGCCACGGCGGGCGCCGCCACGCGGTGCACGCCAACCGGCGCGGCCGCCCGAGCTTTCGCCACGGGTCTTCAGCGCGGCGCGCTTCTTCGCTGCGTCGTCGGCCCAGCTGGAAGACAGCTTTTCCGACTTGACCTGCTTCTTGTCGCCGGGTTTTGCAACGGCTGTGGTGGTGGTTGCGCCAGGCTTGGCCGTGGGCTTGTGGATCGTGCCCTTGATGGCTTCCTTGGCCGGCTCCGCAGGCTTGGGCTCTTCGGGCTTCTTCGCCATGAGCACCTTCTTCGGTGCATTCATCATGGCGCGAATGGCGGCGGCCTCAGTCTCGGCTGCCTTGCGGCGGCGAACCAGGTCTTCTTGCTTGGCGGTGTCTTCAGCCGCCTTGTCGGCAGCCTTGACCACGCGCAACACAGGCTTGGCGGGCTCAGCAGCCACGGGCGGCACGGTCGCGGCGGCGGGTGCTGCTGCAGGGGCTGCAGGGGCCGCAGCAGCGCTGGCCGCGGCCGGCTTCGCGCCAGCCGGCACCGAAGCGGCTGAGGTGGCTGCAGCGGCGCGTGCAGCTTCGGCTGCTGCATCGGCAGCGGCGCGGGCAGCAGCTTCGGCGGCAGCAGCAGCTTCAGCGGCGGCCACGCGTGCAGCCTCTTCCTGCGCCTCCCGCTCCTTGCGCGCCTGCGCCAGTTCTTCTTCTTGCTTGCGAATGGCTTCGGCTTGGGCGCGCGCTTCTTCCTCGCGCCGTTGCAGGTCGGCCTGGTCATCGGCCTGTTCGGTCACTTCTTCGGGCGCCGGCACGTCGTCGCGCTTGACGAACACGCGCTTCTTGCGCACCTCAACCTGAATCGTGCGCGCCCGCCCGCTGGCGTCGGCCTGCTTGATTTCGGTGGAGGTCTTGCGCGTGATGGTGATCTTCTTGCGCTCGCCGCTGGCAACAGTGCCGTGCGACGTGCGCAAGTAGTCCAGCAGACGTTCCTTGTCTGCTTCAGTCAGCGCGTCGTCTGACGAGCGTATCGATACGCCCGCCGACTGCAGCTGCTCGAGCAGAACCGCCGTTGAGCGGCCCAATTGCGCGGCGAACTGGGCGACGGTGATCACGGCCATAAGTACAGTTTCCTTGGAATATTCGGTGCGCGTGGTGCTGGCGGCGGATGCGGTCGGCAGTGCGGTTGCTGGGGAGTCGGGCGGGTGTTCGGGCGACAGGCGGGCTGCTGCGTCAGGCTGCGAACCAGTGTTCACGCGCCTTCATGATCAGCACCTTGGCGCTCTCGTCGTCCATGCCGGTCAGCTCGGTCAGCTCGTCCACAGCCAGGTCGGCCAGTTCGTCACGGGTGTTGATGCCACCACCGGCCAGCTTGGGAATGAACTCGGCGTTGAGGCCTTCCAGGTCGCGCAGGTCTTGCGAGACGCCTTCAACCTGTTCTTCCTTCTCGATTTCCATCGTCAGCAAGGCGTCCTTGGCACGTGTGCGCAGTTCGTGCACCGTGTCTTCGTCGAAGCTTTCGATTTCCAGCATTTCCTGCAGCGGCACATAGGCCACCTCTTCCAGGCTGGTGAAGCCTTCGGCGATCAGGATGTCGGCCACCTCCTGGTCCACGTCGAGCTTCTCGACGAAGATCTTGCGCGCCGAGTCGGTTTCGGTCGCCAGCTTGGCCTGCGACTCTTCGGCCGTCATGATGTTGATGCGCCAGCCGGTCAGTTCAGACGCCAGGCGCACGTTCTGGCCACCACGGCCAATGGCGATGGCCAGGTTTTCCTCGTCCACCACCACGTCCATCGCGTGGCGCTCTTCGTCCACCACGATGCTCTGCACGTTCGCTGGCGCCAGCGCGCCGATGACGAACTGCGCCGGGTCGTCGGACCACAGCACGATGTCCACACGTTCACCGGCCACTTCGTTGGTGACGGCATTCACGCGTGAACCGCGCACACCGACGCAGGTGCCGATGGGGTCGACACGGCGGTCGTGCGACACCACGGCAATCTTGGCGCGGCTGCCGGCGTCGCGGGCGCAGCTCTTGATCTCGAGCAGGCCCTGCTCGATCTCGGGCACTTCCTGCGCAAACAGCTCGATCATGAAACCCGGCGCGTTGCGCGACAGCATGATCTGCGGGCCGCGCTGCGTGGGGTCGATGCCCATCAGGAAAGCGCGCACACGGTCGCCGGTGCGCAGGTTTTCCTTCGGAATCATCTCGGTGCGCTTCAGGCGCCCTTCGACGCGGCCGCTTTCGACAATGATGTCGCCCTTGTCCAGGCGCTTGACGGTGCCGACGAAGATCTTCTCGCCGCGGGCCATGAATTCATTGAGCAACTGCTCACGCTCGGCGTCACGAATTTTCTGCAGGATGACCTGCTTGGCCGCCTGCGCGCCAATGCGGCCGATGGGCACCGAGTCGACGGCTTCTTCGATGTAGTCGCCTTCTTCGATGTCAGGAATGCGGTCCAGTGCGTCGGACAGCATTTCTTCGGCATCGGGGTTCTGCAGGCCGGCCTCGTCGGGCACCACCAGCCAGCGGCGGAAGGTCTCGTATTCGCCCGTGTCGCGGTCCACCGCGACGCGGATTTCAACCTCGCCGCCATGCAGTTTCTTGGTCGCGGAAGCCAGCGCGGCTTCGACGGCACCAAACACCACGTCGAGTTCCACGGTCTTCTCGCGCGAGATGGCGTCCACCAACATCAGCATTTCGCGATTCATCGATTCCTCAGCCTCCGTCTTGCTTGGGGGCGGTGTCGGGCGCTTGCACACCGCCACCGTCCTGGGCCTTGCGACCCTTGAAATTGACCACCGGCACGAGCCGCGCTTCGCGCACTTCATCAAACGCGAAGTTCAGCACCTGTTCGGTCTTGCCCTCTTTGAAAACCAATGCCCAGCTGTTGGCGGCCGCGGCTGGAGCCGCAGCGTCAGCCCGCGCAAGTTCACCCTCAGCAGCATCAGCCGACACCGAAGTGACGGTGGCTGCCGCAGGCTGTACCGCGGGCGTCAAAACGCCTTGCCAGTTCTTGCGACCCTTGAAGGGCTGCTTCAACACGACCTGTACGGCCTGCCCTGCGAAGCGCTCGTAGTCGGCCGGGCGCTTCAGCGGCCGGTCCAAGCCCGGAGAAGACACTTCCAGCCGCGCGTAGTCCAGACCTTCCACTTCCAGCGCAAACTGCAGCTGGCGGGTGACCTTTTCGCAGTCTTCAACCGTGACGAACTCGCCGCCATCGCCCGCTACCCCGGCCGAAACAGCGCCGCCGCGAGCGTGATAGGCGCGCCCCGGAACGCGGTCGATGGTGATGCGCAGCAGTCCGCGTTGGGCGCGTTCAATGTCCACCAGTTCGTAGCCCAGGCCTTCGACGGTGCCGCTGATTGCGGTTTGCCAGCCCACGCGAACGCTGGCCGCAGCGGTGGGCTGCTGGCCGATGCCTTCACTGTCGTCGTGCTGGGTACCGCTTTGAGTCAAACCTGAACCACCCGCTGTTGCATGAATCCTGGCGCCCAGACCCTGCCTGGACACCCCATTCGAAAATCTGCACCCGGCACTGGCCTCATGAAAGGCGATCGACCAAAAAAAATGGGCTGTCGATATCAGCCCACTCATTCAGCACGCTCGGCCCCTTCATGAAGACAGGTCAACCCGGGTAACTACGAATTATAGCGTCGGACAGTGCCCTGTTCAAGACCTCTCCAGCAATTGGTGCCTGCATGCCAGAATCGCCACCCGTTCAAGAACACCTTCGGAGTCACCATGGGCTTTCTCGCCGGCAAGCGCTTTCTCATCACGGGTGTGCTGTCCAACCGCTCCATCGCCTATGGCATTGCGCGCGCCTGCCGCGCCCAGGGCGCGGAGCTGGCCTTCAGCTACGTGGGTGAACGCTTCAAAGACCGCGTGACCGAATATGCCGGCCACTTCGATTCAACGCTGGTGTACGAATGCGATGTTTCTGACGACGCGCACATCAGCCGCGTTTTCACCGAGCTTTCCCAGGTGTGGCCGCAGTTCGACGGCTTCGTGCATTCGATCGGCTTTGCGCCCCGCGAAGCCATTGCCGGTGAATTTCTCGACGGCATGACGCGCGAGAATTTCCGCATTGCTATGGACATCTCGGCCTACAGCTTTCCGGCACTGGCGAAGGCCGCCCTGCCGTACCTGCGCCCGCAGGCGGCGCTGTTGACGCTGACTTATCTGGGCTCTCTGCGCGCGTTGCCCAACTACAACACCATGGGTCTGGCGAAGGCGGCGCTGGAGTCCAGCGTGCGTTACCTGGCAGCGAACCTGGGGCCACGCGGTGTGCGGGTCAATGGCATCAGTGCCGGCCCCATCAAGACGCTTGCAGCGTCGGGCATCAAGGACTTCGGCAAGCTTCTGGGCCAGGTGGCCGCAGCGTCGCCGCTGGGCCGCAACGTCACCATCGACGACGTGGGCAACGTGGCGGCCTTTCTGCTGTCAGACCTGGCCGCCGGCGTCACGGCCGAGATCACCTATGTCGACGGCGGATTCAGCCAGGCCATGCTGGGCCAGGCCATCGAAACCGGCGGCTGAATTCAGGCCTTGCTGCGGGCCCGCGCCTTTTCGGACTTCGCGGTCTTGCCGGCCTTCGCGGGCTTCACCGTCTTCGAAGGCTTTTCAACCTTCGCGGGCTTTACCGCTTTGCCCGCAGCTGCCACCGGCTTGCTGGCAGCACGCCGTTTCGCGGGCTTGGCGGCGGGTGCAGCCACCTCCTCGCGGATGCAGTCCACGAAGTAACGGCGCACGCCCGGCACCGAGTCGTCTTCCACCAGGCCGTGCACGTCGGTGTCGAAGCCTGGAAACTCGGCGTTGAAAGCACGGGTGAAGCGCAGGTAGTCGACGATCTTGCGGTTGAAGCGTTCGCCCGGAATCAGCAGCGGTATGCCCGGCGGGTAAGGCGTCAGCAGGCTGGTGGTGACGCGGCCCTCCAGGTTGTCGATGCCCACACGTTCGGTCTTGCGGTGCGCAATGTGCGCGAAGGCGTCGCTGGGTTTCATCACCGGCTGCAGGTCGCTCAGGTACATGTCGGTCACCAGCCGTGCGATGTCGCCCTTTGCGTAGTGCTGGTGAATGGCCTGGCACAGGTCGTTCAGGCCCATGCGTTCGTACTTCGGATAGGCCGCGCAGAATTCCGGCAGGATGCGCCACATGGGCGCGTTGCGGTCGTAGTCGTCCTTGAACTGCTGCAGTGCGGTCAGCAGCGTGTTCCAGCGGCCCTTGGTGATGCCGATGGTGAACATGATGAAGAAGGAGTACAGGCCCGTCTTCTCCACCACCACGCCGTGTTCAACCAGGAACTTGGTGACGATGCTGGCCGGGATGCCGGTTTCTGCAAACTCGCCCGACATGCCCAGGCCCGGCGTGATGATGGTGCACTTGATCGGGTCCAGCAGATTGAAGCCCGGCGCCAGGTTGCCGAAGCCGTGCCAGTTGTCGCTGGCATTCAGCACCCAGTCGTCGCTGCTGCCCAAGCCGTCGGGCGCCATGCGCTCCGGTCCCCAGACCTGGAACCACCAGTCCTTGCCGAACTCGTCGTCGACCTTGCGCATGGCGCGGCGGAAGTCCATCGACTCAAGGATGCTTTCTTCCACCAGGGCCGGCCCGCCGGGTGCTTCCATCATGGCCGCGGCCACGTCGCAGCTGGCGATGATGGCGTACTGCGGGCTGGTGCTGGTGTGCATCAGGTAGGCCTCATTGAAGAGGTGCCGGTCGAGCTTGCTTTCCTGCGCGTCTTGCACCAGCACCTGGCTGGCCTGGCTGATGCCGGCCAGCAACTTGTGCGTGCTCTGCGTTGCAAACACCAGCTGGTTCCTCGGCCTCGGGCGTTTTTTGCCCATTGCGTGGAAGCTGCCGTAAAAGGTGTGGAAGGCCGCGTGCGGCAGCCAGGCCTCGTCAAAGTGCAGCGTGTCGATGTAGCCATCGAGCGCGTGCTTGATGGTCTCGGTGTTGTACAGAACGCCGTCGTAGGTGCTTTGCGTCAGCGTCAGGATGCGCGGCTTCACCGTGGCCGGGTCCACATGCGCCAGCAAGGGGTTGCTGGCGATCTTCCGGCGAATGGCCTCCGGTGAGAACTCGCTTTCGGGAATGGGCCCGATGATGCCGAACTGGTTGCGCGTGGGCGTCAGAAACACCGGCACGGCACCGGTCATGATGATGGAGTGCAGGATCGACACGTGGCAATTGCGGTCGACCACCACCACGTCACCTGGCGCCACGGTGTGGTGCCACACCATCTTGTTGCTGGTGCTGGTGCCGTTGGTGACGAAGAAGCAGTGGTCGGCGTTGAAGATGCGCGCGGCGTTGCGTTCACTGGCCGCCACCGGCCCGGTGTGGTCCAGCAACTGGCCCAGTTCTTCCACCGAGTTGCACACGTCGGCGCGCAGCATGTTCTCGCCGAAGAACTGGTGGAACATCTGTCCCACCGGGCTCTTCAGAAAGGCCACGCCACCGCTGTGGCCCGGGCAGTGCCAGGAGTAGCTGCCGTCCTGGGCGTAGGCCATCAGCGCCTTGAAAAAAGGCGGCGCCAGGCCGTCCAGGTAGCTCTTGGATTCGCGGATGATGTGGCGCGCCACGAATTCCGGCGTGTCC
>JAYSXE010000310.1:0-35989 GCA_043717565.1 Burkholderiales bacterium | reverse complement strand
TCGCCGCGGCCTCAGAACAACTGCCAAGGCAGGGGTTCGTAGCTGAAGGCCCCGGCTTCCTTCTCGCGCAGCCGGCCGATGCCCGGGAAGGGCAGGTGCACGGCACCGACCAGGATGTTTTCGCGCGCCGCCATCTCGAACAGCGCACGGCGCCGGGCGCGGGCTTCGTCGCGGCTGCTGTCGAAAGCCACGGTGATTTCCGGGCGCGGAAACTGCACCGGCGCCACGTGCAGCGTGTCGCCCAGCAGCAGCAGGCGCGCAGCACCGCTGCTGACCATGTAGCAGCTGTGGCCCGGGGTGTGGCCGGCGCCGTCGACGCTGCGGATGCCGGGTGTCAGCTCGGCGCCGGGCTCGAAGGTCTGCAGGCGGTCGCCATAGGCCGTGATGGCGCGCCGGGCGGCCACGAAGCGGCCCTTCTGGTCGGCCGGGGCGGCCGCTTCAACAGCGGCACTGCCCCAGTGGTCAACGTCGGCCTTGCCGATGCGCAGCACGGCGTTCGGGAACAGGCGCGCGCCTTCCGGGGTGACCGCGCCGTGCAGGTGGTCGCCGTGCATGTGCGTGATGTAGACCTCGTCGATCTGGCCCGGCTCGATGCCCAGTTGCGCCAGCGCCTGCGGCAGCCGGCCCGCATTCGGGCCCAGCATCTTGGCGCCGCCGCAGTCGATCAGCACCAGCTTGTCGCCGGTGTTCACCAAGAAGGTGTTGACGGCCGTGCGGATGGGTGAACCCCACAGGCCCGCGGCTTCCAGATGGCGCTTGATCACGTCGGCGTCACCCAGCAGCACGGCCGGGTTGATGTCGATGAAGCCGTCGAGCAGCGTGGTCACTTCGAAGCTGCCCAGCTTCATGCGGTGAACGCTGACCGCGGTGCCGCCACCCAGGGGCGCCTTGGCCCAGACGGCGGGCACGGCAGCGGCGGCGAGTGCAGCGGCAGCGCTGCCAACGAAGTGGCGGCGTGATGAAGTGGGCATGGTGTCTCCTGGCATGGGGTGGTTGCGGTGTGCAGCCCTATTCTGCTGCCGCCGGCGTGCCGGCCGACACCATGCGCAGCACCGCGTCGGTCGTGAACGCCTGCCAGTGCGCCAGCGCCGCCGGCTCTTCCACTTTTTCGCCCAGGAACACCGCCAGCGTGAAGCGGTTGGACAGGTAGAAATAGGCCATCGACGCCATCATCAGGTAGACGTCGCGGGCGCGCAGACCGGCGCGGAACACCCCCAGTTCCACGCCGCGGCCCAGCACCTGCTGCAGCACGGCCAGTGCCGTTGACGCGTAGCCCCCGTCGCGCGGGCTGTGCGCCAGGTGGCGGCCGCGGTGCAGGTTTTCGCTGTTCAGCAGCGTGATGAATTCCGGGTGCTTCTGGTAGTAGGCCCAGATGAAGGCCACCAGGTCGCGCAGCGCCTGCACCGGCTGCGACTGGTTCAGCACCAGCTGCGATTCGGCTTCGCTGTAGCGGCGGTAGATCTCTTCGATGACCGCGCTGAACAGCGACTCCTTGCTGCCGAAGTAGTAGTAAATCATGCGGTCGTAAGACTGCGCCAGGCGTGAAATCTCTTCCACACGCCCGCCGTCGAAACCGTGCTGCGCGAAAACCTTGATGGCCGCTTTCAGGATGGCTTCGCGCGTGGCCTGTGCGGCCTGGTCGCGCACGCCGGTGCGCTGCGGCACCGCAGCGTGGGGGCGCGCAGTGGCGGCGGCCTTACTGGTCGGCAAAGGCGCGCTCGATGACGAAGTCGCCCGGCGTGCTGGTGTTGCCCTCGGCGAAGCCGCGGCTTTCCAGCAGGGCCTTCAGCTCGCGCAGCATGGCCGGGCTGCCGCAGATCATGGCGCGGTCGTGTTCCGCGTTCATCTCGGGCAGGTGCAGCTGCGCCGCCAGCTGGCCGCTGCTGATGAGCTGCGGTATGCGCAGCCGGGTGGCAAAGTCGTCGCGTGTCACCGTGGGCACATACCGCAGCTTCTGGCTCACCGCTTCGCCCAGGTATTCGTGCTTGGGCAGCTCTTCGGTCAGCATCTGGCGGTAGGCCAGTTCCTTCACCAGGCGCACACCGTGCACCAGCACCACCTGTTCAAAGCGTTCGTAGACCTCGGGGTCGCGCACGATGGACAGGAACGGCGCCAGCCCGGTGCCGGTGGCCAGCAGGTACAGGCGCCGGCCGGGCTTCAGGTAGTCCACCACCAGCGTGCCCGTGGGCTTGCGGCCCACCAGCAGCGTGTCGCCCACCTGGATGTGCTGCAGCCGCGACGTGAGCGGGCCATCAGGCACCTTGATGCTGAGGAATTCCAGGTACTCCTCGTAATTGGCGCTGGCCACGCTGTAGGCGCGCAACAGCGGCTTGCCATTGACCGGCAAACCAATCATGGTGAAGTGGCCGTTCAGGAAGCGCAGTGAAGGGTCACGCGTGGTGGTGAAGCTGAAGAGCCGGTCGGTCCAGTGGTGCACCGACAGCACCTTCTCATGGTTGAAGGCGCTCATCGTGCTGCCCCAGCCGCCTGCCGGCGCTGGCCCCAGGCCATGAACAGGACCGTTGATTCAGATTGCATTTTCATGTAGTGATCACAACACATTCGTTCAGTGAATGCTACATGAAGCGGCTGTTTCCGGCAACCCGAGGGCCGGGTGATACGGGCAACGACAGGGGCAGCGACAGGGGCAGCGGCCGGGGTGGGTATGCTTCACCACACCGCGCAGCCGGCTGCGCTGCGCAGCCCACCATGGCCCCTTCACCCACCATCCGCCACAGCACCGCCCTGCCCGCCGGCACACCCCAGGTGCCGGTGGCCATCGTCGGCGCCGGCGCCTGCGGGCTGGTGGCCGCGCTGATGCTGCGCGAAGCTGGCATCGACTGCGTGCTGCTTGAACGCGACGCGCAGCCGCAGGGCAGCACGGCCCTGTCGTCGGGCTTCATTCCCGCAGGCGGCACCGCCGTGCAGCGCGCAGCGGGTGTGCTGGACGACAGCAGCGACAGCTTCGCCCAGGACATCCAGGCCAAGGCGCACGGCCAAGCGGCACCGCACCTGGTAGCCGCTTACACCCAGGCCATTGCACCGGCCATGGACACGCTGCAGCAGCGCCACGGCCTGGGCTTCGAATTGCTGCAGGGCTTTTTGTACCCGGGCCACCGGCGCCTGCGCATGCACACGCTGCCGCAGAAAACAGGCGCTGCGCTGGTGGCGGCGCTGGAAGCAGCCGCGCTGCGTGCAGGCGCCCTGTTGATGAGCAACAGCCACGTGCACGAACTGTGGTGCGGTGCAGACCCCGGCAGCCCTGGCGGCAACGAACCCGGCGCCGCCCGTGTGCACGGCCTGTCCTACAGCCGCCCCGATGGCCAGGTGGAACACCTGGCCTGCCAGAGGCTGCTGCTGGCCTGCAACGGTTTTGGCGGTAACGCTGAAATGGTGCAGCAACTGTTGCCCGACATGCAATACGCCAACTACGCCGGCCATGCCGGCAACGACGGCAGTGCCATCGCCTGGGGTCGCGCGCTGGGCGCACGCACGGCCGACCTGGGGGGCTACCAGGGCCACGGCAGCTGGGCCGTGCCCCAGGGCGCGTTGGTGACCTGGGCGTTGATGATGGAAGGCGGCGTGCAAGTCAACACCCACGGGCAACGCTTCCATGACGAGACCGCCGGCTATTCAGAAGCCGCCGTGCACGTGCTGGCGCAACCCGGCGGTGTGGCTTTCAACGTGTTCGACCAGCGCCTGCTGGCCCTGGGCCGCAGCTTCCCAGACTTCGTGGCCGCCGAAGCGGCCGGCGCGGTGAAACAAGCGCCCGACGTGGCCGCGCTGGCAACCTTGATCGGCTGCGACACCACGCCGTTGCAGGCCACACTGCAGGCCACCGCCCTGGCGCCGCCCTACTGCGCCATCAAGGTCACGGGTGCGCTGTTCCACACACAGGGCGGGCTGGACATCGACGCGCACTGCCGCGTGCTGCGCGCCGACGGCACGCCGCTGCCCAACCTGCTGGCCGCCGGCGGCGCGGCACGCGGTGTGTCTGGCAACGCGGTGTGGGGCTACCTGTCGGGCAACGGCCTGCTCAGCGCCGTGGCCGGCGGCTACATCGCGGCGCACACTGCCCAGCAGCAACTTTTAGAGACACCACCACCATGACCCTGAAACACCGCCTGGCGCAGAACGCCGTGCTGCTGGCACCCGGCGTGTACGACGCGCTGTCGGCACTGATGGCGCAACAAGCGGGTTTTGAGGCGCTGTACCTGTCGGGTGCGTCCATCGCCTACACACGGCTGGCGCGCAGTGACGTGGGCCTGACCACTTACACCGAGGTGGCCGACACGCTGGCGCGCATCACCGAACGCGTGGCCACGCCGGTCATCGTGGACGGTGACACGGGCTTTGGCAACGCGCTGAACGTGCAGCGCACGGTGCGCGGTTTCGAGCGCGCGGGCGCAGCGATGATTCAACTGGAAGACCAGACCTTCCCCAAACGCTGCGGCCACCTGGACGGCAAGGCCGTGGTGCCGGTGGCCGAGATGCGCGGCAAGCTACACGCCGCGCTGGACGCGCGCCACAGCAGCGACACGCTGATACTGGCGCGCACCGATGCGCTGGCCGTGGAAGGCCTGGAAGCGGCGCTGGACCGCGCTGAACGCTACCTGGAATGTGGTGTAGACGCCCTGTTCATCGAAGCGCTGCGCACGCCCGAACAGATGCACACCGCGTGCGCACGCCTGGCCCACCGCGTGCCGCTGCTGGCCAACATGGTGGAAGGCGGGCAAACGCCCATCAGCAGCGCCGAAGCACTGGCGCAGCATGGCTTTCGCATCGTCATCTTCCCCGGCGGCACGGCACGCGCAGTGGCGCACACGCTGGCCGGCTACTACGGCAGCCTGAAGGCCCAGGGCACCACCGCGCCCTGGCGCGGGCAGATGCTGGACTTCGACGGCCTGAACGCCGTGATCGGCACGCCCGAACTGCTGGCAACCGGCAAGCGTTACGAAGGCGGCTGAAAAGCGCCAGCGCCGCACTAGCATCCAACCCCCGCCAATCAATTCAGAAAGCCAGCCATGGGTGCGCAATGGAAAGCCAAGCACAAGGACCTTGCGGCCAACGCCAAGGGCCGGCTGTTCGGCAAGCTGGCCAAGGACATCATGATTGCCGCCCGCCACGGCGCCGACCCCGCCGCCAACGCCCGCCTGCGGCTGGTGGTGGAACAGGCGCGCAAGGTGTCGATGCCCAAGGACACGCTGGAACGCGCCATCAAGAAAGGCGCTGGCCTGACGGGTGAGGCCGTGCACTTTGAACTGGCGCTGTACGAAGGCTTTGCGCCGCACCGCGTGCCGGTGATGGTGGAATGCCTGACCGACAACGCCAACCGCGCCGCATCCGAAATGCGCATCCTGTTCCGCAAGGGCCAGCTGGGCACATCAGGATCGGTGGCGTGGGACTTCGACCACGTAGGTCTGATCGAAGCCGAAGCAGCAGCGGCCGGCGCCGACCCCGAGCTGGCCGCCATCGAAGCCGGCGCGCAGGACTTCGAGCCCGCAGGTGACGATGGCGTGGCGCTGTTCATCACCGCGCCCACCGACCTGGACCTGGTCAGCCGCGCCCTGCCCGCCAATGGCTTCACCGTGCTGTCGGCCAAGCTGGGCTACAAACCGAAAAACCCCATCGCCCCCGGCAGCCTGAACGCCGAGCAGATGGACGAGGTGGAAGCGTTTCTGGCTGCGCTGGACGCCAGCGACGACGTGCAGAACGTCTACGCGGCGCTGTAGCAAGAACGCTGCCAACGCCAGCAGCGGCATGCCGAAGGACGACGGCAACGGGCTGCGTTCATTGACTCAGAAACCGCGCTTGACCTGCACCACGCGTCGGGCGAAGACGTAGAACACTTCGTCTGCCGCCATTGCCGCGAAGAGCCCAGCCTTCAGCGCAGCGGAATGGGCGTGCTTCGGTCCACCGGCACAGCCGTGACACTGTTCTGGGGTGAGCCTTCAATGACACGGTCCGAATAGGTCAGGTAGACCAGCGTGTTGCGCGCCGCGTCAACCATGCGCACAACGCGCAGGCGCTTGAAGACCAGCGAGACACGCTCGTTGAACATCTCGTCTTGCTGTTTGAGTGGCCTGGGAAACGAAATCGGGCCCGTTTGCCGACAGGCGATGGACGCCTCGGACTTGTCTTCGGCCAAGCCAAGCCCACCTTTGATGCCCCCGGTTTTCGCTCGCGAAACATAACAGGTGACACCCTTGACCTCGGGGTCGTCATAGGCATCGACAACGATCTTGTGGTCTGGGCCGATGAACTTGAACACGGTGTCGACTTCGCCAACCCGCTGGGCGCGGGCAGCGAAGGCAACGGTCAGCAGGGTCACGAACAAAAGGATCTTCATGGCGCCATTGTGGGTGGTGCACGCTGCACGCCCGCTGATCGGCAGATCAAGACGGGCGGCTGTCGATCAGGTTGGGCGGGCGGCGGCCAAAGCGGCGGTTTACCCGGCCTGCGGATGGGCCGGTGCAGGCCCGGGAACCGGCGTTTCTGCCGGAATCAGAATCCACATCAAGAGGTAGACCACCACACCCGTTCCGGCGCACAACGTCAGTAACGCGAACAACAGGCGCCAAACCCAACTGGCCACGCCAGTGATGCGGGCGATGCCACCGCACACGCCGCCCAGCCAGCGGTCGCAATGGCTGCGGCGCAGCGCATTGATCGCCAGCATGGCCGGCACCGTGACCTCTGGGGTGCCCCCAAGAACCCGCGCCTTGGCGCGTGCGAATTCTTCGTTCGAGAGCACGCCGCGCTGGTGCAGCGCACCCAGTTGCCCCAATTCTTCGCTCAGACCCATGATGCTTTTCCCTACCAACTGACCATCGAGAAGCTCAGATTAGCGCGGCGCCCACGTCTTTCAATAGACCTGCAACAGGCTGCCCCCGCTTGCGACAAACCGGCGTGTGGCCGTGCTGAAGCGCAGGACGGGATGGCCCGGATTTCGCACCCTGCCCGCCGCGCTTCACACTTCAACAAGTCAGCGCCGCGTGAGGATGTGGCTGGTGATGTTGGATCTGAACCGAAGACCGGCGACACTGAGCAAACGGCCAGCCTGACGCCCTTGGATCCAACCAGAACACCGACCATGCCCGACTCGCTTCGCGACCTTGCAACGCAGCTCCATCAGTTTGCGCAAGCCAGGGACTGGCAGCAGTTCCACTCGCCAAAGAATCTGGCCTCGGCGCTGGTGGTTGAAGCCGGCGAGCTGCTGGAACATTTTCAGTGGCTGACCGAAGACCAGAGCCGCGCGTTGCCTGACGACCAACGCGACGCAGTGGGCGCCGAGGTGGCGGACGTGATGCTGTATTTGATCCAGCTTTCCACTGCGCTGGGCATAGACCCCATCGCTGCCGCGCAGGCCAAGCTGAAACTCAACGCGCTGAAGTACCCGGCGGACAAGGCGCGCGGCAGCAGCAAGAAGTACGACCAGCTGTGAGCACCCAACGTCAGTGATCAGCCGGTGATCATCTACCAGGCCAGCATGAGCCAGTTCCTGCACCACGCCTTGCGCGACGACGTTGAAGTCGTTGTCTGTGGCTGGACAACACCCTGGGCATCCGCAAGACCGCCAACCCGGCCCTGAACACCCAGGACTACGACTTCCGCGCCTTGGACAACGCGGCCGAACTGCACGCGCTGGTGAAACTGAAGAACCGCGCCAACAACCGGTCGCGCGTGGTGGCGGGCTATTGCTGGAAATGGCCACGCAAGAAAGAGCCACAAGCCTGGGACATCGGCCTGCCCTAGTTTGACTAGCTGCGCCGCGGGAACCTAGACAAAACAGGGTTTGACGCGATCGAGACCAACTTGGCGCAGGGGGACGAGGGTTTTGTGGTGGTGGGGGAGATGTTGATGGCGTTGCGTAGGGAGGCTGACTGAATCACCCTGTGCGCGCAACTGCGATGTGGTGTAGCCAGCCCGGGTAATCAGCATTGCGACGTCCGCCTACCTGGCCGCTTTGCAGCGTGAGGAATCGGTCGACGCCGGGGGCATAGTCACTGTGTCTGCCCCGCTTCCGCGAATCTCACGCCCCCTCCTCACACCCCCCGCAACACACTGAACTCCCTGAACAACCGCGCCGACAGCGCGATCTCGAGCTTCCAAACAATGCTCATCGGCCTGTCCCCTTCAGCCGACTCCAGCCTCACGCGCCCGCAGGCACGGTAGGCATCACCCTTGCGTGGCCGCACGAAGAGCTGGAACTGCCAGCCGTTGCTTGCGCTTTCCAGGTAGCGCCGCCCGCCGGGCGTGTCCGGCCCGGCGCTGTTCTGGGTCTGCCAGTGGAAGCGTTCCGCGCTGATTGCATAGTCGCGGTACGCAATGCGGTCGTGGTAGCCCTCGCTCTTGTCCAGCGTCACGAACAACAGCTCGGTCTTGCGGGCGGTCAAGGGCAACACGCCCGCCTGGAACGGGGCGCGGCGCGCTGCGGTCAGCCAGCCAACCGCCGTCAGCACCTCACGCGCGCCATAGGCGGCGTGCAGACACAGCAGCGTGACTTCAAGGCCAGGCACTGCTCTCGCACCCAGCGTGCTGCGGGCCTGCAGCAGGCCAGCCAACTCAACCAACTCCGCGGCTATGGCGGGGTGGCGTTGCAACCGTTCGGCAAAGGCCTCGTGGCCGGCGGCCTGTTCCTGCCGGCCGTCGATTTGGTAGGCCAGCATCTGCACACCCAAGGCAGCGCTGGCGTCCAATGCTGGCGCGTGGCCTTGCCTTGTGCCCACCGCCGCCATCACGTCAAGCCGGCGCGGGTCGTCCACATGCAGCAGGTCACCAAAACGCCGGCTGAAGTAGCCCTCTTCCGGGCCGGGCTCGGCCGCCATCAAGCCCGCATCGCGCTTCAGCGCCGTCCAGCCGCTGCGGCCCTGGCCGGTGCCGGTGCGGTAGACGTCTTCAAGCTCCAAGGCCTGGTCATGCAGAAAGTCGGCCAGGCGCACGGCAGTGCGGCCCTTCAGCGCGGCGTAGCTTTGCAGCTCGGTCTTCAGGCGGCGCCAGTTCTGCGACGTCAACGCTCGCAAGCCTTGCAGCACCTGTTCTCGCGTCTTCCGTTGCAAATGGATGTGGCAGCCGGGCGGCAGGCTGCCGAAGCCGTTCTCCACGCCGTCCGCCAGTTCGCGGCGCGACAGGCCTGTCAGGCTGGACAGCAAGCGGTCGAACCGAAACTCGCTGCGGTGCTGGCCCACGAAGTCCAGCACCAGGCAACTTTCCTTGCCCGGCGCCAGTCGCAGGCCACGGCCAATCTGCTGTTGGAAAAGCACCGGGCTTTGGGTCGGGCGCAGCAGCACCAGGGTGTCCACCGTGGGCAGGTCGATGCCTTCGTTGTACAGGTCGACGGTGACCAGCGCGCACAGCTCACCCTGCGCCAAACGTTGCGGCGCGCGGCGCCGCTCTTCGCTGGGGGTGCTGCCCACCACGCAGGCGGCAGGCAAGCCGGCACGGTTGAGCCAGGCCGCCATGAATTCGGCATGCGCCACCGACACGCAAAAGACGATGGCGCGTGAGCGCGCGGCGTCAGACACCAGCCGCCGCCATTCATTGACGACCAGCCGCGCGCGCACATCGTTGCCGGTGACGAGTTTGTCCACCGCTTCACGTTCGCCCGGTTTGTCCCAGGGCACGGCCGAGAAGTCGGTGGCGTCGTCGCAGGCGTAGTACTCGAAGGGGGCCAGCAGCTGCAGGTCCAGGGCGTGCCACAGCCGCAACTCCACGGCAGGGCTGCCGTCCGGGCGGGCGTCAAAGTACGGCGTGATGGGCTGCCCGTCGCTGCGTTCGGGTGTGGCGGTCAAGCCCAGCAAGATCTGCGGCCGCACGGCCTTGGCAAAGGCATCAAAGCGGTCGGCGGCCAGCCGGTGGCATTCGTCGACCACCACGGTGTGCCAATGGTCGGCGCCAACGGTGGCCACCAGGTCGCGGCTGGTCACGCTGTCGATGGTGGCGAACACGTGGTCCCAGCGTTCGGGCTGGTGGCTGCCGGTCAACATATCGCCGAATTCGGGGGCACGCAACACTTCGCGGTAGGTGCGCAAGGCCTGGCGCAGGATTTCTTCGCGGTGGGCCACAAACAGCAAGCGCGGGTGCCCACCTTCCGCACGGCAGGTGTGGCGGTAGTCGAATGCCGCCACCACCGTCTTGCCGGTGCCGGTGGCCGCCACCAGCAGGTTGCGGCTGCGGCCCTGCGCGCGTTCATTCGTCAACTGCTCCAGCATTTCTTGCTGGTAGGTCTTGGGCTGTAGGTCGAAGAAGCTGACCGCGGCTGCAGGTTCACTGCCGAAAGACTCGCGGCCGAGCGCGGCGGCCAGGGCTTGTCGGTGTTCGACGTTGTCGGGGTCATAACGCTGGAATTCACTGTCGGCCCACAGCGTCTCGAAGTGGGCGACAGCGCGGGCGAACAGCGCCTCTTGCGCGCGCTGGGTGAGCTTGACGGTCCATTCCAAGCCACCGGTCAACGCTGCGCCCGACAGGTTGGCGCTGCCCACATAGGCCGACCCGAAACCCGTCCTGCGCTGAAACAACCAGGCCTTGGCGTGCAAGCGCGTGCGCCTGCCGTCCAGCGACACCCGCACTTCACAACCGGGCAGGCGCGCCAGTTCGTCCAGGGCGCGGGCTTCGGTCGCTCCGGTGTAGGTGGTGGTCAGGACGCGCAGGCGTGGGGCGGTGTGGCCTGGTGCATGCGTCTGTGGATGAGGTTGCCCGCCCTTGGCCGTGATCTGCTGCAACACGTCTTGCAACTTGCGCACGCCTGACACAGTGATGAAGCTGACCAAGATGTCGACCTGGTCACTCGACGCCAGCTCGCGGCGTATCTCTTGCAGCAAGGAAGGCGAGCCTTTGCCCGCGGTGAAAAGCCAGGGCACGGCCAGACCGATTTCCGGCGATGCGGCGAACTGCTGGTTGCGCTGCACGGCGCGAAGAACGCGCAGGGGTGACGCCACCAAGTCCACGACTTCAGCCGATGCTGAAACGCGCGCAGCACCCGCGCCAGCCTGCAGGCGCAGCCGCAGCGCCACCAACACGCCGTTGACCAGTTCCAGCTGCCGCTGGGCCCTGTCCGGGTCGTCACCCGCCACGTCGTCAAGGATGTTTGCCAGCTGTCGGGTGATGACGTCGGCCAGAAACTCGGCGGCGTCACCTCTCAGAGCCGAGACATCCGCACCGGCGGGGTCCATCGCGGCCAACGATCGGGCCAGCCCTTCGGTCAACAGCAGGTCATACAAACCATCAGGCAAGGCCATCGGGGTGTGGGTGTCAATCGATGGGCCGCGTGCCACGACACGCCGGGTAGCCGCTGCAGCCCCAGAACGCGCTGCCTGCATTCGCCCCGCGCTTGGCAGTGCGCCGCACCATGGGCTTGGCGCACACCGGGCAGGCGGCTGGTGGTGTCGCTGGCGCGTCCGGTGGTGCGGTTGGCGACGGCGCGGGCGCTTCGGGTCGCCGATCGGCATCGGCCTTGGCCTGTCGAAGCAATGCATGCAGTTTCGGCCCATCGACGAGCTTGAGGTTGCGCCCATCCGCGAAGCTCACCGCCGCTTCGGTGAACCGCCCGGACGTCACCACGAAGCCGCCGGTGGCGCCGCGCGCGGCCATCACGCCGTACAACTGGCGCACCACGTCAACGCCCACCTTGTAGGCGCGCCACTGCTTGCACTGCACCAGGTACTTTTCGGCGCCGTTCTTGCCCGGCTTCGACAGCACCAAGTCAACACCGCCATCGGCACCACCACCGCCGGTTTCCACCACCTGATAGCCCTGCAGCCGAAAGCCTTCGCCCACCAGCATTTCGAACTCACGCCAACTCATGCCTTCCAAAGCGCTGGCTGCCGGGCTTTGAGCGACGTCGTTGAGCAGCTTGGTCCTGTGCCTGCGGCGCCAGGCCGACACACCGGCGCCGGCCAAGCAGAGCAGCGGAATGAAGTACTGGCCGACGCTGGCCAGGGTGATCCAAAGCGTTTGGACCGCCATTGCACCCAGCGACCCAGGTTCAGTTGGTGACGCAGCGATGACTGGCTGAGTGGCCACGCGGTGTAGCAAGAAGTAGCTGCCAGCAGCCAACGCAACGCCAGCCCACCAGGGGAGCATCGCCACCAGGTCCAAGAATCCTTGTGCAGCGCTGGGTCTCGTGCGCCTGGTCATGGTTGCCTCTCTTCGACAGGCCGAAACCTTGCGCCAGCGGCTAAGCACCGCCTGCGCATGGCCCAGAAACGACAAAGCCCAGCGGGTGAGACTGGGCTTTGTCGTTGATTTTTATGGTGGCCTGGGGCGGAATCGAACCACCGACACGCGGATTTTCAATCCGCTGCTCTACCAACTGAGCTACCAGGCCGTGCAGAGCCGGAAAGTATATCCGCTGCCGCGCCGGCTTTTGCCGGGCAGGCAACCAGCAGGCGCTACCCGCCGCGCTTGTTGCGTGCCAAATCCACGCCCAGTTGCTTCAGCTTGCGGTACAGGTGCGTGCGTTCCAGGCCGGTCTTTTCGGCCACGCGCGTCATCGAGCCGCCTTCTTTCAGCAGGTGGAACTCGAAGTAGCTTTTCTCGAAGGCGTCGCGGGCTTCGCGCAGCGGGCGGTCGAGGTCGAAGCTTTGGCTGGCGCGCAGGCCGTCGGGGTTGGCGTGGCCACCCGCGGCGTTGTGGCCCAGCGCTGCCATGTTGCCGCCATAGCCGCCCTGGGCGGCTTCGAAGCCGCTGTTGTGCAGGTCCAGGTTGCGCGCCACGGGGGCGGCGTTACCGTAAGTCGCCAGCCCCTGGGCCGCCGCTGCGGCGGCCATGCCCAATGCAGGGCCGCCTGCCGCTGGGCGCCCGCCGGGCTTGATCAGCGACTGCTCCACCGCGCGCAGCAGTTTTTGCAGCGTGATGGGTTTTTCAAGGAACGCGGTGGCGCCGAATTTGGTGGCTTCCACAGCGGTGTCGATGGTGCCGTGGCCGCTCATCATCACCACCGGCATGCTCAGCTGGCCGCCGGCCGACCATTCCTTGAGCAGCGTGACGCCGTCCACGTCGGGCATCCAAATGTCCAGCAGCACCAGGTCGGGTCGCACGGTTTCGCGCTTGTGCCTGGCCTGGGCCGCGTTTTCGGCCAGCTCGACGGTGTGCCCTTCGTCGGTGAGGATTTCACTCAGCAGGGCACGGATGCCCAGCTCATCGTCCACGACCAGAATAGTTGCCATGCGATCCTGTTGATGCCTTGCGGCTACTGTAGCGGGGTGGCGGCCACGCCTGCGCCCGATAGCGCTGCAGCGGGGGCCGGCCCAGCAAACTTCGAAAATGATATCGAAACGCGGGCCCCGGTCACGGGGCTTTCGGGTTCGTTACCGGCGTGCAGGTTGGCCACGCGCAGCCGCGCCGCGTGTTCATCGGCAATCTTCTTCACCACCGCCAGGCCCAGGCCGGTGCCCTTGGCCTTGGTGGTGACATACGGTTCAAAGGCCCGCTTCAGCACTTTTTCTGCAAAACCCGGGCCGTTGTCGATGATGCTCAAGCGCACCGCGCGCAGCTCGCCTTTTTCGCCCAGGGCCAGCGTGGTGCTCAGGTCGACATGGCCGCCCGGCTGGTCGGCCACAGCGTCCAGCGCGTTCTGCACCAGGTTGTGCACCACCTGGCGCAGTTGCGTGGCGTCGCCCTGAATCAGCGGCAGGCCGCCGGCCGGCTGCGCCAGGTGCGCCGTCAGCACGCCGCTGTCCTGCGCCTGGCCGTACAGCGCCAGCACCTCGCTGGCCAGGGTGTTCAGGTCCAGCGGCTGCATCTGTGCGGCGGGCAGGCGCGCGTAGTCGCGGAATTCGTTGACCAGCGTCTGCATGGCCTGCACCTGGTTGACGATGGTGCCCACCGAACGCACCAGCAGCGCCTGGTCGGCACCCTCCAGCTTGCTTTCCAGCCGGTAACGCAGGCGCTCGGCCGACAGCTGGATGGGCGTGAGCGGGTTCTTGATCTCGTGCGCCAGCCGGCGCGCCACTTCAGACCAGGCGGCGCTGCGCTGGGCCGAGACGACGTCGGTGATGTCGTCGAACACCAGCAGCCGGGCGTCTGATGGCAGGGTGGCGCCGCGGGCCAGCAGGGTCATGGTGCCGCCGTCGGCGCGCGGCAGGTCGAACGATTCCTGCCACTGGTCGCGTTCGCCGGCCTCGGGGCTGGTGGCCAGCAGTTCGAAGCGCTGTTCCACCGCGCGCGCCCATTCGCCCAGTTCGGCCAGATCGGTGAGCTTGCGGCCGCGCCAGGCCGACAGCGGCCGCTGCAGGATGCGGGTGGCGCCGGGGTTGACAGTATCGATGCGGCCTTCGCGGTCGAACACGATGACGCCGGCGGTCAGTGTGTCCAGGATGGTCTGCAGCCGCGTGCGCGCGCCTTCCAGTTGCAGCATGCCGCCCTGCACCTGGCTGCGCGCGTCGGCCACCTGTGCCGTCATGGCGGCAAAGCTGCGCGTCAGGCCGCCCAGTTCGTCGCTGCTGGCAAACACGGGCTTGGCGGTCAGGTCACCGGCCGCCACCTGGCGCACGCCGTCGGCCAGCAGCAGCAACGGCCGCGCCAACTGGTTGCCCATGACGATGGCCAGCAGCACGGCGGCAAACACGGCCAAGATAAGCGCCAGCGTGAGCGTGCCGATGTACATGCGGCGCAGGCTGTCGCGGGCCAGTGCGCGCTGCTGGTATTCGCTGTAGGCGGCCTGCACAGCCAGTGCATTCAGCGCCAGCGCGCCGGGCAAGGGCTTGACCAGCATCAGAAACCGTTCTTCGGCGCCCGCCAGGCCCAGGTCGGTGCGCGGCACGCGGGCCAGCGCGCGCACGCGCGGCTGGGCGGTGCCGGCGGCCATGGCCTCTTCGTCCAACCCTTCAATCACGCTGGCCATGCCGGTCTGGCGCGCTTGGCGCAGCAGGCCGGGGGGCGGGCGGTCGGGGGTGCTGGCGTCGGTTCGGCTGCCGGCGGTGATCAGCACCTGGCCGTTGGCCATCACCCAGCTGGCTTCCTGCGAATCGGTCTGTTCACGCAGGCGTTCCAGCGCCAGCGGGTTGGCCTGGCTGCCCGAGCCGCGGCTTTCGTCGGCCAGCCGCTCGGCGGCGCCGCGGGCCTTGGTGGCCAGGTCGTTGGCCAGCACTTCCAGCGTGCCCTTGCCCAGGGCCAGGCCGGCGTCCAGCGCGCCGGCCACTTTCACGTCGAACCAGGCTTCAATGCTGCGCGAAGCGAACTGGTAGCTCACGGTGTAGATCACCAGCCCGGGCAGCAGGCCGACGACGGCGAAGATGCCGGCCAGCTTGATGAGCAGCCGGCTGCCGAATTTGCCCCGCCGCAGCCGCAGCAGCAGGCGCACCGAGACGACGGCAACCACCACCAGCAGCAGCAGGGCCACCGCCACATTCACCCAGAACAGCCAGACGAAATGGCGTTCGTAGGTGCCGCCTTCGGGGCCGCTGAACGACAGCACAAAGGCCAGCACCAGCCCGGCGCCCGTGGCGGCCACGGTGGCCACGATCCAGGCCCATTGCGCCGAGCTCAGGCTGTGCCGGCCGGCGTGGGCCGGGCTCGGCCCAGGCTGGCCGGGGTTTACGGGCGCGGGGCTGTTCATGGGGGAATCGGGCGCCGGGTTCACGGTTCAACCCGGATTTCGCGGCTGACGCCCACCGCCCATTCGCCGCCACCGCCCAGCCCGAACTGCATGGGCCCGGGCAGCTGGGTGGTGTCCAGCTTGTAGCTGAACTGCAGGTAGTAGCCCTTGTCGGGGTCCAGCTGGTTCAGGTCGGCCAGGCGCCAGCCGGCGCTGCGCGAAGCCGCGGTCAGGGCTTCGCTCAAGCTGGCGTAGTTCTGGTTCAGCCCCGCCAGCGACACCCGCCAGGTGCTGGTCAGCGGCTGGAAAGCCACCCGCCAGGACCGCGAAACGCGGGCCACGCGTTCGTCACGCCAGTACCAGCGCCCGCGCAACAGGGTGGCTTCGGCGACGAAATAGATGGGCACGCCGCGCATCAAGGCGTCTTCAGCCGTGCGGGGCAGGCTGACCCGCGCCGCGAAGTCCAGGTTCAGGCTGCTTTCGCCGCGGCTGGTTTGCAGCAGCGCCAGTTCAACGCCCTGGCCGTGCGCCGGCTGCAGCACCGCCACGGAGAACCACAACAGCAGGGCCCAGGCACGCACCGTCCGGCCGATCACCCGGCCCGGCATTTCATGGCAGCGGACCGGCGACGCGGGCATGGGCAGCTGGTGGGTTACTGGTTCTTGTGGAGCAAGGCGTAGAAAAAGCCGTCATGCCCCGTGGGGTCGCGGCCAGACAAGCCTGATGTTGCATTGTCACGGCTAGTCAGCAGGTGCCCGGGCGCTGCCGGGTCGAGCCGGGCCGCGCCGGGGCCCAGGCGTTGCAAAAACGCGTCGATCTGGTGCTGGCCCTCGGCCTTGAAGACGGAACAGGTGGCGTACAGCAGGCGCCCACCGGGCGCCAGCAGCGGCCACAGCGCGTCCAGCATCTGGGCTTGGATCCGCACCAGGGCGGCGACGTCGTCGGCGCGGCGCAGCCAGCGCACGTCCGGGTGGCGGCGCACGATGCCCGATGCGGTGCAGGGGGCGTCCAGCAGGATGGCGTCGAAGGGGCGGCCGTCCCACCAGTCGCGGGGCTGCCGGGCGTCGCCCACTCGCACCTCCACGCAGCTGGCGCCAGGCCCATCGGCGTCGGCAGGCGGGCCGCCGGCGGCCCCTTCCAGTGCCACAGCGCCGGGCGCGCCGGCCACGGCAAAGGCCGGGGGCACCGCCGGGGTGGGCAGCAGCTGCAGGCGGCGCAGGCCTTCACCCACCCGCACCAGTCGGCTGGGGTCGCTGTCCAGCGCCAGCAGGTCCAGCCGCGCCAGCTCCAGCAGGTGCGCCGTCTTGCCGCCGGGCGCGGCACAGGCGTCCAACACCCGGGGCAGGGCCTGCTCTGCACCCTGGGCCTTCAACCCCGCCAGCAACAGCGGCGCGGCGCGTTGGGCCGCCGCGTCTTGCACCGAAAACTCGCCCTCGGCGAAGCCGGGCAGCTGGTGCACCGGGCACGGGGCTTCCAGCACCAGGCCCTGGGCCTCAGCGCTTCCTTCAGCGGCAGAAGGGTGCAGCAGCTTCGAAGCACGGCCAAGGGCGGCCAGCCGCTGCTGGTAGCTGGCGCCGCTGCAGCGCCGCTGGTTGATACGCAGCGTCATCGGCGGGCGCTGGTTGGCGGCCGCCAGCAGGGCCTGCCAGTCGGCGGGCCAGTCGTGGCGCAGCCGCTCTATCCACCACAGTGGGTGGTTGTAGGCGCCCAGCGGCGAGCGCCCCACCGCGGCCACCAGCGCGTCGCGCTCGCGCAAAAAGCGACGCAGCACGGCGTTGATGAAGGCCGCAGCGGCCGGCACGCGCAGCCGGGCGGCCGAAACGGCCTGGTCCACCAGCGTGTGCTCGGCATAGGGCAGCGGCTCACCCGGCCACAACAGGGCCAGCGCGCTGACCAGCAGCGCGTCCACATTCGGGGGCGGCGTCTTGGGCGCCAGCAGGGCGCGCAGTTCGGTGGCGCTGCCCAGCCAGCGCAGCACATGGAAGCTCAGCGCCTGCACCGCCGGCCGGGCCGCGGCAGGCGCCTGGGCCAGCACGTCGGTGAGCGACCGGCCGCTGCGCACGGCCTGCACCGCGTCGGCCGTCAGCTCCAGCAAGCGGGCCAGGGGCAGTGAGGGCAACGTCAGCGGGTTGGCGGCATTGACCCCTGTCATGACCCCAGTCTAGTCGGCCGCGCGGCCGCGCCGGCCGGATGGCTTCACAATCGCTCCTCCTCAATGTCCGCAGCCCCACCCATGGTCCGTCACGGCTCCACGCCAGCCCAAAACCCGCAAACCAGCGCCGAGGAACCGATTTTCCGGTCCGAAGAAGAACTGGCGCGGCTGCCCGCTTCCGAGCGCATCCGTTACCGCCTGGTCAGCAAGGGCCGGCGCTTCCATGCCAACGACAACATCGCGGCCTTCGTGCGCGAAGGCGAAATCACCGAGCTGAAGGCCGAGGTGCAGGCCAAGCTGCAAGAGGTGTTGCGCGCGTTGGTGATCGACACCGACAGCGACCACAACACCAACGAAACCGCCAAGCGCGTGGCCAAGATGTACATCGAAGAGGTGTTCCGCGGCCGCTACGTGCCGATGCCCGCGGTGACCGAATTCCCCAACGCCGAACGCCTGAACGAGCTGATGATCGTGGGCCCCATCACGGTGCGCAGCGCGTGCAGCCACCACATGTGCCCCATCTTCGGCAAGGTGTGGATCGGCATCCTGCCCAACGAGCACAGCAACCTGATCGGCTTGTCCAAGTACGCGCGCATCGCCGACTGGATCATGAGCCGGCCGCAGATCCAGGAAGAAGCGGTGACGATGCTGGCCAACGAACTGCAGGAACGCGTACGGCCTGACGGCCTGGCCCTCGTGATGGAAGCCGACCACTTCTGCATGCACTGGCGCGGCGTGAAAGACACCGATTCGGCCATGGTCAACAGCGTGATGCGTGGCGCCTTCCTGAAAGACGCGAACCTGCGGCGGGAATTCCTCTCGCTGCTGCCGCGCAAGAACAGCTGACTCCACTTCGGACCCCTCACACCATGCTTGTCAGACTTCTCTACGCCAGCCGCGCCGTTGACACCGTCAACCACGAAGAACTCGTGGCCATCTTGCGCAAGAGCAAGGCCAACAACCCGGCCAACGGCATCACCGGCGTGTTGTGCTTCAGCGAAGGCATCTTCCTGCAGGCGCTGGAAGGTGGCCGCAGTGCCGTCAACGCGCTGTACAACCGCATCGCCAACGACCCCCGCCACACGCAGGTGGAACTGCTGTGCTACGACGAGATCGGCGAACGCCGCTTCGCCGGCTGGAGCATGGGCCAGGTGAACATGGGCCGGCTGAACCCGGGCTTGCTGCTGAAATATTCAGAGCGTCCTTCGCTGGACCCGTTTGCGGTGTCGGGCCGTGTGTCGTTGGCCCTGTTTGATGAGCTGATGGCCACGGCTTCCATCGTCGGGCAGCCGTAGTCTGAAGTGACGCTACCCGCTGCCGCTTGCGCGGTGGCGGCTTTGCGGCATTGCAGGTCCGTTTCCGGCCGGTCATTTCATCCTGCTGCGGCCATCATCGGCCGATGAACACCGCAAGCCCGCGCCAGCCGGTCGCCCTGCCCGCCATCTTCAGGCGCCTGGCCGGAGCCAACCTGGCCGCGCAGTCGGCCGAGCAGATCAGCCTGGCTGCGGTGCCCATCGTGGCCGTGCTGGCGCTGGGCGCAGGGCCGGGTGAAATAGGCCTGCTGGCCACGGCACAGACGCTGCCATTCCTGCTGCTGTCCATTCCGATGGGCCTGCTGGCCGACCGGGTTTCCAAACGCCGGCTGATGTGCGCCGCCGAGGCCTTGCGCTGGCTGGCCTTTGTGGCGCTGCTGCTGGCCAGCGCCTTGGGGCACTTGTCACTCACCGTGCTGGCGGTGCTGGGTTTCCTGGGTGCCACCGGCACCGTGGCCTTCAGTGTGGCCGCGCCGGCCATGGTGCCTTCGCTGGTGCCGCGCGAGGCGCTCAGCGCTGCCAACGGCCGCCTGGAACTGGCGCGCAGCGCCGCCTTTGCCGCCGGCCCGGCGCTGGCGGGGGCGCTGGTGGCCTGGTCTGGCGCCACGCCGGCCTTTGTGCTGGCGGCGGTGTTGTCGGCGGCAGCGGCCTTGCTGCTGTTGGGCTTGCCAGAGCCCCCGCCCAGCGCGCTGGCACCGCGCCGCCACCCGCTGGTGGAACTGCGCGAAGGGGCGGCCCAGGTGTGGAATGACGCCCTGCTGCGGCCCATGCTGCTGACGGCTGTGGCCTGGAACATGTCGTGGTTCGTCTTCCAGTCGGCTTATGTGCCCTATGCGCTGCGCGAACTGGGCCTCAGCGCGGCGGCCGTCGGTTTCACCTTGGCGGCCTATGGCGTGGGCATGGTGGTGGGCGCGCTGGCCACGCCCCGCGTGCTGCGGCGCCTGCACTTCGGCCATGCGGTGGTGCTGGGGCCCGTGGTGTCGGTGCTGGCCATGGCGGTGATGGTGGCCACGCTGGCTGCGCCTGTGAAAGCCGGGGCGGGGTTGGCCACGCTGTCGTTTTTCCTGTTTGGCGCGGGTCCGATCGTCTGGACCATCACGTCCACCACGCTGCGCCAGTCCATCACGCCCCCGGCCATGCTGGGCCGAGTGACCGCCATCTTCCTGGCCGTGAACATGGGTGCCAGGCCGCTGGGCGCGGCGCTGGGGGGTTGGGTGGGCACGCTGGCCGGGGCACAGGCCTGCCTGGTGCTGGCGCTGGCGGGTTTTGTGGTGCAGGCGCTGGTGGTGGGTGCATCAGCCGTGCCCCGCTTGCGCACGCTGCCGCCGGCGGCCGCTTAACGGTTGTCGGTTGACCGTGAACTCCGCCGCCGCCGTCGGGCGGCTGCGCGGTGCTGTACGAACCCCTTCAAGGTCCCCCTCGAAGCACCCTTGAAGGCTCCATGAAGGCTCCATGAAGGCTCCATGAGGGCTCCTTCAGGACTTCCTGAATGCCCGTGATTACCCTGAAGCCAAGACTCCGTCGCGCTTGTATATTCGTACTTGCTTATATCTGAATGAACAGTCACCACGCCGTGTCATCCATGCCCGCACCACCCGGCCGCCTGCTCAAGGCGCCCGAAAACTTCATCGAACGTGAAGGCGTCGCCACGGTTTTCAGCCAGGCGCGGCAGGGGCGGCGCGACTTCATACGCCAGGCCTTCGCGGCTGCGGTGGCCGGCGGTGCAGGCAGTGCCGCCGTTGCGCAGGCCAACCCGGTGCCGGCCGAGGGCGGTGACCCCCACATCCTGAACCTGCCCGCGCACAGCACCGGCCTGGGCCAGGGGGTGGCCACCGACGGCTACGGCAAGCCCAGTCGGTTCGAGAAGAACCTGCAACGCCGGCGCAGCCCGGGGCTGACGCAGACCACGCAAAGCTCGGTGTCGTTTGCTCCGCTGCAAAGCCTGTTCGGCATCATCACGCCCAGCGGGCTGCACTTTGAACGCCACCACCAGGGCTGGTGGGACATCGACCCCAGCCAGCACCGCCTGATGCTCAACGGCAGCGACGAACGCCTGTTGAAGCGGCCCATGGTCTTCACCATGGACGAACTGATGCGGCTGCCCAGCGTGAGCCGCTTTCACTTCATCGAATGCGGCGCCAACACCGGCATGGAATGGGGCAACGTGGCCGTGCCCACCTGCCAGTACACCCACGGCATGCTCAGCTGCAGCGAATTCACCGGCGTGCCGCTGAAGCTGCTGTTCGACATGGCAGGCGTCGACTTCAAGCGCGGCCGCTTCGTGCTGGCTGAAGGCGCAGACGGTTCGTCAATGACGCGCACCATTCCGATGGAGATGGTGGAGTCGGGCGAGGTGCTGGTGGCCTACGGCCAGAACGGCGAGATGCTGCGCCCGGAAAACGGCTACCCGCTGCGCCTGGTGGTGCCTGGCGTGCAGGGCGTCAGCTGGGTGAAATACCTGCGCCGCATCGAGGTGGGCGACAAACCGTATGGCAGCAAGGACGAGGCCATCCACTACATCGACCTGATGCCCGACGGCCGCCACCGCCAGTACACCAGCACGCAGGAAGTGAAGAGCGTCATCACCTCGCCGTCGGGCGGGCAGGTGCTGCTGGACCAGGGCTTTCACACCATCACCGGCCTGGCCTGGAGCGGGCGCGGCACGGTGGCGCGCGTGGACATCTCGGCCGACGGCGGCCGCAACTGGAAAAGCGCGCGGCTGCAGGGCCCCGTGATGGACAAGTGCCTGACGCGCTTCACGCTGCCCTGGGTGTGGGACGGCAAGCCCGCGCTGCTGCAAAGCCGCGCCATCGACAGCACCGGCCACGTGCAGCCCACCTACCGGCAGAACCGCGCCGTGCGCGGCTCGCGGTCGATCTATCACAACAACTCCATCCAGACTTGGCTGGTGCAGGAAAGCGGGGAGGTGAAGAATGTCCAGCTCTCCTGACGTGCGCGCCTCGCGCCCTGCACCCCCGCTGCGCGCCCTGCGTGGGCTGCTGGCCGCCACGTGCCTGTTGGCCGCTGGCGCGGCGCTGGCACAGACCACCGCCTTCCCGGGCATCGGCCGCGCGGCCACGCCGAAGGAAGTGGCGGCCTGGGACATCGACGTGCGGCCCGACTTCAAGGGCCTGCCCAAGGGCCGCGGCAGCGTGGCGCAGGGGCAGATGGTGTGGGAAGCCCAGTGCGCTTCGTGCCACGGCATCTTCGGCGAAAGCAACGAAGTGTTCACGCCGCTGGTGGGCGGCACCACGGCCCAGGACGTGAAAACCGGCCGCGTGGCGCGCCTGACCGACGCCGGCTTCCCCGGTCGCACCACGCTGATGAAGGTGCCCACGCTCAGCACGCTGTGGGACTACATCAGCCGCGCCATGCCCTGGAACGCGCCCAAGAGCCTGAAGCCCGACGAGGTGTATGCCGTCACCGCGTTCCTGCTGAACCTGGGCGGTGTGGTGCCCGACAACTTCGAGTTGTCCGACCGCAACGTGGCCGAAGTGCAGGCCCGCTTGCCCAACCGCAGCGGCATGACGCTGGACCATGGCCTGTGGCCCGGCAAGCCGGGTGGCGCCGGCATGGGCAATGGCGGCAAGCCCGACGTGAAGGCGGTGGCCTGCATGCGCAACTGCGCCACCGAAGCCACGGTGGCTTCGCTGCTGCCCGACTTTGCGCGCAACGCGCACGGCAACCTGCAAGACCAGAACCGTCTGGTCGGGCCGCAGCGCGGCGCGCTCACCACCGAGGCCGCCAGCACCGCGGCGGCAGTTGGTGCTGGCGCGGCGGGCGTGACCAGAGTGGCTGGCGTGGCTGGCAATGCCCAGCCCCACCCGGCGCTGCAACTGGCGAAGCAGCACCTGTGCCTGACCTGCCACGCCATGGACAACAAGGTGGTAGGCCCGGCCCTTCGCGACGTCGCCCGCAAATACGCCGCACGCCCCGACGCCGCCGACTACCTGAAGCAGCGGATCATTTCGGGCAGCGCCGGCGTCTGGGGCCCGATACCCATGCCCGCACAAACCCTGGGCAGCACCGATGCAGCCGCCATAGCAAAATGGTTGGTTGAGGGTGCACAGTGAAACCAATCGTCGTTGCGTAAACCGTGTTCGTGCTGATCCGTTCAGTGACAGCGCACCCACCACACCCCCGAAGGAGATTGCCCCATGACAACCCGTCGCGCACTGCTGGCCACCGGCACTCAGCTTGCCGGACTGCTGGCCACGGCCGGCCTGCTGCCCGCCACCGCACAAGCCGCCTGGAACCAAGGCGCCTTTGAAGCCAAGAACATGACCGACCTGATGAAGGCCCTGGGCGGCAGCGCCCCGGTCGCCAGCAAGGACGTCACCGTCACCGGCCCCGACATCGCCGAAAACGGCGCTGTGGTGCCAGTGGGCGCTTCAACCACCCTGCCCGGCGTGAAGCGCCTGTTGCTGCTGGTGGAGAAGAACCCCAGCGTGCTGGCCGCGGTGTTTGATGTCACCGACGCCGTGGACGCCAATGTCAACACGCGCGTCAAGATGGGCCAGTCGTCCAATGTGTTCGCCGTGGCGATGATGAACGACGGCAAGGTGCTGTTTGCCAGCAAGGAAATCAAGGTCACTTTGGGCGGCTGCGGCGGGTGAATGAGCCCACCCCCGAAGCGCCTGCGGCGCCTCCCCTTCAAGGGGGCGAAGCCGGTTCCGCGGCTTCTGCTGGGGGGGGGGCCAGTGGACTTCGCGAGCTCTTTTTCGTTTCTCGTTTTTAGGAGATAGACATGGCAGACCCGATGCGCATTCGCGCCCAAGTTGCAGGTGACAAGGCCACCGTGCGCGTGCTGATGAGCCACGAGATGGAAACCGGCCAGCGCAAGGACTCGGCTGGCAAGACGATCCCGGCCTGGTTCATCCAGGAAGTGACCGCCGCGCACAACGGCAAGCAAGTGCTGGCGGCCGAGTGGGGCCCCTCGGTGGCAAAAAACCCTTTCTTGCAATTCAACGTCAAGGGCGCCAAGGCCGGCGACAAGATCAGCGTAAGCTGGATTGACAACAAGGGCGACAAGCGCACCGACGAAGCGACCGTGTCCTGACGCCCCGCACGGCGACCGGGAGACCCGCTCGTGACGCCGCGGCACAGCGGCGCGGTGCAACCAGATTGAAAGTTGTTCACGCATGACCAAGCACCTGCTCAGCCTGCTGGCGGTGGCCCTTTGCGGGCCCGCGCTGGCACAAACCAAATCTGCGGCTGACGGCATTGCCGAGTACCGCAAGATGCTGGAAGACGGCAACCCGGCCGACCTTTTCGAGGCCAAGGGCGAAGAACTCTGGAAGCAGAAGCGCGGACCCAAGGCGCAGTCGCTCGAGAAGTGCGACCTGGGGCTGGGCCCGGGCGTGGTGAAGGGCGCTTTCGTGACGCTGCCGCGCTATTTCGCCGACACCAACCGCGTGCAGGACCTGGAGTCGCGCTTGGTCACCTGCATGGAAACGCTGCAGGGCCTCAAGGGCGACGAGATTGCCAAGACCGCCTTCGGCCGCGGCGAGATGGCCAACGTCACTGCGCTGGCCACCTTCGTGGCAGCGGCATCGCGCGGCTTGCGCTTTGACCTGCCGCAAGGCCACATCGAAGAGAAGAAGAGCTATGAACTGGGCAAGCGCGCCTTCTTCTTCCGCGGTGGGCCGATGGACTTTTCCTGCGCCGGGTGCCACAGCGTGGACGGCCAGCGCATCCGCCTGCAAGACCTGCCCAACCTGACCAAGAACCCCGGCGACGGCATCGGCTTTGCCGCCTGGCCGGCCTACCGCGTCAGCAACGGCCAGATGTGGAGCATGCAATTGCGGCTGAACGACTGCTACCGGCAGCAACGCTTTCCCTTCCCGGGCTTCGGTTCTGAAGTCACGGTGGCGCTGGGCACCTACATGGGCGTGAATGCCAAGGGCGCCCAGTCCATCGCCCCGGCCATCAAGCGTTGAAAGGCGGGGCCCACACACCATGAAGAAGATCACTGCACTCACCTGGGCCGCCTTGGCCACCGCAGCGCTGCTGCTGGCCGGCTGCGCCGCGCTGCCCAGCACTGCCGAACTGGACAAACAGGCCGCCGCGATGATGAAGGCCGGCTTCCGCGACCAAGGCATTGCCAAGGTCGACCGCATCGAACAAGACCTGGGCCAGGTGGCCTGCTCGGGCGCGGAACCCCCCAGCGAAGCCGTGGCTGACCAGGTGATGGCGCAAGCCAAGGCCAGCGTGAAGTGGCCCACAGCGGGCCAGTACATCGGCGACTGGCGCGAGGGCGAGCGCATTGCGCAAAACGGCCGCGGCATGACCTGGACCGACGCCACCATCGAGCCCAAGGACAACGGCGGCAGCTGCTACAACTGCCACCAGATCAGCAAGGAAGAGATCTCGTACGGCAACATCGGCCCCAACCTGTACAACTACGGCAAGAACCGCGGTGTGCAGAACGTGCTGGCACCGACGGCGCAGCCCATCATCGAATACACCTGGATGAAGCTGTACAACAGCAAGAGCTACAACGCCTGCTCCAACATGCCGCGCTTCGGGCACAAGGGCTTGCTGGACCAACGGCAGCTGGCGCACCTGATGGCGCTGCTGCTGGACCCGCAGTCACCGGTCAATCAGTGACCCTGGCGAAGTAAACCCGGCACTGCCGGGTTTTTTTGACCCTTAAACATAAGCAGAGACTGAACAATGAGCCTGAGCAAACGCGACTTCATGCAAGTGCTGGCCAGCGCTTCGGTGGCCGGCATGGGGCTGACGCGCTATGAAAACGCCGACGCGGCGACCGCAGAAAATGGCTTGTACGACCTGCCGCCACTGGGCACCGGGACAGGGCATGTGAGCTTTCTGCACATGACCGACTGCCACGCGCAGCTGATGCCCATCCACTTCCGCGAACCCAGCGTGAACCTGGGCCTGGCGGGCATGCGCGGCCAGCTGCCGCATCTGGTGGGCGAACACCTGCTGAAGGCCGCCGGCGTGCGCCCGGGCACGCCTTTGGCTCACGCCTACACCTTCGTCGACTTCGAACGCGCCGCCCGACGCTACGGCAAGGTGGGTGGCTTTGCCCACCTGGCCACGCTGGTCAAGCGCATGAAGGCCACGCGGCCGGGCGCGCTGCTGCTGGACGGCGGCGACACCTGGCAGGGCAGCGCCACCAGCTTGTGGACCAACGCGCAGGACATGGTGGACGCGTGCAAGGCGCTGGGCGTGGACGTGATGACGGGCCACTGGGAATTCACCTACGGCATGAAGCGGGTGAAAGAGATCGTCGAGGGCGACTTCGCCGGCAAAGTCGACTTCTTGGCCCAGAACATCAAGACCAACGACTTCGGCGACCCGGTGTTCAAGCCCTACGTGATGAAGGACATGAACGGCGTGAAGGTGGCCATCGTTGGCCAGGCCTTCCCGTACACCCCCATTGCCAACCCGCGCTACCTGGTGGCCGACTGGGAGTTCGGCATCCAGGACGAGAACATGCAGAAGGTGGTGGACGAAGCGCGCGGGAATGGTCCAAACGGCGGCGCGCAGCTGGTGGTGCTGCTGAGCCACAACGGCATGGACGTGGACCTGAAACTGGCCAGCCGCGTGCGTGGCATCGACGCCATCTTCGGCGGCCACACGCACGACGGCGTGCCGCTGGCCGTGCCGGTGAAAAACGCCGGCGGCACCACGCTGGTCACCAACGCCGGCAGCAACGGAAAATTCCTGGGCGTGATGGACTTCGAGGTGAAGGGCGGGCAGGTCACGCAGCACCGCTACCGCCTATTGCCCATCTTCAGCAACGTGCTGAAAGCCGACCCCGAGATGGCCGCGCTCATCACCAAGGTGCGCAAGCCCTATGAAGCCAAGCTGGCTGAAAAACTGGCTGTCAGCGACGGCCTGCTGTACCGCCGCGGCAATTTCAACGGCAGCTGGGACCAGCTGCTGTGCGACGCGCTGATGGACGTGCAGGGCGCCGACATCGCCTTCAGTCCCGGCTTCCGCTGGGGTACCAGCCTGCTGCCGGGCCAGACCATCACGCGTGAACTGATGATGGACCAGGTGGCCATCACCTACCCCTACGCCACGCTGACCGAGATGAGCGGCGAGATGATCAAGACCGTGCTGGAAGACGTGGCCGACAACCTGTTCAACCCCGACCCTTACTACCAGCAGGGCGGCGACATGGTGCGTGTGGGCGGGCTGCAGTACAGCATCGAACCCGGCAACAAGATGGGTGGCCGCATCAGCGACATGCGCCTGAGAGGCAAGCTGGTCGAAGCCGGCAAGACCTACAAGGTGGCCGGCTGGGCACCGGTGGCCGAAGAAGCCGCCAAGGCCGGCAACAAGCCGGTGTGGGACCTGCTGGAAGGCTGGCTGAAGGCCCAGAACGGCGGCCGCGTGAAGGCGCGGCGCATCAACACGCCCAGGGTTCTGGGGCAGGCGGGGAACCCCGGGCTGGCTTGAGGGCAGGTTCTTCGCTGTTGCGCTGATTCAGGCGCCCCGCACGGGGGCACGGCAGACGGCTGCAGGCTGGCAAGAACGCAAGCGCCACCACAGCGCCGCGTGCTGCGGCGCGCCGGGATCAGCCCTGGAGCCGGGGTCTGCGCTCCCGGGCTACCGAACCTCGACTTGAATCGGGTTCGTGTTGACACCCTTCACGCCCATGGCGCTGCAGTGGCCGGCTTACCAGCTCACCATGCCGCGGCCCACATCCATCACCATGCGGGTGGCCAGGTACAGGCGCGGTGCGATGTTGGACACAGGGATGTACTCGTCTTCATTCGAATGCGAGCCAAAGCCGCGCAGGCCGAAGCTTTCCAGCACGCCACCGCGGGGGCGCAGGCCGGCGAAGGCGGCGTCGGTGCCGCCGCCGGTGGCACGGTCGCGAATGGTCAGCGGCAGGCCGACTTCGCCAGCCACCTGCACGGCGTGCCGCGCCAGCGCCAGCGAAGCCGCGTTGGCGACAAAGGCCGGGCGGCTGCGGTAGAAGCTGAGCTCGATCTTGGTGTCCGGGATCAGCTTTTCTTCGATGGACTTCTTCAGCGCGGCCTCCATCAGGTCCAGGTCCTGGTTGGTCAGCGAGCGCACGTCGGCAATGGCGGTGGCCTCGGCCGGAATGACGTTGCGCGACCCGCCCGCGTTGGCCACCGTCCAGTTGATCTGCAGGCCCTTGGCCGGGTCGCCAAAACCGCGACTCTTCAGCATCTGGTGCGACAGTTCGTACAGCGCATTTCGCCCCAGGTGCGGCGCAGCGCCGGCATGGCTGGCCTTGCCGGTGACCTTCATTTCAACGATGGCGATGCTGCTCGTCGCCAGCCGCACCATGTCGCCACCATTGGCATCCGCACTGCCCCCGCCTTCGAAGGACAGCACGGCGTCGTATTCGCCGCCCTTCTGCGTGATGAAGGCGTTGGAGCCGGGCGAGCCGACTTCCTCGTCGCCGTTGATCAACACGCCCAGCTGGGCGTAGTCGTTGAAGCCGCTGCGCGCCAGCAGGTCCACCAGATGCAGGATCAACGCCACGCCCTGCTTGTCGTCGGCGATGCCCAGCCCGTAGGCGCGGTCGCCGACGATGCGGAACGGCTGCTTCGCGGCCATGCCCTTGGTGTACACCGTGTCCATGTGCGCAATCAGCAACACCTTCTTGCTGCCCTTGCCGGTGCGCGTGGCGTAGACCATCGGCCCGAGCGCGGCGCCCTTGAGCTGCGGGTGGAAGTCCGGCGCCTTGGTGGGCCGTATCTCCACCTGCATGCCTGCCGTGCGCAAGCGCGTGGCCACGTGGTCGGCCAGCTTGCCCAGGCCTTCCAGGTCGCGGCTGCCCGATTCCATGGTGACCAGCGTCTTCAGGGTTTCCAGGAAGGCGGGCAGCTCAGCCTGCGTGCGCGTGCGCAGGGCTTCGTCGGCGGGGCGTGCGGCTGCGGCTGCGGCGGCTGGCAGCGGCGGGGCGGCCGTGGTGCTGGGTGAAGGGGGCGTTGGGGGTGCGCTCGGTGCGCCGGGTGTTGCGCAGGCCGCCAGCAGACAGGCACTGAGGCCAAGAGCAACGAGCGAGCGAACGGGGGCTGTCAGGGTGTGGGTCATGGTGGTGAAGTTCCAGAGAAGGGGCCCGGAATCATGAACTCCGCGGCGTGGGCTGCACAGGTCACTCTACAGCGACTTTGGTTCAATCCAGGCGGTGGTCGAATCGAGGATGACCGACGCCACCACGCCCGGTTGGCGGGGTAAACCCACTGCCTCACGCCGGCACCACTCCGGCGTAGCATCCCGGGTTTTCACTGAACCCCACGATGCAAGCTCTGCCCGAACCCGACCAGTCCGTTGAAAGCCCGGCCAACCGCGCGGTGCTGGAAATCAGCCTGGCCAGCGCGCTGGAACTGCGACAGTTGGGCTTGGGCACGATCTTCGACATCCGCCAGTCTTTTGAGCTGCAGGTCAAAGGCCGCGTGCCCGACACCGTGCACGTGCCGATGTTCGAGGTGAAACGCATCCTGGGCGAATCGCTGACCGCCGACGAGCAGGAAGTGCTGGACGCCGGTGCGCCCACGGAATTTGACGCGCTGAGTTTCATCAAGCTGGTGAACCTGGCCCACCACGGGCGAGACCACATCCTGCTGTGCCTGTGCAACAGCGGCCGGCGCAGCCTGTACGCGGCTCAAATGCTGCGCGAACTGGGCTACCCGAAGGCGCTGTCGGTGGCCGGTGGGTTTCAGGCGTGGAAGAAGCTGCAGGCTGCACCGGCTGCACCTGCTGCGGCAGATGCACCACCGGCCGGCGCGGCCGGCGCAGCTACCACTGCGCCAGCAGACGCCCCTTAGCCACGCGGTGCGGCCAGCGGGTCAGCCCGCGGTCGCCCACCGCGGTGCAGCCACCGCTGCGCACGTCAAAGCTCCAGCCGTGCTTGGGGCAGGTCAGCTGGTGGCCCTGCAGCGCCAGGTGCGGGATGTTGGTGGCCTGGTGCGGGCAACGGCTGTCGTAGACCTGCCAGTCTTTCGCCGACACACGGTGCACAAACAGGCTGCGGCCGTCGCAGTCCACGCGCTGCGTGTCACCGACCTTGAAGCCGCGCGTGGCCAGCAGGTCGTGCCAGGTGGCCGGGGTTCCGGGCAGCGCCGCGGCCGGGCCGGCCACCGCAGGCTGTGCCAGGACTGCGGGGTCAAAGCCCGGCAGGTTCATGGCCAGGATGATGTCCACCGCCCAGACGATCTTGCTCAGGCCCAGCGTGGGGAAAGCCATCAGCAGCGCGTCCAGCACCTCCATCGGGCTGCAGCCTTCGGCCAACGCGCGCTTCAGGTACTGCTTGAAGCCGCGCTCGGTCTGCGCGTCGACCTTGGTGATGACGCTGATGAGGTTGCGCGTCTTCGGGTCCAGGTGCGTACCGCAGGCCTTCAGGAACGCAAAGTAGTGGCTCACGGCGTCGGGCCGGGCCTTCAGCAGGTAGGTCAGTGCTTCGCTCATCGCGCCATTCTCACCCGCGTGGGCCGCCGGCACTGCTCGTGCGGCTGGCGCAACGGTGTGTTCGCGCGCGCCGCGCCGCGCGGCCATCGCCAAGACGGCGCCCGGCGTGGGGCCTCGTCAGGCCCGCAGGCCCACGTGCACCAGCAACGCCGCCGCGGTGTGGCCCATGACGGCCTGCGCCGTGCTGCCCACTACAGGGCGGGCTGAGGCGCCCGGCCGGTTTCTGGACACCACCAGCAGGTCGGCACCACGCTCCTGGGCGGCGGCCAGCAGCGTGGGCGCTGCGGGGCCGGTGAGAACCTCGCCCGTGCTGTCGGCGTGCACGCGCTGCGCCTGTTGCAGCGCAGCCTGCAGCGCCTGTGCGGCCTGGGCGTGTTCGCCGGCGTCGGCCGCCACGCACACCAGCACCAGCGGCAAGCGGCTGGCAGCGGCCAGCGCCGCGGCGGTGGCCACGCAGGCGGCGTCGGGGGCTTGCGGGTCCACGCCCACCATCACGCGCTGCTGCCACAGCGCCGCAGCGCGCGGCGCCACCAGCACGCTGCAGGGCGACTGCGCCACCACCTGGGCGACCATTTCACCCACCAGCAGGCGCGACAGGAAACCGCGCTCGCCGCGGCGGCGGATGACCAGCAGGTCGGCACCCGCGCTGGCCGCCTCGGCCACGATTTCAGCCCCCAGATCGGCACCGCGGCGAACTTGGGGAACCAGCGTCACGCCCAGCAGCAACGCCTGTTGCTGCAGCGCCCGGATGCGCGCTGCAGTCACGGCATCGGCCTTGGCGGCCAGCTGCGGCGCCACCATCTCGAACTCGGCGTTGCTCAGCATCGGCAGCACCACGGCCAGTGGCAAACCGCTGCGCTGCGCCAGCGCCAGGGCCAGGGCCTCGGCGCCGGTGTCGAAAGCGGTGTGTTCGGTGGCCAGCAGCAGGTGCTGAAAGGGCCGGAAAGGCTGGACGGGCTGCGTTGAAGGCATGGCGTCAGTGTCCACCCGAAACCAGGCCCGATGCGGCCAGCACCACCACCGCCGCTTCGGCCAGGCACAAAGCCACGTAGGCCTTGTCACCCCTGAGCCAGTAATGCGGCACCAGGGCCAGCAGGCAGAGCACCGAACAACCGGCCAGGATGGCGATCCCCAGCAGGCCCACCATGTCGCCCTTGGTGACCAGCGCCAGCCAGCCCCAGCCGGTGGGCATTTGCGTCTGCGCCAGGAAGGCGCCCACCGGCTGCGACCAAAGCTCGGGCAGGCGCTGCAGCGGCACCTGCGGTTCCAGCCAGCCGCCGGCATAAGCCACGAAGCTGGCTACCAGCACCACCAGGCCGATGCGCGTTCCCCAGTCCAAGAGCGTGGCGTAGCGCAACTGCTCGGCGCTTTGGATGGCCGGCGCGCCAGCGGCGCCCGTGCGCGGCGCGTCGCCGCGGCTCACGGCCACACCCCCAAGCCCTTGAGCAGGGCGCGCAGGCCAGCGAACAGCAGCACGGTGATGACCAGCCGGCGCACCACCTCGCCCTTCAGCACGCCCAGCAGCCGCGCGCCGATCTTGGCGCCCAGCATCATGCCCACCACCGAGGGCACAGCGATCATCGGCAGCACCGCGCCGCGGTTGATGTAGACCCAGGCCGCGGCCGAGTCCACCAGCGACAGCACCAGCCCCGACGTGCCGGCGGCCACCTTCACCGGCGCGCCCATCAACAGGTTCAGCGCCGGCACGTTGGCCCAGCCCGCGCCAATGCCGAACATGCCGGCCAGCACACCAATGCCCAGAAACACCAGCAAGCCCGGCACCGTGCGGTGCACCTGCCACTTCACGACCCGGCCCGAGGCGCCGTCGATGAAGATGCCGTTCAGCGCCAGCGCTTGCGACAGCGCGTCGGGCTGCTGCACGTCAGGAAACTCCGACTTCTTGGCCGTGAACATCAGCACCACGATGCCCAGCACCAGCACGCCCAGCAGGATTTGCACGATGTGGGCCGGCATCGCCAAACCCAGCATGGCGCCACCGATGGAAGACGCCGACGCCAGCACCGCCAGCGGCAGCGCCAGCCGCAGGCTGCCCAGCCCGCCGCGCAACAGCATGGGCCCGGCAGACAGCGCGCTGGCCAGCGCCACCAGCAGGCCGGCGCCGCGCACGAAGTCGAGGTGGAAGGGAAAGAAGCTGCCGACGATGGGCACGAACAGCGTGCCGCCGCCTATGCCGGCGGGCACGGCCACGATGCCCATCAGGAAACAGCAGCCGAACAGCGCCAGCGGCCACACCCACCACGGCACGGCGGCGGCGGCGCCCGATGCCTGGGCCACGGCCGCGCCGTCAACGCCCGATGCCGCCGCCACGCCCGCATGCAGCACCAGCAGCGCCACTGCGCCCACACCGGTGGCGCGGGTGGCGCGGGTGGCGAGGGTGGCCCGCATCAAGACACCGCCTGGTAGTACAGGTTCTGCGGGTGGTTGGCCTGCGCAAAGAAGAACCAGCGTTCGGCCAGCAGCCCCAGGTACTGCACCACGAAGGCCAGGCCGAACAGTGCCGGGTGGCCAGTGACCAGGCCGCCCCACAGCAGCAGCAGCGGCAGCGCAAAGGCCGCCGCCATGAAGCCCCACTTCACCAGCAGCAGCGCGCCTGCGGTGCGGCCGTGGAAGAACTCGCGGGTGTTGAAAGAGCCGCCCATGAAACCCATGGACCGTTGCACCACCTTCGGGTGGCGAATGCCCAGCGCGCTCTGCACCGTGGATTTCGGCTTCAGCCGTGCATTGCGCAGCAGCGACAGGCTGCGGCTGGCCCAGCCCACCAGCGTGAAGAACAGCGCGCAGGTTGCGAAGGCCGGCGTCAGCGGCACGGCGTTGAACGCGGGGCCGTGGGACGACAGCGCTGCGGCCAGCGCGAAGCCTGAGGCCAGGCCCAGCAGCGTGTAGTTGACGAGCGTGAAGGCGCTGGCCCATTCCTGCAGGAAGCGCAACGACTGGTAAATCATGGCCGTGCAGACGAACAGTGCACAGCAGGCCAGCGCGGTGAGCAGGCCCACACCCAGCGTGCCACCGCGGCCGTTGAACTGCATCACCGTCCAGGCCAGCAGCAGCGCCATGAAGAGCGGCAGTGCAATCACTTCACGCGACAGCCACGAGGTGCGCCACATGGTGGCCGTGCGCCAGGCGCGTTCGGGCCGGCCGAGGTGGAAAAACGACGCCACCAGGCCCAGGCCGCTGAGCACCAGCGCCACGCCGCCGCCCAGCACGAAGAAGCCGCGCTCCTGGGCGTCAAAACCGAAGCCGGCCAGTTCAGCGCCCCACAGCGCGATGAACAGGCCCTGCGCCGCACCGCACAGCGTGGACAGGAAGATGACGGAGAAGGCGGGGTTCATTCGAGGCGGCCTCCAGCTTCCCGGGGCGAACAGGTGCCAAGGGTTTCAGGTTGCATAGTCTTCACGCCCACCCCCTTGGTAAGGGGTCCCGGGTTGTTTGCCGTCGATCTTCAGCGGGTTGTCCACGCGCACCAGGTCTTCGGCATGCACCTTCAGGTCGGTGCGCCGCCGCGGCAGGTAGTGGTTGGCGGGGCGGGTGTTCCATTCGGGCATCAGCGTGTAGCCGCCGCGGTCGCGGATGGCCACCGACACTTCGCTCTCGGGGTCGTGCACGTCGCCGAACAAGCGCGCGTTGGGCGGGCAGGCCAGCACGCAGGCGGGCTTGCGCTCGGCCACCGGCAGGTCCTGGTCGTGGATGCGGTCCACGCACAGCGTGCACTTGCTCATCACCTTGCGCTCGTCGTCCATCTCGCGCGCACCGTAAGGGCAGGCCCAGGCGCAGTATTTGCAGCCTATGCACTTGTCCACGTCCACCAGCACGATGCCGTCTTCGGCACGCTTGTAGCTCGCGCCCGTCGGGCACACCGGCACGCAGGGCGGGTCTTCGCAGTGCAGGCAGCTCTTTGGGAAGTGCACCGTCTGCGTGTTTGGGTACTCGCCCACTTCAAAGGTCTGCACGCGGTTGAAGAAGGTGCCGGTGGGGTCGGCACCGTAAGGCCTGTCGTCCACCAGCGGGCCGGCGGCGCCCGAGGTGTTCCACTGCTTGCAGCTGGTCACGCAGGCGTGGCAGCCGACACAGACGTTGAGGTCGATGACCAACGCAAGCTGGGTCATCGCTTGCACTCCTGTTTCGCAAGCTGGGTCATGACTGCCCCTCTTTCTTTGCAACGAACTTGCCCAGGCCCAGCCCAGCCATCCAGCTGCGGCGTTTGGGCGCCGCCGCCATGCCGGGCACCATGCCCATCGCAGCCTTGGTCTGGGGCCAGCTGATGGGCTGTTCTTCAGGCCCGGCCGGGTAGATGCGCACACGCACGTCGTACCAGGCGGCCTGGCCGGTGATGGGGTCGCTGTTGGACATGCGGCCACCGCCAGCTGTCGGCAACTCTTCACTGATCAGGTGGTTCAGCAGGAACGCCTTGCGCGATTCGTTGGCGTCGGGCGCCAGGTTCCAGGCCCCTGCGGCCTTGCCGATGGCGTTCCAGGTCCACACCGTGCCGGGCTCTACCGCTTCACTGGTGCGGCACATGCAGCGCACCTTGCCCCAGGGCGATTCCACCCACATCCAGCCGCCGTCGGCAATGCCGGCGGCCAGCGCGGTGGCGGTGTTGACGAACAGGTGGTTGTGCGCGTGGATCTGGCGCAGCCAGGCGTTTTGCGAATCCCACGAGTGGTACATCGCCATCGGCCGCTGCGTCACCGCGTTCAGCGGGAAGCGCGTGGTGTCGGTGGCCTGCTCTTCCAGCGGCGCGTAGTAAAAAGGCAGCGGGTCGAAGTAGGTGGCCACGCGCTGGCGCAGGCGTTCAGGCGGCTGCTTGCCCTTGTGCTTGCCCTGCGCAGCCAGGCGGAAGCGCTGCAGGAATTCAGAATAGATGTGGATGACGACGGGGTCGCGATCTCGGCGCAGACCGGCGCCCTGCGCCCAGCGCATGTAGCCGTCGTTCCAGTTGCGCATGTACTGGTGGCCGGGTTCCAGCCGGTGGTGAAAGACGCAGTTGTTCTTTTCGTACATCTCCCACTGCTTGGGGTTGGGCTCGCCGCGCATGCTTTTTTCGCCGCCCTTGCCACGCCAGCCGGCCAGGAAGCCGATGCCCGAGCCGGGCGCGGTTTCGTAGTTGACGATGAAGTCGGGGTAGTCGCGGAACTTGCGGCTGCCGTCGGCCGCGGTGAAGGCCGGGAACCTCAGGCGCCCAGCCAGTTCCACCAGCACCTCCTGGAACGGCTTGCACTGGCCGGTGGGCGGCAGCACGGGCACGCGCACGGCGTCCATGGGGCCGTCGAATTCGCTGATCGGGCGGTCCAGCAGCGACATGCAGTCGTGCCGTTCCAGGTAGGTGGTGTCGGGCAGTATCAGGTCGGCATAGGCCGTCATCTCGCTCTGAAAGGCGTCGCACACCACCAGGAAAGGAATCTTGTATTGCCCGTCCTTGTCTCCACCCTGGTGCGTGTCGTTCAGCATCTTGCGGATCTCTGACGTGTTCATCGTCGAGTTCCAGGCCATGTTGGCCATGAAGATCATCAGCGTGTCGATCGGGTAGGGGTCGCCGCGCCAGGCGTTGGT